>NZ_JAKRFL010000008.1:0-154736 GCF_022348105.1 Halomonas sp. MMH1-48
CACGCAACAAAATGCGACTCTAAAAGTCTGTGTAACCGCTCATCGATCAAAGCCGCGCCGACCAAGGCCGCGCCCCGATCGGTCTCCCCTTGAAATTCACCGAGGAACTGCGAGAAATACTCTACGTGCTCATCCCGCACTCGACTCTCCTTCTGCCCTTAACGCTTCAAACACCGGCGGAGCGTAGCGACGTCCGAGTGCTTTGACTTGTTAGCCCATGAAAGATACGCCATGAAACGCCTCATATTCTTTTGCATAAGTCTCAACAAGACCTGTGAAACGTCCAAGTGCTGTGCTTATGGAGCACCTGTTTTCTGGTTTGAGAGAGGTCATTTCCATTATGGTTTTGGCTACTAGCCCCCCATGCTTCCCCGGGACGTGCCCAATGTTTTCCAGCTCTATATCAGACAGGCTATCTTCCATATACACGAGAGGATTTCTACCAGTGAACATTTGAGCAATAACAAGGCCTAGCTGGAAGATGTCTGACCTCAGATCTAGTGCACCTTGCCTTTTGGCGTAAGCAACCAATTCTGGCGTGCGGTAGTATTTCGGCATCGCAAAATACCCCTCAAAGTCATTCCTGTCTTGTTCGTCATGTGCCGTGTCTATCTTTTTGAGTAACCCAAAGTCACCCATGTAGATAGTTAGATTATCGACAAATATGTTTTGAGGCTTTATATCTCGATGTATGAAAGATTGGGAATGCAATGCCTGCAAAGCAGAAAGCAATTGGCAGGAAAATAACAATGCCTTGCCAAATTCAATCGATTTTCCGTCTAGCTCTCGGTGAAGCGTTTTTGGCATATAGTCTTGTACGACAAAAGGGTGACCTGCATACGTTCCTTCGTCTAATTGCTTCATTAAATTTGGGTGATTGCTAGATTTGAGAAATTTTACCTCTTCAAGAAATCTTTCCTGCCTCCTTTCAGAAGAAAGCATATGGAAGACTTTTAAGGCAAACAGACCGCCTCGCAAAGGCCCATCAGTAGCCATAACTAAAAATGCAGTCCCATTCCCACCTTTCCCCAGAAATTTTAAGTTCTTAAACCAATTTTCTGTGGCGTGAACGCTCTTATATGGTTCCAAGTAAAATCCATCTTTCTTTTGCTCTGTCAAAATAGACTCCTAAAGGGCTAACAGTGATTATACCCCCTGCCATGAAACCTCAATGAACGTGACATCACAATGACTGAGGTTTCATAGCCAGCAAATTGAATCTACCTCATTGATTCTACAGCGTGCAAAGAGAATTTCGGCGATATAGCCAACATTCGCGGGCTTGCGCGTTTTGCTCGTCTCAATAATACTGTTTTTATATACAGTATTATTGAGGCATCCTGCTATGAAACTGATGGAACGCGTCAAGGCAACCATGAGGGTCAAGCGCTATAGCTTGCGCACCGAGAAAACCTATTGCTACTGGATTCGCTTTTACATTCGGTTCAATAACTTACAACACCCTGCTACCCTAACAGATCATGAAGTACGGCAATTTTTGGAGTATCTGGCAATCGAAAGGCACGTGGCGGCGGCGACACAGAATCAAGCACTCAATGCCATCGTCTTTCTTTATCGCCACGTGCTGGAGCAACCGCTTGGAGAGATTGGTCAATTTAGCCGAGCCAAGCGCCCTCAGCGCTTACCAGTAGTGCTTTCCCATCAGGAGGTAATGGAGGTATTTCAGCACTTGTCTGGCTCTATGCTTCTCATGGCCTCACTGATGTACGGCTCAGGTTTACGTGTCTCCGAAGCTTGTCGGCTTCGCGTCAAAGATATTGATTTCTCACGGCAAATCATCACTGTGTATTCTGGCAAAGGCAACAAAGACCGCACCACGCTACTGCCACCTTCGTGTATCCAGCCATTACATACGCATATACAAATGGCAGAACAACAGCTGAACGCTCGCATTGAAGACAACGCTATTCCTGTGTCACTGCCTTATGCTCTGGACCGTAAATACCCGAACGCAGGTGTTTCACTTGCATGGCAGTGGCTATTCCCTTCCTCCAAGCCTTGTTTCGATGAGCGGGGCCGCGTCGTTCTACATCACATTCATGCCTCTGCCGTCCAGAGAGCCGTCAAATATGCCATGCGCTCATCTTCTTTAACACGCCCTGGCTCATGCCATTCCTTGCGGCACAGTTTCGCCACTCAACTACTAAGCCAAGGTACTGACATTCGCACCGTTCAAGAGCTGCTGGGCCACAAAAGTATCGAAACCACCCAGATATACACCCATGTGCTCGGCAATGGCTTTGCGGGCGTTAGAAGTCCATTGGGTTAGTGAAGGATAGTCATCCTTCAATGAAGCCCGTGGTCTATCAAGTTAGCGCCCCCTTGCATCTCCCCCACCCGCCTCCTACACTCCATCGACGAACAGCTTGACGGGGTGCCGGTGATATCCGGCTGAGATGGCGCAGGGTGGGCTTTTGGCTACCGAGCGCTGGTCCCGCTGAACCTGATCCGGCTAATGCGCTGCTCTTTTACGAGCGCGCGGGTACCGGCGTAGGGATCAAGCGATGGCCGCGGCGCTCCTTTACGCCACCCTTCCGTGCCACTCCCTCGATCTTTCTCGCCCGCCCTCCGGATCATTACCCCCCGGAGGCACACAATGGGCTACCGCTTTACCGATCTCACCACCGCTTGCCAGCAAGATTGGCGCGCCTATATCGAGCACGACTTCGTGCGCCAGCTGGCCAACGCCACGCTGCCTGAGGCGTCGTTTCGCCACTACCTGAAACAGGATTACCTGTTCCTGATTCACTTCGCCCGCGCCTACGCGTTGGCCGCCTACAAAAGCCCCACCCTAGCGGATTTGCGCCAGGCCCATGAAGGACTGAAAGCCATTGTGGATGTGGAGCTGGGCCTGCACGTGGGCTTTTGCCAGGAGTGGGGCATCAGCGAACAGGAGCTTGCCGAACTCCCCGAAGCCCGCGCCACATTGGCCTACACCCGCTACGTGCTGGATACCGGCAACCGTGGCGACCTGCTGGATTTGCACGTGGCGCTGGCCCCGTGCCTGGTGGGCTACGGCGAAATCGCCAACTGGCTCAACGCGCAGTCTTCTACGCTGCGCGGCGCGCAGAACCCGTTCGATGCCTGGATCGCCATGTACGAAGGCGAGGAGTTTCAGGCCGCCATGCAGGCAGAGCTTGCGTGGCTCGATGCCCGCCTGGCGGATATCGCCCCCGCCCGTTTTGCTGAGCTGAGCAAGATCTTCCGCGATGCCACCCGCCTGGAAATCGACTTCTGGCAGATGGGTATAGACCTTTCTGAATAACCTCCTACAACACAGAGCAACCGTCATGACCAAGACCGTCAAAAGCAACACCGCGCACTTTTTAGCCGAAACCGCCCAGGTCGATGCCGCCGCCGTGGCGCCGCTGCCCGGCTCGCGCAAGGTGTACGTGGAAGGCTCGCGGCCGGATATTCGCGTGCCGTTTCGGGAAATCTCCCTCTCGCCCACCAAAACCAGCGGCGTGGATGAGCAGAACCCGCCGCTGCTGGTGTACGACACTTCCGGCCCCTACACCGACCCTAACGCCCGCATCGATTTGCGCCAGGGCCTGCCGGAGCTGCGCCGGGCCTGGATCGAAGAGCGCAACGACACCGAGTTTTTGGATGGCCCCACCAGCCAGTATGGCCAGCGCCGCGCCAACGACCCTACCCTTGCCCAGCTGCGCTTTGATTTAAGCCGCACACCCCGCCGGGCGAAAGCGGGCAAGAACGTGACCCAGCTGCACTACGCCCGCCAGGGCATCATCACGCCGGAAATGGAGTTCATTGCCCTGCGGGAAAACCAGCGCCGCCAAGCGTTGGGAACGGCAGAAGTAGAGCGCATTCTGGGCCATCAGCATGCGGGCCAGAGCTTCGGCGCCAGCCTGCCCAAGGAGATCACCCCGGAGTTCGTGCGCGATGAGGTGGCTCGCGGGCGGGCGATCATTCCCAACAACATCAACCACCCGGAAAGCGAGCCGATGATCATTGGCCGCAACTTCCTGGTGAAGATCAACGGCAACCTGGGCAACTCGGCGGTCACCTCTTCCATCGAGGAGGAAGTGGACAAGATGACCTGGGGCATCCGCTGGGGGGCGGATACCATCATGGACCTCTCCACCGGCCAGAACATCCATGAAACCCGCGAGTGGATCATCCGCAACTCGCCGGTGCCGATTGGCACGGTGCCCATCTATCAGGCGCTGGAGAAGGTCAACGGCATTGCCGAAAACCTCACCTGGGAAATCTTCCGCGATACGCTGATCGAGCAGGCGGAGCAGGGGGTGGATTACTTCACCATCCACGCGGGGGTGTTGCTGCGCTACGTGCCGCTCACCGCCAACCGTGTCACCGGCATCGTCAGCCGTGGCGGTTCCATCATGGCGAAGTGGTGCTTGTATCACCATCAGGAGAGCTTCCTGTACACCCACTTTGAGGAGATCTGCGAGATCTGCAAGCAGTACGATGTGGCGTTCTCACTGGGCGACGGCCTGCGCCCCGGCTCCATTGCCGATGCCAACGATGAAGCGCAGTTTGCTGAACTCGAAACCTTGGGTGAACTGACCAAGATTGCTTGGAAGCACGACGTGCAGGTGATGATCGAAGGCCCCGGCCACGTGCCCATGCACCTGGTGAAAGAGAACATGGACAAGCAGCTAGAGTGCTGCGACGAAGCGCCCTTCTATACGCTTGGCCCACTGGTGACGGATATCGCCCCCGGCTACGACCACATTACCTCGGGCATTGGGGCGGCGATGATTGGCTGGTTTGGCTGCGCGATGCTCTGCTACGTGACGCCGAAAGAGCACCTGGGCCTGCCCAACAAGGACGACGTCAAAACCGGTATCATCACCTACAAGATTGCCGCCCACGCGGCGGATTTGGCCAAGGGCCACCCGGCGGCCCAGCGTCGCGACAACGCCCTTTCCAAGGCGCGCTTCGAATTCCGCTGGGAAGACCAGTTCAACCTGGGGCTGGACCCGGACACCGCCAGGGAATACCACGATGAAACCCTGCCGAAGGACTCCGCCAAGGTAGCCCACTTCTGCTCCATGTGCGGGCCGAAGTTCTGCTCCATGAAGATCAGCCAGGAAGTACGCGACACCTACCGCGACCGCACCCCGGAAAACGCCGCTGAAAGCGACGCCGAAGCAGTTAAGCGCGGTATGCAGGAGCAGGCGGAGAAATTCCGCCGGGAAGGTAGCGAGCTGTACCAAGAGGTATAGCCCGCTACCGGTGGCGCTTAGCCAGCGCTAAGCGCCACTTTTAGCACGCCATCGCGCTGGTGGGAGAAGAGGTCGTAGGCTTCCACGATCTCCTCCAGCGCGTAGCGGTGCGTAACTAGCGGGCCCAGATCTATGCGGCCTGATGCGATCATGCTCATCAGCCTGCGCATGCGCTCTTTGCCGCCCGGGCACAGCGAGGTAATGATTTTATGATCGCCCAGCCCTGCACAAAACGCACCCAGCGGAAGGGTGAGGTCTTCGGAGTAGACCCCCAGGCTCGAGAGCGTGCCGCCGGGTTTTAGCACCCGTAGCGCGGCCTCAAAAGTTTGCTGTAGGCCCAGCGCTTCGATGGCGGCGTCTACCCCCCGACCACCGGTGAGTTTCAGCACCTCTTCCACCACATCGACCTTGCGGAAATCCAGCGTTACATCCGCGCCCATCTGCTTGGCCATGTGCAGGCGCTCATCCACACCGTCTACGGCGATAATCATGCCCGCCCCCCGCAGCCGCGCGCCTGCGGTGGCGCACAGGCCAATTGGCCCTTGGGCAAACACCACCACCGTATCGCCTATTTTAATGCCTGCGGATTCCGCACCGGCAAACCCCGTCGACATAATGTCTGGGCACATCAGCACCTGTTCGTCGGTTAGGCCATCGGGGACGGGCGAGAGGTTCGCTTGGGCATCGGGCACCAGCAGGTACTCCGCCTGGGCACCATCGATGGTGTTCCCAAAGCGCCAGCCGCCCATGGGCTTGTAGCCGTGGCTGTGGTGGCCGCCATCCTGTGCACAACAACCGTCCTGGCAGGCGTAAGAGGTGAAACTGGGGCAAATCGCGCCAGCAATCACCCGCTGGCCTTCTTGGTAGCCTTTGACGTTGGCACCGAGTTTTTCAATCACCCCCACGGGCTCGTGGCCGATGGTTAAACCGCGCTCTACCGGGTATTCGCCTTTTAAGATATGAACATCGGTACCACAGATGGTGGTGGTGGTGATGCGCATGAGGGCATCGTTCGGACCAATCTCGGGGATGGGTTTATCGTCGATTTCGATGCGGCCGGGTTCAACGAAAATTGCCGCTTTCATCATGGTAGGCATGGGGCACGTCCTCAGTGAGGGGAGTCATGACACATTGCCATTAAGCGTGAAATAGCAGCCGCAAATCGTGCGCTGGGTCACGTAAAGTGCCAAAACAGCCACCGGAGCCTGGGCTCCGGTGGTTGATGGGGTGCCATCGAGAATTACTTTTTCTTCTTGGCCCCCTCCTTGGCATCGCCTTTGCCTTTTTGCAGTTCGCCTTTGGCTTGCTGGGCTTTGCCTTTGGCTTCGGTTTTGCTGCTGCCGGTGGCCTTACCGGCGGCTTCTTTGGCTTTCCCGGCGGCTTTGTTGGCCGCGCCTTTCACTTTGTCTTCTTTGCCACTTGCCATGACGAACACCTCTAATCCGTTAGGAGGGAAAAGGCCGCTCGTCGCGTGCATGGGACATCGACGGCGGCTCTTTTCAGCGTAGTGCCTCGTTAAAAAATTACCTCAACTACTTTTCGAGCAGGCGAGTAGGTTCCCAGCGGTTGAGCAGATAGTGCAGACAAATCATCACCGATAGCGTGCCGATCAGCGCTATGCTCATGGACGAAAAGCGATACAGCGCGCTGTAGACCAAGTCCTGCTGTGGCCCCAAGGACTGGCCGAACAGAATGCCCATGGTGGTGAGCCCGCCAAACCCGATGCCGGAACCGCCGCCTTCCAAGATGTGCTCCCGCGCAAACAGCATCAAACCCAGCCAATAAAGCAGAATCACCAGCACAAAGTGGTGGCTTTGGGTGTAGAGCGCCAGCTGCATCACCAGCGCGAGGTTACAGCCCAAGAGCGTGCCCACCGCGCGCTTGGCCGCCGACACCTGCGCGCCAAAGTAGCCCAGCGTAAACAGAATCAAGATGGTGGCCATTTGCGCCGAGAGCGACCCGCGCAGATCGAGCACCTGAAACACTACGAACGAAAGCGTGGCGGTGATGCCGCCAATCAGGGTTTCATGGCGGATTTGCGCCGTCGATTTGCTGCCTCTGGGTGGCGGTTGGCGGGGTTCCCTATCGGGGAACAGGGTGTACATCAGCATGGCGATGAACACCGCCAGCACACTGGCCATGAGGTTGCTGGCCAACAGGTCGCTCAAATCCACACTGGGGTAGCTGGCAAAGTGCAGCAGTATGCTGAGCGTCAATACTCCGTTGGCACCAAACAGAAACAGCGGGCCTTTGGCCATTAAGTTGAAACGCAGCAAAAACAGCCCCAGCACTACCAGCGTCATCACCACGGGCATGTGTTTTAACAGCCCGACCACCAGGCTCACCTCCAGCACGTTGAGGCTCACGTTGGAGAGAAACTGGCGAATGATCGAGCCATTCAACACCGGCACCAACCCCAGCAAGAACATCGGAAAGACGGTAAAGAAGACACCGTAATTCCAGCCCATCAATTGGCTGATGATGAACCCCAAGGTGCCGCCGCCCGCGACCCGCAGGCACTGGCGCAGTCCGTTTTGGCTAAGTCCGCTCTGGCTAAACCCATTCTGACTGAGCGCCGAGGAAGCGGGCACTGAGCGCGTAGCGGATGTTCCCGTACGCGAGGTTGATTGAGTAGGCGATTTAGTAGACATAATGAAGCCAGCTCACGAGCCGAGCCTGCAGCCAGGCAAACGGCTTGGCCAGCGCGTGCTCGCCGGGCACTAGCTGCACCGTGGCCCGCGCGCCGCTGGGTGGAAGCTCGTCCAAAGGCTCGTCCAGCGCGATGTGAATACGCACCCGCTGGGCATCGCGCACCCAGCGGTCGGAGGTCGGAATGTCCACCAGCTGCCCGTCGGCCACCTGCTGCCCTTCCCGCACACCGGCATCGAACGCGCTCACGTGGCCTGCCAACAGTCGTCCCGGCAGCGCATCGAACACCACCGTTGCTTCGTCGCCTTCCTTCACGTGGCGCAAGCTTTTCTCGCGAAAATCGGCCACGACGTCGACACGGCTGGCCACCAGCGCCACGGCGGGCTGTCCGGCCTGTACGTAATCCCCCGGCTGTAGCTGCAGGTTGGTGACTTCGCCCGCCTCCCGCGCTCTTACCGTGGCACGGGCCACGTTTAACTCGGCTTGGGCGAGCGCATTGTCGGCCTGGCGCAGCCGCAGGTTGGCGTCGCCCTCTTCACCTAGCTGCACTTCTAGGCTATCGATTTGCGCGCGGGCAGACGCCACGGCAGCTTGGGCCGTATGCTCGGCGGCCACTTGCTGCTCGTACTGCTGGCGGGAGATGCCCTGCCGCCCTAACAGCGCCTCAGCGCGGTGGCGCTCACCGCTGCGCTCTTCAAACGTGGCTTGAGCTGATGCCAGCGAGGCTCGCGCCGCCGCCAATTCGGCGGTTAGCCGAGCGTTCTCCTGCTCGGCCTGCTCGCGATTCAGCGCAGCCTGCTGGCGTGCCAGCTCGAACGGCGCCGGGTCTAGCTGAAACAGCACATCGCCCGCGTTCACCCGCTGATGGTCCCGCACCACCACGTCTTTCACCGGCGCGCTGAGCTCCGGCGCAATACGCGTCACGGGCCGCATCGCGCGCGCTTCCGGAGTCATGGGCATAAAGCTATCGGCGAGTAAGAAATAGACGAACAGCACTACAAACGCCGCCAAGGCTATTTTCACCCAGCGGGTAAATCGTTGATCAGGGGTCATGGGTATTACTCGTTCACTGGCCCCCAAGCGGTCACGTGCACTCGGGGTAGCGTTAGAAGGAATACCTTAGTCTAACAAATTTATTAGCACGCTAACAATAAGCCCGACTGATCAATAAAAAGCCGCTCTGGAGTGAGCGGCTTGTCATTACTGGGAAGTTTCAAAAGGCTAGCGCCAGGAAGGCCCTCCCATCACATCCGGTAGCCACAGGGCAATGGCTGGGAACATCAGGACCAATGCCAGCACCACCAGTTGGGCAATGATAAAAGGCACCACACCTTTATACATGTGTTTGAGCGTCACTTCTGGTGGCGTGATTGCTCTCAAGTAGAAAATTGCCGGTGCCAATGGTGGTGTCAGGTAGCTGGTTTGAAGCACGACCAGGAACGCAACGCAAAACCAGATTTCATCGAAACCGAGCATCCTTACAATGGGCATGGCAACCGGGATGATAATGAGCACCACCGAGATCAGATCAAGAACAAACCCGGCAATAAAGGCAATCAGTAGAATCAGCCCCAAAATCATCCACGGGCTTAGCCCCGTGTCCATTAGCAGTGCTTGGACAGTCGCCATGCCACCCGAGGCAAAAAAGACGCCCGCAAACATACTGCCCCCCATTACGATTAGGAGAATCATCGCGGAGATGTTCACGGTCTTGATCGCCGAGGTCCAAAGCACCGACAGGGACAGATTACGGTAGGCGGCCGCCAAAATAATCGCGCCAAGCGCCCCACAGGCAGCCGCTTCCGTGGGCGTTGCCATACCCAGCAAAATGGTCCCCAGCACGGTGAAAATCAGCAGCATGGTAGGGACTAACGCAATCAAGGTGATGCGCAGTTTGTCGCCAAAAGGAATATCCGGCTCCTGCTCCTGAATGCGCGGCGCCATCTCTGGCTTGAGATAGGCGACACCGACGATGTAGATCAAGAACATCACGGCCATCAAAAAGCCAGGAATCAATAACCCGCTGAACAGTGACCCCACCGACACACCCGCCACGGGCCCTAGCACCACGACCGTAATGGAGGGCGGTATGGCCGTGCCTAGTGAACCGCTGGCACAAATAGTGCCCGACATCAGGCTCTTGCTGTACTGGTGCTTCAACATCACCGGGATTGCGAGCATACCGATGACGGCCTCGGTGGCCCCCACTACCCCGCTAGAGGCGGCAAACAGAGTGCCGAGGATGATCGCGCCAATGCCCAGCCCACCCGGCAAGCGGCGTGTCCACATGTGGATGGCTTCGAACAAGCGCTCGGCAATGCCGGAACGCTCCAGCATGGCGCCCATAAAGATAAATAGCGGCACCGCGGCCAGAATGGAATTGGAAGCGGTATCTTCTATTTTGGTCAGCAGCTGGTAAGCCGCCACATCACCAAACTGGATGATGCCAAAGCCGGTGGCCACCAAAATCATCGAAAACGCAATCGGAAACCCTGCGATGATGAAGGCCATCAACGCCGGGAACATCAATAACGCGAGATAGCTACTCATTTGGCTGGCTCCTCGACGTCAGTCATCCCCAGGAGCACCCTGATCGATTTGAGCAGCTCGGCCACCACCTGCAGTGCCAATAGGGCAAAGCCTAAAAACCACACGGTAAAGATTGGCCAAACCACCGGATTCCACGCCGAGCGGCCCGAGCGCTCGTTGGTATCGAAAGCGGACCAAGCGTATTTGGATAGCTCCCAGACCAGCCACACGAGTACCGGCAGGAAAAGCACATAGCCCACCGCCCGGATCAGTGCGTTCGCCCGCGGTTTCAACTGCAGCGTCACGATATCGACGCTCACGTGCTGGCCCACCCGCAGCGCATTGGCCATACCCAACATGAACATGGCGCCCATGACCATGTAGCTGACCTCGAATGCCCATAGGGTCGGTCGACCCGCCACATAACGGCTGAACACCTCGACGATCAGTGCCCCTATCAATGGGAAGACCAGTATCGCTCCCAACCAACCAGCAACGCGTGTCAGCGCCTCTATGGATCGGATTAGTTTCATGGGAATTCTCAACGTATAGGAAAAACAAATAAAAGAGAGGCCTGTAGAGGCCTCTCTGTTGGTTGACGCTGTTGCCTCTTAGCGTGCCATGACGCCGATGGGCAGACGATACTCCGACCAGCTGCTCATATCGTTCTTGAACGTGCGCTGAGATTCGAGCACCCGCGCAAACCATTCGTTTTCAGCGGCGTATTCGTCTTCCCATTTCGCAGTCTCTTCGTAAATAGCGTCAATGAAGGATTGATCCAGCTCGACGATTTCGTTGGGCCCCTCCACCAGCGCTTGATACGCATCGAGATCGGCAAACGAACTGGCAAGCCAGGTATCGAACACGGACAGTTTGCCCGCGAGACGCAGCATGTTTTGCTCACGCTCGGATAGTTCTTCCCACGTGTCGCTGTTCACTTGGCACTCGAGGAAACCGCCTGATTGATGGACGCCCGGCGTAATGACGTACTGAGCGACTTCCTGAAAACCCGTCGGGCGGTTCATTTCTGGGCTGCCCCATTCGGCAGCATCAATCACGCCGCGTTCCAAAGCGCTGTAGATATCGCTGCCCGCCATGACCACCGTTGAAGCTCCCAGGCGCGAGGCGATTTCGGCCCAAGCGCCTGACGTGCGCAAGCGCAGCCCCTGGAAATCTTCGAGCGTTCTAACGGGCTTGTTGGAGTGAAGGAAAATCTCGGTGCCCAAGATGGCACAAGGAAACGCGACCACATCAAAGACGTCACGGCGATACTCTTCATAGAGATCTGCACCGCCACCTTCATACATCCACAGCATGAACTCTTCGGGAGTCAGGCCGCTAGAGTGGCCCGCCAGCAATGCCGTGGTGGGGTCTGTTCCGTAGTCGTAGTTGATATAGTTATGGCTCACTTGTGCAACGCCAGACATCACCGTATTGGTGACGCGCAGCGCACTACCGAGGGTGCCGCCTGGATAGACTTCGATGGCGATCTTGCCATCGGTCAGCTCGGCAACGCGGTCTGCAAACATTTGCGCATCGCGCTCGAGCCAGGGGCCGCCGCTCCAAGGCGTGGCCATTCGCCAGTTCATTTCCGCGGCAGAGACGGTGGCCGAGACACCGATACTGAGACCAACGGCAAGTGCGATTTTGTTTAGGTTGCGCATGGGGGTTTCCTCATAAATGGAGCGTTATAAGTTTGTTCGCTGGCCATTCGTTATGTTTATCGTTTTTTTGAAGGTACCACCTTCGCGCTTGCAGCATTTGGCCCAAACTGAGGGAAATTATGCTGATCCTCAGAATTGGCCCACTCACAACCAAAAACCCCGCTGCCGAGTCTGTGCTCGGTCAGCGGGGTCGTATTCCCTTGATGAATAAGCGCTAAACGCTTTCCGTGTTAGAAGCGGTAGCGAAGGCCTACGCTCGCCGCATCGAAATCGTAGGTAGATTCGTCCAGGTAGCGCATGTAGTCGGCACCAATCGAGACGTTGTTGGCAATGTCCATCTCGGCACCCGCGCCGTAAGAGAGACCACTTTCGCGATTATCGCTGATCTCGATCTCGGAGAAACCCGCTAAACCGTAAAGACGGAAGTTGGGCGCTACCGGGAGGATACCTTTGGCATACGCACCCGCCAGATGGTCTAGATCGGCGCCGCGATCCGAACCGCCGGTGCCTAGGTGGCCCTCGAGGGCGAAGTAATCGTTGAATTGGGCACCACCGCGCAGGCGTAGGCCGACATCGTCACGGGAGTCGCCACGGTCAGGGTTGAGGCTCCAAAACATGGCATCGCCACCCACGTATCCTTGTGGGTATTGGAAAGATTCTTGGGCTTGGGCGGATGCCGCAAACGCACCTGCACCTAACAGAAGCGCTGCAGAGGTCAGTGATAGTACGGTCATCTTCATGGGGATCACCTCAGTTAAAAAACAGTGTTTCCTTACGCTTTCAAAGTGTGGCCTAGGCCCATGAAGAACGCAATTCACCTACTGACGCTTGCATCGAGTTTCCTTTTTTCTTGCGCTGTTGATGACGTTTTCTAGCGCCCTTTGGAAAGGCTCAGTACGACGATGCCCCCCACCACCACCGCGCCGCCCACGAGTTGGCTAGGGCTGAGCATTTGGCCCAGTACCAGATAGGCTATCAACAGCGACGCCACCGGCTCGAAGTTCATCACCGGCGCGTTGCGGGCCATATCTAGCCGGGGCACGAAAATGAACAGAATCGAGAATCCACTGCCGTACAGCAGCGCCAGCAGCGTTAGCCCCACCCAGCCGGTGCTGTTGTCCGGCAGGCTCATGCCGCCGGGCACCGCCCCTAGAAACCCTCCAATGATCATGGCGATGAACACGGTTTGCATGGTCAGCAGACTGCGCAGCGTGCTGCCTACCCCAGACAGGCGATGCTCGGTGACCCACAGCGCGCAGGCAAACGCAAAGGCCGCTAGTAGTCCAAAACCAATGCCTGCCAGCCATTCAGGGCCCATGGCATCGGCGTTAGCCACCCAGCTGGGAATGTCCAGCACCACCAGAAGGCCGATCAAAATGGTGCCCATGATCAGACAGCTACGTAAAGAAGGCCTAGGCCCGCCCAGCGCCCAGCTAATCAGCGCCAGCTGAATGGGGAAGGTATTCACCAACAGCAAAGCAATCACCACCGGAAGACGCGCGACGGCAGAGTAAAGGCTAACGCTTTGCAGCGTAATGAGTAGCCCCACCGCCAGCTGCCAGGGCCACGTTCCGGCAGGCAGCCAAAGGCGCTTTTTCTGCAGAATCACCAGCGAGAGTAGAATCAAGCAAGCCACCCCCGAGCGCATCAACACCGCCAAGAGCAGCCCCGTGCCGTTATCGAAGGCCAGACGGGCTGAAACGTGGTTCGCGGCGAACATCGTCGCCACGGTCATCATTAGCAGAATGGCCAGATGGCGGGGTAACAGCTTGGGGCTAGAAATCGAGGACATAAGAACAAAACGGCTCACGATGGGTTATATAAGGAACAGGATGCCGACATTTTACATAGAAGGCTAACTAAATTCTTCGCTGATTTTCCGCGTCGCAGCATGTTAAACTAAAGTCTATCTCCTTACTTCCTCATTACGTTACAAAGGTGGTTATGAACGCACCGGTGCTGGTCATTAACTGTGGCTCTTCTTCTATTAAATACGCTTTGATCGATGCGGACCCGCAGGCACCACGCTTGGCCGGGCTAGCGGAGCGCTTAGGCAGCAGCGCCGCCCGCTTGAAAGGTAAAGACAGCGCCGGTGAAAGCTTTACCCAACCGCTGCCGAATGCTGACCACGCCGACGCCTTGAACGCCATTCTTCAGCGTTTGGAGGGTCGCGTACCGGGGGCCGTGGGCCACCGCATCGTTCATGGTGGCGAGCACTTCACCCAAGCAGCGCTGATCGATGACAGCGTGATCGAGGCCATCGAGACCACCGCTGCCTTGGCACCGCTGCATAACCCCGCCAACCTGGCGGGCATTGCCGCGACTCGTAAGGTGTTTCCGGACCTGCCTCAGGTGGCCGTGTTCGATACGGCGTTCCACCAGACGCTGCCGCCCCGCGCCTATCGCTATGCACTGCCGGAAGCGCTGTATACCGAGCACGGCATTCGCCGCTACGGTTTCCACGGTACCAGCCACGCCTTCGTTAGCCAGCGTGCCGGTGAGCTCAGCGGCCGTGGCGCGGGCGGCTGGCTGACCGCCCACCTGGGCAACGGCTGCTCTACCGCTGCGGTGTGGAACCACCAAAGCCTGGATACCAGCATGGGCCTTACGCCGCTGGAAGGCCTGGTGATGGGCACCCGCAGCGGCGACGTGGACCCCGGCCTGCACGCTCACCTGCACCGCCAGTTGGGCTGGTCACTGGACGAGATCGACGACGTGCTGAACAAGCAAAGTGGCCTGCTGGGGCTTTCCGGCTTGACCAACGACATGCGCGAAGTCGAAGAGCAAGCGGTGGCTGGCCACCCCGCTGCCAAACTCGCACTGGACGTCTTCTGTTACCGCATTGCCAAATCGCTGGCGGCGCTGTCTTGTGCATTACCTAAGTTAGACGGCGTGATCTTCACTGGCGGCATTGGCGAGAACTCGCCTATCGTACGTCGTGAAGTGCTGGCGCTGCTGCCCCACTTTGGTTTCAGCTTGGATGAAGCGAGCAACGAAGTCACCATTCGTGGCAAAGAGAGCAAGCTGGATAGCGCTGGCCACCAAGGCCCGGAAGTGTGGGTGATCCCTACCGATGAAGAGGGCCGCATTGCCATGGAAACCCGCCACTGCGTGGAGACCGCTGAATGAATAGCTCCCCCGAGCAACCGCAAGCGATTCTACTCGTACCTACCAGCATGGGCGCGGGGCTCACCTCCGCGTGCCTTGGTCTGATTCAGGCGCTCGACACCATCGGCCTGAAAGCCGGTTTTTTAAAGCCATTCATGCAGAACGAGCTGAATGGTCCAGGCTTGGACCGCTCGACGGCGCTCGTATCACGCACATTGAATCAGCGCCCGCCGTCGCCCATCTCTCAGACGCGCCTGGAGCGTCTCCTGCGCGACGACCAAACCGATGAGCTGATGGAAAACGTCATCGAGCTCTACGAACAAGTCGTGCAGCAAGCCTACCGAGATGGCAGCGCGCTAGACCTGGTCGTGGTGGAAGGCGTGGTACCGACCCAGCACACCACCTACGCCACTCAAACCAATGCGCAGCTTGCGCATGCGCTGAACGCGCGGATCATTCTGGTGGGCTCTGGGGATCTCAACGAGCCCCAGGCGCTGGCAGAAGAGCTGGATATGCACGCCCGCAGCTTTGGTGGCGTCAGCTCTAGCCGCACCTTGGGCGGCATCTTGATGCGCATGAAGAACCTGCCCTACGGTCAGGAGGATGATCTTTCCGCTGCACCGGGCACCATCAAGCCGCAGCTAGAAGAGCCAGTCCTCAACGAACTGCGCCGCTACTCGCCAGCGCTGGCCACCGATAGCTTTCATCTGATTGGCGTCGTGCCCTACAGCAAAACCCTAAGCGCTCCGCGCACGCTAGACGTGGCCCGGGCGCTGAACGCAAAAATGCTCAACGAAGGCGACGCCGCTAGTCGTCGCGTCCTCTCTACCAGCCTGTGTGCTAGAAGTGCGGCCAATGCGCTGCATATCTTCACGCCGGGTAGTCTGGTGGTCGCCTCCGGGGACCGTGATGACGTGGTGCTGGCCTCCGCGCTGGCCACCATGAACGGTACGCAGTTGGCGGGCGTACTGCTTACCAACGGATTTTTGCCCAACGAGGGCATGATCGAGATGTGCCGCCCGGCGCTGAAAACCGGCTTACCGGTGCTGGCAGTCGACACCGATAGCCTGACAACGGCGCAGGACCTAAGCCAGCTCAACACCGAAATCCCCATGGATGATTTCGAGCGCGCCGAGCAAGTGGCACGCTACGTGGCTGCCCATATGGATTTAGAGTGGCTGAAAGCCAAACTGAGCCGTGGCTATACGCGCCGCCTGTCGCCTTCGGCGTTCCGGCACCAGCTGGTGAAGCTGGCCCAACAGGCCAAAAAACGTATCGTGCTACCGGAAGGCGACGAGCCGCGCACCATCGAAGCGGCGATCATCTGCCAGCGCCGTGGCATCGCCGACTGCGTGCTGTTGGGCAAACGCGACGATATCGAAAACGTCGCCCACCACCGCGGCCTCACGCTGCCCGATGCGCTGACCATCATCGACCCGGAAAGCACCCGCGCCCGCTACATCGGCCCCATGGTGGAACGTCGACGCGGCAAACTGAACGAGCTAACCGCCGAAGCACAGCTTCAAGATACGGTAGTGCTGGGCACCATGATGCTGCAGCTGGATGAAGTCGATGGACTGGTGTCAGGGGCGGTGCACACCACCGCCAACACTGTTCGCCCGGCGTTTCAGCTGATCAAAACGGCGCCTGAGTACAACCAGGTCTCTTCGATCTTCTTTATGCTGCTGCCGGAACAGGTGGTGGTGTACGGCGACTGCGCGGTGAACCCAGACCCGGATGCCGAAACGCTTGCCGAAATTGCCCTGCAAAGCGCCCGCTCTGCTGAAGCGTTTGGCATCGAACCCCGCGTGGCAATGATCAGCTACTCCACTGGCGACTCCGGCACCGGTGCGGATGTGGATAAAGTGCGTGAAGCGACCCGCATCGCCAAGGAGCGCGCACCGCATCTCGCTATCGACGGCCCGCTGCAGTACGACGCCGCCGCCATCGAAAGCGTGGGCAAGCAGAAAGCCCCCGACTCCCCCGTGGCGGGCAAGGCAACGGTGTTCGTGTTTCCCGATCTCAACACCGGCAACACGACCTACAAAGCCGTTCAACGTAGCGCCCGCGTCGTCAGCGTGGGCCCGATGCTGCAAGGTTTGAACAAGCCGGTGAACGACCTGTCGCGCGGCGCACTGGTGGACGACATCGTCTACACCATCGCCCTCACCGCCATTCAGGCCAGTCAGCGGGAAAGCTAAGCACTCACCGGTCTATACGCGCTAAAAGCAACGCCCCGAACGGTCACCTGTTCGGGGCGTTTTGGTTTTGCGTCAGGTTTAATTGTTCGGAGGTATCACGCCCACATGGGTACCATCGCCTCCAGCACCATCACTAAGCTCATGGCGGTAATGGTCAAAATTGATACGCCGAATACCTTCTTCGCCCAGCGCACGTCGTCTTCTAATCGATAGCCACACAGCGCCAAGTAGAGCCAGTAGCCCCCCATGGTGAGCGCCACACACAGGTAGCCTGCGCCCGCTTGGCTCGCCAGTACCAGCGCCAGTGACGCGGGAATGAAGGCCACGATATAGCCCAGAATATGGTGTTTGGCACGTTTGATACCGTGAACCACCGGCAGCACGGGTATCGACGCACGGCGATAATCGGCGTAACGGAAAATCGCGATGGCGTAGGAGTGCGGCATTTGCCACAGGCAGAAAATCACCAACAGCATGAACGCGCCGCTGTCGAACTGCCCCGTGACCGCGCAGTACCCCACTACCGGCGGCATGGCGCCAGAGAGACTGCCCACCAGCGTGCCGTACTCGGAGTGGCGCTTCATGTAGAGGCTATACACCCCCACGTAGACGCCCCAGCCGATTACCGCCAGCGCGACCGTCAACCCGTTGGTGCCCAGCGCCAAGCAGACAACACCGGCCACCCCCAACAGCGCTGAAATACCCAGCGCCTGAGTGATCGAGATGCGCCCTTTGGCCAGCGGGCGATGGCGCGTACGCGCCATCAGTGCATCGATATCCCGGTCAATCACGTTGTTGCAGGCGCAGCCCGAGGCGATGACCAGGGCAATGCCCATCATTACCGAGGCAAAGGTGATCCAATCGAAAGTGCCGTGGGCGGCCAAAAAGTAGCCGCCCAAGGTCGCAATCAAGTTGCCACCAATGATCCCCGGCTTGGTGAGCGCCAGCACGTCGCGCCAGCGGCTCGGCGCCACGTTTAGCCGATCATCATGTTGAGATGCAGATGCTGCATGATCCATAACGAGCCCCCTACCACCAGGACGAGTATCGTCAGTGTGAAAACGAAGGACATCACGTTCCAGCCTTCGTCGGCTTTGGTATTCATATGCATAAACATGACCAGCTGGACCAAAATCTGCAGCACGGCTGTTATAGCGATGACCACCACCGTCGTGGCGGTGCTCAACGCACCGCTCATAACGACCGCGAACGGAATCACGGTTAGCACTAAAGATAGCAGAAGCCCCGTCACATACGATTTAACGCTGCCGTGAGAAGACGTTGAAGATGATGAATGACCCATGTCACAGCACTCCCATCAGATAAACGAACGAGAAGACGCAGATCCACACGATGTCCAGGAAGTGCCAGAACAGGCTCAGGCACAGAATCCGCGGACGTGTCATCGGGGTGATGCCCTTGGTCGAAAGCTGCACCAGCATCACTAGAATCCACACCAAACCAACGGTCACGTGGAGGCCGTGGGTGCCGACCAGGGTAAAGAAGGACGAGAGAAACGCGCTCTGATCAGGGCCGTAGCCCTGATGAATCAAGTGCTGAAACTCGTACACTTCCATACCGACGAACGCGGCACCGAGCAAGAAGGTGATCGCCAGCCACGCTTTTACTTGGCCGACGCGTTCGGCATTCATCGCCAGTACGCCCATGCCAAAGGTGAAGCTACTGAACAGCAGCAGGAAGGTCTCCACCAGCACGAAGGGTAGTTCGAAGATATCTGCTGCCGTGGGTCCGGCGGCCGTGCCTTTCATCAGCACGGCGTAGGTAGCGAACAGTGACCCGAAGATCACCAGGTCACTCATCAAGTAGACCCAGAAGCCAAATACTTTCGTGCCGGTCGCGTCGTGGTGCTCATGGGGCTCGGACGCGGCGCCATGATGTAGGGTATCGGTGGCCATTACGCGCGTGCCTCCACATAGTTGGTCTGTTCACGGTCAGACGCTGCGCTGCTCGGCGCAGACGTTTTGCGCTTTTCATGCGCGCGCTCGATGCGCGCCACTTCGGCAGCGGGCACGTAGTAGTCGATATCTTCGTTGAATACACGGGCCAAGAAGCTGGCGACGGCACCCAACGCACCGACGGCGGCCAGCCACCAGATATGCCATACCAGTGCAAAGCCTAGAATCAGCGCAAAGAAGCTAATCACCGGACCCGCCACGGTATTACGCGGCATGTGAATATCGGTGTAGGGCGCTTCGTCCAACTGCTCGTTGCTACGCTGCTTTTGCGACCAGAAGCTGTCGATGTCGCCGACTTCCGGCAGGCGCGCGAAGTTGTAGAACGGTGCAGGCGACGAGGTGGACCACTCCAGCGTGCGGCCATCCCAGGGGTCGCCGGTCAGATCTGCATTCAGCTTGCGGTCGCGGATACTGACCCAGAACTGAATGATGGTGCAGGCAATCCCCATCATGATGATCACGGCACCTACCCAGGCCAGAATCATCCATGGTTGCCACTCAGGATTGGCGTAGGACTGCATACGGCGCACGGCACCGAAGAAGCTCAAGACATAGAGCGGCATGAACGCGACGTAAAAGCCAATGAACCAGCACCAGAACGAGCGCTTGCCCCACTTCTCGCTCAGCGTGAAGCCGAACGCTTTCGGGAACCAGTAGGTCAGGCCCGCCATCATGCCGAACACCACGCCGCCAATGATCACGTTGTGGAAGTGGGCAATCACGAACAGGCTGTTGTGCAACACGAAGTTGGCCGCCGGTAACGCCAGCATGACGCCGGTCATACCGCCTAGGGTAAAGGTGATGATGAAGCCCAGAGTCCACAGCACTGGCGAGGTCAGCTCTAGGCTGCCGCGGAAAATAGTGAACAGCCAGTTGAACACCTTCACCCCGGTGGGGATGGCAATGATCATCGTCATGATGCCGAAGAAGGCATTGACGTTGGCACCGGCCCCCATGGTGAAGAAATGGTGCAACCAGACGATGAACGACAGCAGCGTAATGGCCACCGTGGCCCACACCATGGTTTTGTAACCAAACAGGCGCTTGCGAGCGAAGGTGGCGATCACTTCAGAGAACACGCCAAAGGCCGGCAGAATCAGAATGTAGACTTCGGGGTGACCCCAGGCCCAAATGAGGTTGACGTACATCATCATGTTGCCGCCAAAATCATTGGTGAAGAAGTGCATACCGAAGTAGCGATCGAGCGTCAGCAGCGCGATGGTCGCGGTCAGAATCGGGAACGAGGCAATGATCAGGACGTTGGCGCACAGCGACGTCCAGGTAAAAATTGGCATGCGGAACATCGTCATGCCTTTGGTGCGCATTTTCAGAATGGTGACGAAGAAGTTGATGCCGGTGAGCGTGGTGCCTATCCCGGATATTTGCAGTGCCCATATCCAGTAATCGACCCCCACCCCGGGGCTAAACTCTACCCCCGATAACGGCGCGTAAGCGAGCCAGCCGGTTTTGGCGAACTCCCCTACCACGAGGGAAATATTGACCAAAATCGCCGACACGGCGAATAGCCAGAAACTCAGGTTATTCAAAAACGGGAAAGCGACGTCGCGGGCGCCGATTTGCAGGGGCACCACCAGGTTCATCAGACCGATGACCATGGGCATCGCCACGAAGAAGATCATGATCACGCCGTGGGCGGTAAAGATCTGATCGTAGTGTTCAGGAGGGAGATAACCTGCGGCCCCACCGGCCGCCATCGCCAGTTGTGTCCGCATCATGATCGCATCGGCAAAGCCGCGAAGCAGCATCACCAAGGCCACCACGAAGTACATGATGCCGAGCTTTTTGTGGTCAACGGAGGTAAACCACTCGTTCCACAACCAGCCCCATTTTCGGTAGTACGTCAGTGCGCCTAGTAGCGCGGCACCCCCAATCGCCATAAAGGCGGCAACGACCATAATGATCGGTTCGTGGTATGGAATGGCTTCTAACGTGAGTTTTCCAAACATGCTTAACCCCCCGCTTCAACGCTTGTGGGATGGCCGCCCAGGGCGTGGTCATCACCTGCATGCTGATTGGTAACATGGCCGATCGCGGCCTGCTGTTGCGACGCGCTGGAGCTCTCTAGCTCGCTGGATTCGCCGTGACTGTCGTGGGCATCACTGATGGCGTCACCGTGGCTCGAATGACCGTCGTGACCGCTGCCGTCACCGCTGTGGAAGCTGCTCACGATCGACTCATACAGCTCGGGCGTGACCGCCGAGAAGTACTCCACCGGGTGATACTCGGTCGGCTGCGCTAGGGCTTCGTAACCGTCCGGGAAGGTCAGGGTGTCATCGGCGGCACGCACGTTGTCCACCCAGGCGTCGAATTCCGCCGAAGAGGTGACGTGGGCATCGAAGGTCATGCCAGAGAAGCCAGCACCGCTGTAGTTGGTGGAACGACCGGGATAGACGCCCTCTTCGTCGGCAATCAGGTGAACGTCGTTATCCATGCCCGCCATGGCGTAGATCTGGCTGCCCAGACGTGGAATGAAGAAGGCGTTCATCACCGAGCCAGAGCTCACCCGGAAGCGCACCGGCGTATCCACTGGGAACGCCAACTCGTTGACACTGGCAATCCTCTGTTCGGGATAGATGAATAGCCATTTCCAATCCAACGCGACGGCTTGAATCTCCATGGGTTCCACGCTGCCTTCGATCGGCTTGTGGGGGTCCAGGCTGTGAGAGGTTTTCCAGGTAAGAAAGGCGAGAACGGCAATGATCAAGCAGGGAACGGTCCAAACCGCCGCCTCGATGGCATTGGAGTGCGCCCAATCCGGCAGATACTTGGCAACGCGGTTGCTGCGGCGGTAACGCCAGCCGAACAAAAGCGTCATCACGATGACCGGAATGACCACGATCAGCATCAACCCAAAGGAGGTCAGAATCAGCGAGCGCTGCTCAACGCCAATCTGCCCCTTCGGATCCAGCAATGCAGAACTGCAGCCCGTTAACAGCAAGCACAATACGACGAGCACAAACGTGCCTCGCCTGCGCCAGTGGGTAGGTAGTTGCATGGTGTGATCTCATCAGAGAGTTGTCTAAAACAGCCTGCTGTTTGGCTGGCTAACTAGCCAGCTATATAGCAAGCTAACTATCACCCCATACTTTTCCCAGAACAGTGAGAGCGTAAGCGTTGCTCCGGGAAAAATATGCGCCACCGCATGGGGTTGGTGGCGAGCCTCGGCCATGCGCTGATGCGCATCAACTAAGACTAAAGTATTTTCTATTGATCTGAGTCAATCAGAAAGAGACGTTATGCCGCACCCCGCGCACCGTTTTGAAGAGGGCGATACGGAGCTTCGACCGTCTTTCATTAGGCGAGCGTGACGTTAAGCGCGGGCAGCGGATGGCGCTCCAGCAAACCAGGGGCGCGCTCGTCGTCGGTGACGATGACATCGAAGTCTTCCAGCGAGGCAAAATAGGCCGGGCGCACCACGCCAAATTTGCTGGCATCGACCACCAACAGTCGCTGCATTGCCGTGGCAATGGCCGCTTGCTTTGGCCCTACTTCGTGAAAATGGAAGCAGCTGACGCCTCGTTCGCAATCCACGCCGGCAGCAGAGATCAGCGCCTTGTTGATGCCCAAGCGCTCGATGGCCGCGCCCATACCGTCGCTGCCAAACGATTGAGAGGACGCGTAGAAAAGCCCACCTAGCAATACGAGGCGCACATTGGGCAGCCCAGCGACGGCGTTGGCTACGTTGAGGGCATAGGTCACCACGGTTAGCTCTCGGAAACGACTAAGCTGACCCAGCAGTGGAATGAGCGTGGAGCCGCAGTCGATAAACAGCGTATCGCCCTCTTCGATGAAGCTGGCCGCGCGCTGGCAAAGGCGCTGTTTGACTTGGTAATGGCTCGCCTGCTGCTCGGTCAAATCGTATACCGGCGTCACGCCGGGGTAGCTGGCCATCACCAATCGCCCGCCCAACAGGCTAATGGCCGACGGCTGCGTCGAGAGATCCCGTCGAATGGTCATTTCGGAGACGCCGCACAGCTCGGCGGCATCGCGAAGATGCAGGGTTCCCCCGCTGGCCAGCGCTTCTTGCAGCATGGCCATGCGCTGTGCGCTGCGATCGTTCATGTCCGGCATCTCCTTATGATTCATTTTGTTATCGGCATTGCGTCCCGCCAGGCATCCTATGCTGAGCTAGGGCCCTGCCAATTTCCACTACTGCGCACTCTTTTCACTGGCGTCACCCACCCGTGATGCGCTTATCACATTTAAATAGCGTTGATGTGACGATACTTGCAAATCAGCGTTAAAAAAATAACACTAAATGTTATAATTTTAACATCAACGCCAGCCCACACGACCCATAACGTCGGAACGCCATTCCCTCTGGCTCCGAGATACAACCCTGTTGAGGCTTCCATGACTGCTCACTCTCACACTCGTTCTTCTACTTTCGTCACGCTTGGCGCTGGTGTTTTACTGACCGGTGCGGCGCTCGCTACACCCGCTTTGGCAGACGATGCCGAACCGCGTACCCTCGACCGCTTGTGGTCGTTTGCCAACGTCTCGGTCAACTACCTGGATTGGTCCAACGGCACCGAAGCGCGCACGGCTAGCAATGCCGCGAAAAGCGACTTTACATTCGTCGAAATCGAAGGCGGCGTCGGCTTTAGCTGGGGCGAGTTCTACGGCTTCTTCGATTTCGAGAATCCGACCAATGATCAATTCGACCAAGCCAGCGGCGGTAAAGACAACTTCCGCACCGCTGGTAAAGTGACCTCGCACATCTACCTGGGCGACAGCCCGCTGTCGATTTACGCCCACCTGTACGATTTCCGCGACTACGGCTTCAACGGCCGCGAGCAGGATCAAATTCTTGGCCTCGGCTATCGCACCACGTTCGATAATGGTCTGTGGTTCAAGCCCTTCATTGGTGCCGCGCGAGTACAAAGCGATGGCTACACTGGCATGAATGGCTTCATGGCAGGCTGGGTCGCGGGCTACGATTTCACCGCTGGCAACCAAAATTTCAGCGTCACCAACTGGCACGAGCAGACCTTCGGTCGTGACGATGAGTATCTTTCTCAGAACTACGTGAATGGTACCGCTGGCAGCGTGGGCACCAACGGAGCGCTGAGCCTATGGTGGCACCCGTCCGACCTGATCACGACGGGCGTGCAGTACCGCTACTCAGAGAATAAACTGGGCACCCCGGATGCTTACCAAAACGCGATGATCTACTCAGTGAAGTTGAACTTACTGTAATCGCTCACACTCCTCACGATCCGAAGGTACTCCCATGACCCTCATCATGAGCTTGGTTGGTATGGTCACCCTAGTGGCCATTGCCCTGATTTTTTCTTACGACCGCAAGTCGATTCGGCTGCGCACCGTGCTGGGTGCCTTTGCCATCCAAGCCGGTATTGGCGCGTTCGTGCTTTACGTACCGTTTGGCCAAGCGGTGCTTCAGGCCATCTCGGCGGGCGTTAGCCAGGTGCTGGTGTACGCCAACGACGGTATCGGCTTTTTGTTTGGTGGCCTTGCCGATGTAGAAAACGTCGGTTTTGTCTTCGCCATCAAAGTACTGCCGGTCATCATCTTCTTCTCGTCGCTGATTGCCGTGCTCTACTACCTGGGCATCATGCAGTGGGTCATTCGGATTCTGGGCGGCGCACTGCAAAAAGCATTGGGCACCTCGCGTACCGAATCGCTCTCGGCCACGGCCAATATCTTCGTCGGCCAAACCGAAGCACCACTGGTGGTACGCCCGTTCATTGCCCGCATGACCCCTTCGCAGTTGTTTGCGGTGATGTGTGGTGGTTTGGCCTCAGTGGCGGGTTCGGTACTGGCGGGCTACGCCGCGCTGGGCATTCCGATGGAGTACCTGGTGGCCGCCTCGTTCATGGCAGCACCGGGCGGTCTGCTGTTCGCCAAGCTGATCATGCCGGAAACTCAGGACGCCGAGGATAGCGATAGCGTCTCCAAGGTCGATGAAGAGCTGAAAGAGCAGGACGACAAGCCTACCAACGTACTGGATGCCGCGGCGTCCGGCGCGACCTCCGGCCTGATGCTGGCGGCCAACGTTGGTGCGATGCTGCTGGCGTTCATCGGGTTGATCGCGCTGATCAACGGCATTTTAGGCGGCGTTGGCGGCTGGTTCGGCTTTGAATCGCTGAGCCTCGAGCTCATTCTCGGCTGGCTGTTTGCGCCGCTGGCGTTCCTGCTCGGCGTGCCGTGGGAAGAGGCAACGCTGGCAGGTTCGTTCATCGGCCAAAAGCTGGTGGTCAACGAGTTCGTCGCCTACATCAATCTAGCGCCGTACATCGATGGCGAACAGGTCGTGGCGGCAACGGGTCAACTGATGACCCCGCACACCATGGCCATCCTGTCATTTGCCCTGTGCGGTTTCGCTAACCTGTCATCGATTGCCATTCTGCTGGGTGGCCTGGGTAGCATTGCTCCCACGCGCCGCAAAGAAATTGCCCGCTTCGGTGTCAAAGCGGTCTTGGCCGGTACGCTCTCTAACTTGATGTCTGCTTCCATCGCCGGCTTCTTCATTGCGCTAAGCAGTTTGACGGCGTAACGCAGCGAGCACCACACCATTCAACGGGCGCTGCTATGTTTTCGCAGTGCCCGTTTTGTCTTTTATCGATTTGCGAGAATGTCATGAACGCTACTGCCTCCCCCCAGCTCACCCAAGCCCAACTCACCCAAGCCGCTCGTCAAGCTTTGTCGCTAATGGATTTGACCAGCCTGAACGACAGTGACACCGACAGCGTGATCGAAGCGTTGTGCCAGCAGGTAAAAACGCCGTTCGGCAACCCGGCGGCGGTGTGCGTTTACCCGCAGTTCATCGTCACCGCTGCCCGCGCGCTCAGTGCCCACAAGCTGGAGAGCCAAGTCAAGATCGCCACGGTCACCAACTTCCCCCACGGCGGCGACGATATCATGGGCGCTGCCCGTGAAACCCGCGAAGCGGTAGCGTCAGGTGCCCACGAGGTCGACGTGGTGTTTCCTTACCGTGCGCTGATGGCAGGCGATGAAGAGACGGGGCGCGAGCTGGTGGAAATGTGCAAAGCCGCCTGCGGCGGGCAAGCCCAGCTTAAAGTCATCATCGAATCTGGCGAACTCAAGGAGCCTGCGCTTATCCAACGTGCAAGCGAGCTGGCCATCGAAGGTGGCGCTGACTTCATCAAGACATCCACCGGTAAAGTACCGGTGAACGCCACGCTAGACGCCGCCGAGATCATGCTAAAAGCCATCAAAGCCAGCGGTAAAAATGTCGGTTTCAAAGCCGCTGGTGGCGTTCGCACCGCCGAAGAAGCGGCCCAGTATCTGGCGCTGGCTGCCGACATTATGGGTCCGCAGTGGGTGACGCCCGAGCACTTCCGGTTCGGTGCGTCCAGCCTACTGACGAACCTACTGAACACGCTCAACGGCAATGCCGATGCCGCGACCAATGGAGGCTACTAAATGTCGTCAAACGCATCTCACCACGCCCTGCTCCCCCAAGAACTGATTCGCCTGAAGCGCGACGGCCAGCCGCTGCCCGCTGAAGAGATCAAAGCTTTCGTGCAGGGCATTGCCGACGACCGCATCAGCGACGCGCAGATCGGTGCTTTCACCATGTCGGTGTTTTTGAATGGCATGAGTCGTGAAGAGGTCGTGGCGCTGACCACCGCGACGCGCGATTCTGGCCACGTGATGCAGTGGGATTCGCTCAACCTGCCTGGCCCGATCGTGGACAAGCACTCCACCGGCGGCGTGGGTGACCTAGTATCGCTGGTGTTGGGCCCTTGGGTCGCCGCCTGCGGCGCCTTCGTCCCGATGATTTCTGGCCGCGGCCTGGGCCACACCGGCGGCACGCTGGATAAGCTGGAATCGATCCCTGGCTACGACCCCTACCCCGCTCCCGAGCGCTTCAGTGACGTGGTGAAATCCACCGGCGTTGCGATCATCGGCCAAACCGGCAACCTCGCCCCGGCGGACAAGCGCATCTACGGCGTGCGTGACGTGACCGCCACCGTGGAATCCATTCCGCTGATCACTGCGTCCATCCTGGGTAAAAAGCTGGCGTCTGGCCTGGACGCCCTGGTCATGGACGTCAAGGTCGGCAGCGGCGCGTTCATGCCCACCCCGGAAAAATCCCGGGAGCTGGCGAAAAGTATCGCCAATGTCGCGACCCAAGCAGGCACGCCCACCACCGCCCTGCTGACCGATATGAGCCAGCCGCTGGCCCCGTGTGCCGGTAACGCGGTGGAGATCGTCGAAACCCTGGCGCTGCTGCGCGGCGAGCGCGCCAACAGCCGCGTGATGCAGGTCACCCGCGAACTCGCCGTCGAAATGCTGATGGCAGGCAAACTGGTGGCTAACCGCGAAGAAGCCCTTACCAAGCTGGACAAAGCACTCACCTCCGGCGCGGCCGCAGAAGTCTTCGCCCGCATGGTGCGCGAACTGGGCGGCCCCGCCGACTTCATGGAGCGTTCGGACAGCTACCTGGCCACCGCGCCGGTCATTCAGGCAGTGTACCCCGAGCAGAGCGGCATCGTGCAGCGCTTCGATAACCGTGCTGTGGGCATGAGCGTGGTGGAGCTGGGCGGTGGCCGTCTGCGTAACGACGCCAGCGTCGACCACAGCGTCGGGTTTAGCGATATCGTCGAAATCGGTGACCGTGTGGATAGCCAGCGCCCGCTGGCCATCGTCCACGCCCGCACCGAAGAGGCCGCCGCTCGTGCCGCCGCCCAGTTACGCGCGGCGGTCACCGTCGGCGACGCCGAGGCCACCGCCGACGCCCTGCTGCAAGAGACCTTCCGAGGAGAAGCCTAATGCGTCGTGCCATCGTCTTAGTTCTGGACTCTTTTGGAATCGGTAGCGCGCCAGACGCCGCTACCTTTGGCGACCAAGGTGCCGACACCCTGGGCCACATCGCCGCGGCCTGCGCCCGTGGCGAAGCGGATACCGCCGAGCGCTCCGGCCCGTTGAAGCTCCCCAACATGGCCGCGCTCGGCCTGTTCCACGCCCACCGGGATGCCACCGGCAGCGTCGCGGAAGGCGTCAGCCTGCCCGAGCAGTTGAGCGGCGCTTACGCCCACGCCAAAGAGATCTCCAGCGGTAAGGACACCCCTTCCGGCCACTGGGAAATTGCTGGAGTACCGGTGCGCTTCGACTGGGGTTACTTCAGCGACAAGACCGACAGTTTCCCCCAAACGCTGCTGGACAGCATCGTCGAGCAGGCCGACCTGCCTGGCGTGATCGGTAACTGCCACGCCTCGGGCACCGAGATCATTGCCCGCCTGGGTGAAGAGCATATCCAGAGCGGCAAGCCGATCGTCTACACCTCGGCAGACTCCGTGTTCCAGATTGCCGCCCACGAAGAGCATTTTGGCCTGGAGCGCCTCTACGCCCTGTGCGAAACCGTGCGCGAACTGCTGGCGCCGTACAACATTGGCCGCGTCATCGCCCGCCCGTTCATCGGCGATGACAGCCAAAACTTTGCCCGCACCGGCAATCGCCGCGACTACAGCATCGAGCCGCCCACCCCGACCGTGCTGCAAAAACTCGCCGATGCCGGGGGCGAAGTGGTCTCGATTGGTAAGATCGCCGACATCTACGCCCACTGCGGCATCACCCACAAGGTCAAAGCCAGCGGCCACGACGCGCTGATGGAGGCCACCCTGGCCGAAGTCGCGCGCACCGCCCGCGAGACCAGCGACCGCCCGACCATGATCATGACCAACTTCGTGGATTTCGACTCGGTCTATGGCCACCGCCGGGACGTGCCGGGCTACGCCGCTGCGCTGGAGCACTTCGACGCCCGCCTGCCGGAGCTGCTGGCGGCGCTTAACGACGACGACCTGCTGCTGCTCACCGCCGACCACGGCTGCGACCCCAGCTGGGAAGGCACCGAGCACACCCGCGAATACGTACCGATCATGGTGCGCGGCGCAGGCTTCGCCCCCGGCCCGCTGGGCGAGCGCGGCACCTTCGCCGACATCGGCCAAACCCTGGCCGACTACTTCACGCTCGAGGCGATGGCCGACGGCGACAGCTTTTTGACCAAAGCGGCATAAAGGCCAGTCAACCACTATTAGCACGCATGTTTACGTGTACCGCCAGAATCAGCCCGTAGCGGGGGTCTTTCGCCATGGATGGCGAAAGTAGCGCCCAGGGAAGGGTTTACAGCGCCCCCGCCTAGGGTTGTTCTGGCTACTAACTTCAATCAGAGGAGCTCTCCATGGCTACCCCCCATATCAATGCCGAAAAAGGCGATTTCGCCGATACCGTTCTGATGCCCGGCGACCCGCTGCGCGCCAAGTACATCGCCGATACCTATCTCGAGAACGTGCGCCAGGTGAACGACGTGCGCAATATGTTCGGCTACACCGGCACTTATAAAGGCCGCGAGATTTCCGTAATGGGCCACGGCATGGGTATTCCTTCCGTCTCCATTTACGCCAAAGAGCTGATTACCGATTACGGCGTGAAGTCGATCATTCGCGTCGGCTCCTGCGGCGCGGTGCGCGACGACGTGAACGTGCGTGACGTGGTGATCGGCATGGGTGCCTGCACCGACTCCAAAGTGAACCGCATGCGCTTCAACGACCACGACTTCGCTGCCATCGCCGACTTCGAGCTGACCAGCCACGCCGTGGCGGCCGCCAAAGCGCAGAACGTGCCGGTCAAAGTCGGCAACATCTTCTCAGCGGACCTGTTCTACAACCCGCAAACCGACATGGCCGAGCTGATGAAGCGCTACGGCATCGTCGGCGTCGAGATGGAAGCCGCTGGCCTTTACGGCGTGGCTGCCGAGTTCGGTGCCCGCGCGCTGACCATCTGCACCGTGTCGGATCACATCCTAAAAGGCGACTCGCTCTCCAGCGCCGACCGCCAAACCACTTTCAACGACATGATGGTGATTGCGCTCGATACCGTGCTACGCGACGACGCCGCCCGCGCCTAAGACGATGCCCACTCACGCCATTCAGAGGATAACAGCATGAATCGAGCGGATCCGGCCTTGGTCGACACGCTGCTGACCACCCTGGGCAACGCCTACGCGCCCTACTCCAACCACCCCGTGGCGGCGGTGATGGAGTGCCCCGACGGCCAGCAGTTTGCGGGTAGCAACGTAGAAGTGGCCCACTACAAAGGGCTGTGTGCCGAAGCCTCGGCCATTTCTGCCATGATCACCGCTGGCCAGCGCGAGCTTGCCAAGGTGTATGTGATGGGCCCTGGCGAGCACCTCTGTACACCCTGCGGCGACTGCCGCCAGCGCATCCGCGAGTTCGCCACCCCCAGCACGCAGATCATGGTGCTCTCTAAGCAGGGCGAGGTGCTAAAAACCTACACCATGGACAGCCTGCTGCCCGACGCCTTCGGCCCAGAGCAGCTGCCGGGGCGTTAAGCAGTTTCCCGCAGCACCAGCGCCACCGACAGCGACACGTGCCGGGGCGCTTTTCCCGCCAGCGCTTCGCTCAATAGCTCGACACTCATCGCCGCAATGGCGGCAATGTCCTGGCGCACCGTCGTTAATCCGGTGGCTAGGGTAGGCAGGTCGTCAAAGCCGGTAACGGCCACGTCTTCGGGCACACGAATATCGCGATCTTCCAGCGCAGCGACACAGCCGAGCGCCAGTTCGTCGGTGGCGCAGACCAGCGCATCGAACGGTAATGACGTAGTGCTTCCATGATCGAGAAAGCGGTTGAGGTGGCGGTAGCTAGTGAGCGAGTCGGAAGTGAACCGATGGGGCAGGCTCAGAAGCTGTTCGCTCAGCCCCGCTTCCGCTATGGCTCGTTGATAGCCGGAAAGACGACTATGGGGGCGCGGCACGTCCAACTCGCCACCCACGAAGGCAATCCGTGTTCGCCCTTGCCCGATCAGATGGCGCGTGATTTGGTACAGGCCTGAGACATCGTCCGGGGCCACCGAGAACCCTTCCCCGGCGTTGCCAATCCGCACGAACGGTATGCCGGCTGCGCGCAGTACGCTGGGGCGCTCATCCTCTCCCGTTTCCCCTAACAAAATCGCCGCGCCTGCCCGCTCGGGCAGATCCGAGGTTTGGTTGTGGTGAAAGAAGATCGGCACCATGCCCTGCTGGTGCAGCGCGACGGTCAAATGCTGGTAGAGCAGAATGTAGTAAGGGCGCAGTTCGATATCTTGCCGCCCCAATGAAATGCCCACCACGGCGGCTTTTCCGCTAATCAACTGCCGCGCCGCCGCGCTGGGCTGATAGGCCACTTCGCGGCTGATGGTGAGAATTTTATCGCGCAGCGCGTCGCTGATCCCCGGCTTACCGTTGAGCGCCCGGCTGACCGAGGCAATCGAGACCTCGGCGCGCCGGGCGATTTCGCGGATGGTGGCGGTTTGCGCGCTCGGTGTGTTCTGTTTCATGCCATGCCTCAGCCAGTCGGGCCCTGATTGTACAAAAAGCGTGGCCGAAAATCGCTGAGTACACGGACGCTAACGCCGTTCGCGCTACCAGCCACGCCGCCCTAATCGCGCCAGTTCGCTATCCAACTGCTGCACCGCCTGCTCTGGCGTGACGCTGCCGGACAGCGCTTCATGAACGCGATTGAAGATCGCGTTGGAGACACGTGGGTAAGCATCGCCAGTGACGCTGGCCGGGCGCGGCACGCCGCTCATCACCGTTTCATACAGTTCGCCAATGAACGGATGCGCGGCCAGCACCTCGTCGTCTTCGTACAGCGCGGGGCGCGTGGGGTTGCGGCCAAACTTGATGGCATGCGCTTTTTGCTGCGCTTGCGCGGTGAGATAGGCCACCAAGTCGGCGGCGGCCTGTGGCTCGTCCGAATAGCGGGAGACCGACCAGTTCCAGCCGCCCAGCGTCGCAACGGACTAGCCCTCTGGCCCGCTGGGCAGCGGCGCTACGCTGAACTTGTTCTGGATCGGCGTGCCGTCCGCTTGCCCCAGCGACCATGCATAGGGCCAGTTACGCATGAAGACGGCGTTGCCCGCCTGGAAAACGCCGCGGGCTTGCTCCTCCATGTAGTTACGCACGCCCTCTGGACTGATATCTCCTATCCATGAGGCCGCCAGCGTCAGGGCCTCTACCGCTCGAGGGTTGTTCACCGTCACCTGCCCCTCGTCATCCACGAAGGTACCGCCGCCGTAGCTCGCCACCCACTCCAGCGCGTTGGTGGTCAGCCCTTCGTAGGCGCGCCCCTGAAAGACGAAGCCATGCATCCGCTCGTTGCCCGCCTGCCGCTCGGCGTTTTGAATGCGCCGGGCGGTATCGGTCATCGCCTGCCACGTCTGCGGCACCTCCGCATCGTACTTGTCCAGAAGATCGTGGCGGTAGTAAAGCAGCCCTGCATCGGTGAACCACGGCAGCGCGACCAGTTTGCCCTGCACGGTATTGTTCTCCATCAGCGAAGGAATGAAACCCTCGGTGGCGGATGCGGGTAGATACTCGTTCAGATCCAGCAAGTGCTCTGCCAGCAGCCCCGGCCAGACGATATCCACCATCAGCACATCGACATCTTCCGACTGGCTGCCCAGCAGCTGTTGATAGAGCGAGAGTTTTTCGGTGGGCGACGCAGGCGTGGTGACGATAGTGACCTGGTGGCCGTTGGCCTCGGCCCAGCGCTGGGAGAGTTCTGGGCAGAAATCGGCGGCCCCACCGTCGCCACAGGCGACGGTGATCTCGGCGGCCAAAGCAGGCAGTGCCACTGGCAGTAACGTCATCAGCAGCAACAGTGTTTTCAATGTAGGGCGCATCGGGGAATCCTCATCTTGTTATTGGGTGTCTTGCCTCAAAAGATGCGTGATGAAATGGTACTCGTTAGCTGGCAATTGCCAGGCTGCGGTCCTCCTGGCTGGAAACGAAACAGGCGTCCAGCACGGTTTGAATGGCCGCGCCACGGGCAAAGTCGGGCTGATCGTTTTCGCCGGTGCGAATGCTTTCGATAAAGCGCTGGTAGATGCTGGGCGTTGGCGGCGCCTTGACGGTGCTCCAGCGGGCGGGGTGCACGTCATCGTTCAGGCACACCTGTACGTCGTCTTTGGAGGCGTCCAGATCCAGGCGAATCGCGCCTTTATCGCCGTGAACGCTCAGCGTGAGCGAGTTGTGGTGGCCGGTGGCCCAGCGGGTCGCTTGAATCGTGCCCATGGCCCCATTGGCAAAGCGCACGCGCATCAGCGCGGTGTCGTTGGCGTCCAGCACGTAGTCGCCAATGCGGTTATCCGGGGCTTTGTCGAAGCAGGTGAGTTCGCAGTTGACGCGGGTGATGTCGCCCACCGGGTAGCTGGCAAAATCGACGATATGCACGCCCACATCGCCCAGTACGCCTTTGCTGCCGTGGGCTTCCGAGAGCCGCCAGAGCCACTGGCTATCTTCATCCCAGCGCCCCCAGGCGTTGCTCACCAGCCAGCTTTGGCGGTAGCTGGCATCCACATGGCGCACGGTGCCAATGGCACCACCGGTAATCAGTGCTCGGGCGTGCTGAATGGCGGGGGCGTCCCGGTAGCTCAGGTTGACCATATTGATGACCTTGGCGGCTTGTGCGGCGGCCGCCATCTCGTGGGCATCCTCGGCGTTGGTAGCCAGGGGCTTTTCACACAGGATGTGTTTACCCGCCGCAATGGCGGCCAACGACGTGGCCTTGTGCACGCCATCCGGAGTGACATTGCTCACCGCGTGAATATCATCGCGAGCGAGCATGGCGTCCAGCTCTTGATATACATCGGTAATGCCGTGACGCTGGGCAAAGGCCTGGGCCTTGGGGAAATCGCTGTCGCATACGGCAACCACTTCGACGCCTTCGAGTCGGCCATAGTGCTTGGCGTGTTCCCCCGCCATGCTGCCCGCGCCAATAATTGCGATACGGATCATTTGAAGCCCTCCTCACCGGGTTTGTGCAGGCTTTCGCCCTTGATTTCGACCGGGTTGGGTGCCTGGTCGGCGGGGACGTTGGGGCAGCTGTCGATCCACCGGGCGCCCTCCGGCTGCGCCCAGAGCACGGCGTTCTTGAGCACCCGCTTGACCTGCTCGTCGTAGTAGATCGGGTAGGTTTCGTGTCCGGGTCGGAAGTAGAAAATCTTGCCGTTACCGCGCTTGTAGGTCAGGCCGGAGCGGAACACTTCGCCGCCTTCGAAGGCACTGATGAAAATCACCTCGTCCGGGTTGGGCACCGCAAAGGGCTCGCCGTACATTTCGGTATGGGGCAGCTCCAGATAATCCCCCAAGCCCTGCACGATGGGGTGCCCAGGGTTGACGACCCAAAGGCGCTCGCGCTCGCCGGCCTCTCGCCATTTCAGCGAGCAGGTGGTGCCCATCAAGCGTTTGAAAATCTTCGAGTAGTGGCCGGAGTGCAGCACGATCAACCCCATGCCCTGCAGCACGCGCTTTTGCACCCGATCAACGGTCTCTTCCAGCACGTCGCCGTGGGCGGCGTGGCCCCACCACAGCAGCACGTCGGTATTCTCCAGCGTCTCTTCGCTGAGCCCTTGCTCTAAATCTTGCAGCGTGACGGCGGTGGCGGACAGCGCCTCTGACTCATTCAAACCGTCGGCGATGCACTGGTGCATGCCGGTGGGGTAAATGCGCGCTACCACCTCGTTGGTTTGCTCGTGGACGTTCTCGCCCCATACGGTGACTCGCAGTGCCATCGCTCTCTCCCAAGCGTATTCGTATATCGCCTCACCAGCCGTTTTGACCGGCGCCTGGGAAAAAGTAAACGTTTACGCTTGCAGAGTAAACGTTTACTTTTTAGCTTTTAGTCGCATTCAATGGCAAAGGAAAAGCGATTAGGTGTCGCGGTTTTCGGCAACTCGCTCGACATCCACGATACCGGAACGGCTCACCACGACTTTCCAACGGGCCAGATAGGGTGCATCTTCACTGCCGGTCTCGCGGATCACCAGATTGAAAAGATGGCGACGCTCGACGCTCTCCCGCACTGCCTGACCCTCTTTGAGACGATAGATGTGGTGTTTGTCTTTGCTCATCAAACGCGTCAGCATCGAGAGGTCGATATGCAGCGTTTCACGAGTGTGTTCGTATCCGCTTAGAAAGCGGGTGGGCGACATATGCGAGCTGGAGCGGTAATGCATGACCACTTCGTCCCGCTGGGCAACGGTGCGCCGCCGCATCTGCTGAATGTCACGATCCAAGGCGGCGTAGCGTTTGTAGTCGAACCACTCGAGCTGCCGCCCCACCAGGGCATTGCGGGTAGGGTCGATATACTGACGTCGCCATTTGGGACGGCCACGGCGTAACCAGCGCCATAGCGTGTTGCGCAGATCGTCTTTGAACACTTCCCGCAACGCATAGAGCAGCGCCATGGCCAGTACGAACAGGGCGGTGATATCGCCCAAGGCGCTGCGCAGTTGCAGCACGCCCAGCGAAACGAATGCCATCACCACCGCTGTTGCCAGGGCTTTCACTGCTTTCTGCTCGCCATTACCCAGCTCCAAAGCACGCTGTTTCAGGGTGATGGGATGCTCGATGAGACGTCGCAATAAACGCATTTTATTCGACATGCGAGTGGGGTCTTCCACCACTCGCTCAGCGTTGTACTCCTGCGCCTGACGATACTCCCCTTCGCGCTGACAAACCGTCAAGAAGCGCCGTTTGATGTCGCTAAATCGCCCTCCCCTGGGCATGTGCGCGATCAGCGCCAACAGCTGCTGCTCGGTGAACCAGGAGAGGTAGTTGTCGATATTGGCAAAGTATTTATAAAGACGATCGTCGCTGGGCGGGTTGCGCCGCAGGCGTTTGAGAATGCCGTCACTCAGGTCACTCATTTCCGCGAGCCGTTCGCTCAGTGCGTTGGCCTTCTCATCCCAGGCGTCTGGCTCATCGGTTGGCTCGCGACGCAGCTTACGGGCGTCAGCCAGCAAGGCTTGGGTGGTGCGCTCCAAGGCCCCCACGTATTGATAGGCGTAAAGGCTGAGGCTCAAGCGGTAAGAGTCGCTACCCAACTGGTTACGGCTAGCCAATCGGCTATGCACCAGCGGCAAGTGATACTCGTCGCTGTAGTAGGTGCGCGAGACACTGATCGCACCATGATAAAATGCCTCTTCGGAAATGACGTGAGTGCTCAACCCAAGCTCTTTGGGCACGAACAAATACACATCGAGCGTATGCGAGGTTTCTTCTTTTAGCCGCCGCGATAGGCGCAGTTGGAAGCTATTTTTACGCTCAACGTTGATCACCTCACGAATCTCCTACTTCATTGCCAAACACGATGATATACCATGGTGAGCTCGCCATAGTGGTCTGCTAAACAGAGGCTACGGTTTACTACTTCGCCTTGGAGCTAGGGAATGTCCATCGCCCGTTTTTCACCCTTTGAGCTGCTGCTGCTCAAAAGCCGCAGCCAAGTGGATACGGCCACACTACTACTGCTGGGCTGGGTGCTGGTGCACCGCCAGCACGTCTCGGAAGGCCAACGGCGTCGCCGCTTGGCCCAGGTGACATCGCAGTTTCGCCACGGACACGAACTGGGGCCGGTGATGAGTATTGCCCACAGCCAAGACCTGCACGCCATTCAGCTGGCCGCCGAGGTGGTACGCAAAGAGTGTTCTAAAGAGCGTAGCCTGAGTGTGATGCACCAAGCGATTACCGTGGCCACGGACGACGGCGATATTTCGTTGGCTAATCATTACATTCTGCGGTTTTTAGCCGATTTGTTAAACGTGACGCCCACGACCCTGGGTACGCTGTTCCAAGAGCTGACCGGCCAGCCGCTGCGCCAGCCGGAAGACCCGAGCCGCGACGCCTACTGGCAAGCTCACGACCCGGACTACTATGCCCGCAAAGCGCGGGAAGAAGCCGAGGCTGCACAACGCGCCAAGGCATCGCAGGCCGAGCAAGAACAGCAGCAGCGGGCCAAAGCCGATAAGCAGCAGGAAAAAAAGCAGCAGAAAGAGGACGCCCGCCGCGCCAAAGCGCGGGCGGAACAGTCCAGCGCCGAACAGGCCCGAGCCGAACAAGCGCGTCAGGAGCAGGCACGCCAAGAGCGAGCACGCCAGGAGCAGGCGCGGCAAGAGGAGTCACGACGACGCCAGCAACGTAGCAGCCCACCGCCTCCCGATCGCACCACTCGCGCCCTCGCCGTCCTGGGGCTGACGCCAGGGGCGAGCAAAACCGATGTACGCCGCGCCTATCGCCGCATGGCCCAGCTTCACCACCCAGATCGCTTCTACTCCGAGAGCGAGCACCAGGTCGCTCTAGCGTCGGCGCGTTTTCAACGCATCAAAAATGCCTATGATTATTTGATGCAAACCTACTAATCACTACGCTTGGAAAGAGACTTCCTGGATTATGCGCGACCTGTACCAACGCCTCGCCCTGACACCAGAGGCCAACGACCAGCAGATCAAGAGTGCCGTGGACCGCTGCCCCAATAGCGCGCTACGCCAGGATGCCACGTCCGTGCTCGCCGTGCCGCCTCACCGGCAAACCTACGACACCCTGCACCATACGCTGAGCGACATTGGCCGCCTGCGCGCTCGCCTAGGCCTGACCCACGGTGCCCATTGGCAGGGCGACGTGGCCAACGACTTCTCTTTACCGCCGGATCATGCAATCTCTCGCCACGATGAACTGGTCGATCGCGTCAGCCATGCGGTCTCGCTCTACAACCGCTGGCGCCGCCTGCGCGGGCCATGGCTACTCATCGCCGTTTTCACCGTGGGGGCGAGTATAGGACTCGCTCTGGGGTTTGCCCTGAGCATGGGGCTTGGCTTGGGCTGACGTGCCGTGGCGCTCCCGCTCGTCTTGGCGGATTTCCGCCTGAGTGGGGCGTGGTGCGGGTTTCGGGGGCGTCGGCTTTTTGTGCGCCTCGTCTGCCGAAGAGGAAGCACTCTCCTCCCCTCGCTCCAGGCTTAGGTCGGTGCCGGAGGCGTCTTCCATACGCGACTCGGAGCGTGCCTCCATGCTGACACTCAAACGCGGCACGCCCAGGTCGATCTCTTGCGCTTCCATGCGCTGCTTCAGCAGCAGATTGAAGGCACGAGAGACATCCCACTGCATTTCCGGTGCGGTGCGAAAACGCATCCGCAGGATGGGGCAGCCCTCTTCGAAGCCCTGCACGCCCTGCATCTCTAGCGGCGACCAGATGTAGTGACGCATCATCGGGTCCTTGCGCAGCTCCTGGGCGGTCTCCTGCATCAGAGTAATCGCATCGTCGATTTTCATATCGTAAGGAATGCGAATACGCATCAGCGCAATACCGAACTGGCGAGACATATTGTGGATCGATTCGATGCGGCTAAAGGTGATGATGTGCACCACGCCATCCAGGTCTCGCAGCCGCACGGTGCGCAGCGTCAGACCTTCTACCGTGCCCATATGCCCGTTGATCTGCACGAAGTCGTCCACCGCCAACGAGTCTTCGATCAGTATGAAGATACCGGTGATCAAATCCTGCACCAGGGTTTGCGCACCAAAACCGATGGCCAGACCGATCACACCGGCACCGGCCAGCAGCGGCGTGACGTTTACCCCAAGATTGGCTAGCCCTGCGATCACCGCGATGATGAGAATCGCTACGAAAATGACGTTGCGAATCATCGGCGTGATGGTTTGTGCACGGGCTTGATTTACCCGCCGCCCGCGTGAGCGGGCCGACGAGGTCAGCGCCCGCTGAATGGCCGTATCGGCAAAGATCCATACCAACCACGCCAGTAAGATCGTTGCCCCAAGGCTCACCAGTGCTTGCCCGATGCGGGCGCTGGCCACCGCCTGCTGGCCTAAACCAAACAGCGAACCGCCCCACACTTGCATGGAGAGCTCGGCGAACACCATCCACGCGCAAATATGTGCCAGCACGAACCCGAAACGTTCCAAACGCTTGCGGTACTGGCTGAAGCGGCGGCGATGGCGGCGCTTGTTGAGCCGCTCGGCTTGGCGGCGCAGCAGCCCGGTCACGACTAGCGTCAGCACCAGTAAACTGGCAGAGACAATCGAGCGCGCCAGGGCCGTCCCCACATCCCCCACGGTAATGAAAATCGCCAGCAGCGAGCCGCCCACCATCAGCAATGCCGGAATATGCCATAGCCCGCCAAGCGCCCGTACCATCTCGACGGCGGTGCTGGCATCGCGTCGCTGTTTGTAGGGTCGGTTACAAATCAGATGACGGATCGGCCGCTGAAATTTGAAGATGAAACGAGCCGACAAGAGCGCTGCCAGCATGTTCGCCAATACCGATACGAGGCTGGAGAGCTCTGCCCCCAGCAACTCCACCAGCCGCGTGGAGTTCACCGCATCGCCCAAGGCAATCAGCGCGCCGATGACGAACAGACCGCGTAGCGCTTTGTGCTGTAACACCTGCACTGCCGGGAAGCGGTGCCCACGGCTAAAGAAGGCAATGACGGTCTCGAAAACCACCGAGAGCGCCCGACCACATAGGCAGATGTACGCCACCACCAATACCACTGCCCGCCCGGGGCTATAGGGGAGAATTTGCCCGATACCGAGGGTAATGGCGAAGGCCAGCGTCCAGGGCAGCATTCGACGCAAAAAATGCACTGCCAACAGCCACGCTTTGGGGTCCCTTGGCAGGTCCAGCGGCCAGTGACGTCGCGTGGCGATCAAGCGACCAAAGGCGATCATGACGACCAATAACGCGCTCCACACGAAGGCCAACACCGCGCCGTCGGCTATCGCGCGAATGGCTTCTCCTTGATCTGCATCATCGTTCAGGGCGCGTAAGTCCTCGACACCCTGCACGAGCTGGCGAGACCACTCATCGATGGGCGAGTCGCCCGCCTGAGCCTGCTCGCCAATGTCGGTCAACGTGTCGGCCAGCGCGCCTAACAACCCCTGGCGAACGACGCCATCCTCCTCGGCGGCCTCGGTGCTCACCTGCAGCTCGCGCAGCGAGTCCAGTAGTGCGGTGCGCTGCTCCTCGTTTTCGAGCATCGAGATCACATCGCTCAGCGAGCTCTGAAACTCCTCGTTGCTCACCTCCGCCTGCTCCGACGACTCACTGCCGGTCAGGTTGGGCAGCGAGACACTTTGCGCAGACGCCGCAGAACCGAGCAGCAGGCTGAGTAAGATGCCGACGATGATCTTGGTTATCCAGTGCTGTCGCACGCATTGCTCCCGACATAGACCGGCCAAGGGAGCCGGTGATTAACATTGAACACGCGGATGGCGCTCAGCCTCGACGCGTGATTATGATAGGCTGACGCTACAAACGTTCACCTCAAGGATACCGAGATGACGCTGCAAGCCCCACCCAAACGCGACAATAAAGATGGCCAGCGGCGCCGTGTCGGCGTCGAAATCGAATTCGCTGGTTTACCGCCACGCGAGACCGCCGAGCTGGTGCGCATGCTGTTTGGTGGGGAGCTTAACGTGGTCAGCCCTCATCGGCTACAGGTGGAAGGCACCCGTTGGGGAGAGTTCGGTATCGAGCTGGACACCCAATATGCCCACCCCGATAAAGCCCTGCTGGAAGAGCATCACGAAAGCGATAGCGAGTGGGCACGTCAACAGCATCAGCGTCGGGTCGAGTTCCATCAAAAAACCCGAGAACTGATTGGCGACATGGTGACCGGCTTGGTGCCCACCGAAATCGTCTGCCCACCCATTCCATGGGACGAGCTGGAAACGCTGGATACGCTCTTCGAAACGCTGCGAGAAAAAGGTGCCAAAGGCACCGATGCCAGCCTGCTCTATGGCTTTGGCCTGCATCTCAATCCCGAGGTGGAGAGCGATGAGGTGGATTATCTGCTCGCCATGATGCGCGCTTATCTGCTGCTGGCCAGCTGGCTACGCGAAGAGATCAAAGTCGATATCACTCGGGAAATGCTGCCCCACGCCAACCCGTTTCATAAAGAGTATGCGCTGAAGGTGCTGGACGCCCGCTACCAGCCGGACCTGGATACTTTCATCGAGGACTACCTGGACCACAACCCCACCCGCAACCGAGAGCTGGATCTGCTCCCGCTGTTTGCGTATCTGCGTCCCAACCACCCGCACCCGCTGCTGCATGGCGAGTTGACCAAGCCGCGCCCGACCTTCCACTATCGCCTGCCCAATGCCCAGCTCTCACAGCCAGGCTGGGGATCGGTACTGGAGTGGAACCGCTGGGTCGAAGTCGAGAAGCTAGCCGCCAACGATGACGTGCTGCGAGCGCGCTGCGATGAATACATTGCCGAGCATGGCAAGCCTTGGTGGGAACGCTTGAAGGCAGCGCTATCGAGGCCGTTTGGCGCCTCATGACTCTCCCCTGCCTTCATTCATCACAGCAATAAGAGACGCTCACCGCATGCCTCGACCGCTGATCGGAATCACCACCTCGGATCGTAAAAGCCAACTTGCCTGGTGCTTTGACTGGTTTGCCGTCTGGCGACATGGCGGCAAGCCGCTTCGCCTGTCGCCCTCTCGGGCTCTCCCAGACCACCTGGACGGTTTGATCATTGGCGGTGGCGACGACATTCAAGCGCACCTATACGGCGGCGAAGTTCAGCTCGACGTGCGTTTGGACCCCGCCCGAGACGAGCTGGAGCTGAGCCTGCTCAACCGCTTCATCCCGCAAAACACGCCGGTACTCGGCATTTGTCGTGGGGCGCAGTTGATCAACGTGCACCTAGGCGGCACGCTGGATCCGGATATCTATACCACCCATGAAGGTTTGAAGCGGCGGCGTACCGTGCTGCCCCGTAAAACGGTCGATATCGTCGGCGGCAGCCAACTGTATCAACTGCTGGGCGTTACTTGGTGTCGGGTGAACAGCCTGCATCACCAGGCCGTCAACCGCGCGGGAAAAGGCATCCAGATCGTTGCACGGGATCGCGACGGATTGGTCCAAGGGATCGAATCAGAGGACCACGACTTTCTGATCGGCGTGCAGTGGCACCCGGAGTGGCTGATTTTCAACCGTCCCCAGCAGCGCCTCATTAGCGCGCTGGTGACGGCCGCCAAACAGAGCCGCGAACGGGCTAGCGCTTGAGCGCTGCCAGCGCCGCGTCGTAATCCGGTTCGTTTTTCAGTTCGCTCACTAGCTCGCTATGCAGCACACGGTTGTCCGTATCCAGCACGACCACGGCCCGCGCGCACAGTCCTTCCATGGCGCTATTGCAAAGCGCCACGCCCCAGGCCTTTTGAAATTCGCGATGACGAAAGGTGGAGAGCGTTTCGACCTCATCCAATCCTTCGGCGCCACAAAAGCGTTTGGCGGCAAACGGCAGGTCTGCGGATACGACGAGAACGATGGTATTCTCCAACTGGGAGGCCAGCTCGTTGAAACGCCGAGTGGACATCGCGCAGGTAGGGGTATCGACACTGGGGATGATGTTTAGCACCTTACGCTTGCCCTGATAGGTCTCCAGGGTGACATCTTCGAGGTCGGTGTTAGTCAGCGTCATCTCGGGGGCAGCTTGACCTACGGCAGGCAGCGTGCCCGCAACGTCCATCGGCGCACCCGCGCGGGTAATCTGTTGCATCTACAGCTCCTAATGTATGGTAAAACGGTGGTCGAGGAAGACGTTTTAGCTTACAGCGGAATCACCCGATTCGGCTATCTTTCCACTGCCGCGATACGATAACGAGAATGCCATGGCCTCTTTAGTCATCATCAAAACCGGGGATGCCTTCCCTGAAGTGGTCGACCAACACGGTGATTTCGAGCAGCTGTTCACACGCCGATTGAACGAGGCGCTTCCTTCGGGAGTCACGCTCGAGGTATGGGATGCGCGGTTGACGTCGACCCCACCCGACGACATCGTCGGCGCCGTGATCACCGGTTCGCATAGCATGGTAAGCGAGCAACCCTCCTGGAGCGAGGCGCTCAAGCCGTGGCTGCAGCAAGCCCTTGCCGATGACCTGCCGCTGCTGGGCGTTTGTTACGGACATCAGCTCATGGCAGCGGCCTTTGGCGGCATCAGCGACTACCACCCTGCCGGGCGAGAATCGGGCACGCGCACGGTGCGATTGACCCAAGCAGGCCAGCAAGACCCACTCTTTCGCCAACTACCCGAGCACTTTCCCGCGCACCTCACCCATGCCCAGTCGGTAATGCAGCTTCCCCATGGCGCCACGATTTTGGCCCACAACTGTCACGACGCTCATCAAGCGCTGCGTTACGGGCCGCGCCAATGGAGCGTGCAGTTTCACCCTGAGTTCTCTTCCCCGGTGATGCGCGCCTATATCGAGCGCCAACGCGCCGCCCTACGCGACCAGGGCGACGACCCTGATCGACTGCTGGACGACATTCGCGAAACGCCAGACGCCACCAGCCTGCTGCAGCGCTTTCTCGGCTTTATCTAAAGCAGCCGCCTTTGGCTCGCTTTGTGGTCCCTCCGTGACGCCAGCCGATCGGCCAACCGGGTCGGCTCGGGCAGCTTGGTGCGTCCCAGGCATCGCAACACCCACTCGAGCGACGTTTCCAGCGTGAGCCGATGCCCCGGCGAGACGAACACCGGCTTGACGTTTTCCCGCGAGCGCAGCACGGCCCCGATCACCTCTTGATCCGCCATCAGCGGCACCCAATCACCCCGCGCGTCGCCTACCGCGCCATGCGTGCCGGTTAAGCGTGACTTGGCGATACCGATGGTAGGCAGATCGAGCCACAGCCCCAAGTGTGCTGCTACGCCCAGTCGCCTTGGATGGGCAATGCCTTGGCCATCGACCATAACCAGCTGTGGCCGCGTTTCGAGCTTGGCAAATGCGCCTAGCGCGGCAGGAATCTCCCGAAAGGAGAGCAAGCCGGGAATATAGGGCATGCGGGTAGGTTCGCGATGCACCACCTGCTCGACCACGGGCAACTGAGGAGCCGCCTCAGGTGACCACTTCAATACGACCACCGCCGCCCGCGTTACCGCGCCCTCCTCCTCGAAGCCAATATCCACCCCCGCGATATACCTCACCGGATCGATGCGATCACGGCTCTCCAACCGTTGGGCGAGCTGTGACTGAAGGGCAATCGCCTGTTTGGGTGACAGGTTCCATTCGTGTAGCGCAGCGTCCATGCAGGCTCCTTGTATCGAGGTAATGAACGTTTAGCGTAGCCAAAAAAAATCCCCCTACGCCAGCAGGCACGGGGCCAGTGGCATAGGGGGATGTGACTCATCGGTTAGGCGCTAACCAGCGCCTAGCAATGAGTTATGCGCGTTCGCGACGGCGAACCGGGGCATCGCCATCGTCACGACGACGGCGCGGGGCGCGTTCCGGCGCACGGTCTTCGCTGATTTCCAGCGGGCGACCGGCCACACGGGCGCGGGCCATTTTCGCCAGAATCGTGGAGGGCAACCCGCTGGGCAGCTCGACCACGGAGAAGGCGTTACGGATATCGATACGGCCGATGCGTGCGCCTTCGATACCACCTTCGTTCGCCAGCGCGCCGACCAGTTGGCCCGGCTTCACGCCGTCTTTATGGCCTACCGAGACGCGGTAGCGGGTCATGCCTTCGCTGGGCGCACTGGAGCGCTCGCGGCGGGCACCACCCGGCTTGCCCGGTGCGCCATCGCGCGGGGCACGCTCTTTGCGCGGTGCCTGAAGACGACCGATCGGCGCTTCGTCGGCACGGGCCATGGCGGCAAACGCGCAGGCCAGCTCAACGGCGTCATGCCCCTCTTCCACCAGACGCTCGACCAGGGCGCGCTGCTCTTCAGCGCCTTTGGTCAGTGCAGCCACCACGCGGTGATGGAATACGTCGTCACGGTGAGCGCGGATAGCGGCTTCGTCAGGTAGCGGCATTTCGGTCATTTTCTGACCGGTGGCCTGCTCCATCCAGCCCACTTTGCGGCCTTCACGGAAACCCGCGAACGTAATCGCGATGCCGCTACGGCCCGCACGCCCGGTACGACCGATACGGTGGGTGTAGGCTTCTGCATCTTGCGGTAGGTCGTAGTTGATCACGTGGGTGATACGCGGAACGTCGAGGCCACGGGCCGCCACATCGGTCGCGATCAGCACGTCGACCTTGCCACGCTTCAAGCGGGTAATGGTGCGCTCGCGCAGGCTCTGATCCAGATCACCCGATAGGCCAGCGGCGTTGACGCCACGAGCGGTCAACTGCTCGACCAGCGTGGTACAGGCCGCACGGGTGCGCACGAAGACGATAGCGGCATCGACCGGCTCGACTTCGAGAATACGCGACAGCGCTTCCAGCTTGGCACCACCGTCGACACGCACGAGGCGCTGCTCGATGTTTTCACCTGTGGTCGTGCGCGACTCGATCGCCACCTTCACCGGGTTGACCAAATAACGGTTGACGATGCGCTCGATTTCCGTCGGCAGCGTGGCCGAGAAGAAGACACGCTGGGCATCTTTCGGGGTATCGGCAACCACGCGTTTGACGTCGTCGATAAAGCCCATGCGCAGCATTTCGTCGGCTTCGTCCAGTACCAGTGCGGAGAGACCGTCCAATTTCAGGCTGCCGCGATCCAAGTGGTCGATCACTCGGCCCGGTGTGCCAACGACCACTTGTGCGCCACGCTTCAACGCACCTAGCTGTTCACGGTACTCTTGACCACCGCAGAGGGTAGCCACTTCCAACCCCTGAAGGTTTTGGCCATAACGGCTAAAAGAGACGGCGACCTGTTGAGCCAGTTCGCGGGTCGGCGCAAGCACCAGTACCTGGGGCTCGCGACGCTGCATGTCGAGACGCGACAGCAGCGGTAGTGCGAAAGCAGCAGTTTTGCCGGTACCCGTTTGCGCTTGGCCCAGCATATCGCGACCTTCCAGCAACGCAGGAATGGTCTGCGCCTGGATGGGTGAAGGAGTTTCATAGCCCTGTGCTTCAACAGCAGACAGAACGGCAGGCAATAGAGCCAGATCGCCGAAGCTCGGCGAGGCGACAGAAGTCGAGGTCATTAATCACACCTTGGTAGGCCGGAAGAACCGGCAAAAAACATCGTAAGCGTCTCTGACTCTGTTTTCATGCAGCGCGTAACAGTACGCTGCAAAAGAACAAGGCTCCGCATCGCGGATATCGTCATCAGTGGAGTCGGAGACGCCGGTCGCACCTGGCATTCGGCTGGCAACACCGCATTTGCGGGCCAACCGCTGTGGCGACCTTCTGCGCCGATTTCACCCGTTTGGTGAAATACTGGAGGCGCGCCATCTTCACAGCAATGAACATCTGCAGTCAGTGAGATGTTCCCGCAAACGTTTCGACTGGCGTGGCACGTACTACTCAGCGTCAGTGATGAACGTTTATCGTCGTGATGGAGGGGTCAACACATGCGAGGAGCGCGCATCCTAACACCCCCCACGGGTTCTGACCAGCCTTTTTGTTTTAACCCATATCAATACCCGAGCTTGCACATGTGCATATGTCGTCTAACCTGAGAAATGCCTGATGACGTTCACGAACTTCAAGGAGTGATAAACATGAACTGGGATCAAATCGAAGGCAGATGGACAGAAGTGAAAGGTAAAGCCCGCGCGAGTTGGGGTGAGATCACTGACGACGAGCTGGATCAGATCGGCGGTAAAAAGGATCAATTGGTCGGTAAGCTTCAGCAAAAATACGGTTTGGAGCGTGAAGAAGCTGAGCGCCGCGCGGATGATTGGGCCAACGGTCTCTAAACTCTGTCGTACGACGACCTTTCACTAAAGGTCTTAATATCGAATTCACCAAGAGTAGCATGACGCTACCTACCGATAGCCACATGGAGAGAAGCTATGCGTAAATCCATTCTAACGACTGCCATCACAACGGCCCTCTTAAGCGGCATGGCGTTTGGTGTTCACGCCCAAACCGAGCCTCAGGGTATGTACTCCGCTGAAGACATCCTCGATGCAGACGTCTTCTTTGCCAATGGTTCTGGCGAAGAAATCGGGGAAGTCGACGATATTCTGTTCGATGAAGAGATGCGAATTTCTGCACTTGTCATCGAGAGCGGTGCGGTATTGGGCTTAGGTGGCCGTGAAATCGTCGTCGACACGGACAATTTCACGCTCGAGACGCACACTGAAAGCGATGGTGAAACCGAACACCGCATCATGCTTGAAGCCACGTCAGAAGAGGTAGAATCCTTCCCAACGTATGATCGTGATTGGTGGGAACAGACCAAAGCCAATGCGCGGGATGCGTGGCAAACCACTAAAGAAGGCGCCCAGAGCGCCTGGCAGACGACTCGTGAAGCCGTGAACGACGAGTAATAGGTTCTAAATTCGTCCTGCTGTGACAAAGTCAAAGGCCATCCATGCGGATGGCCTTTTTACATTTGAAGCACGGGGTCAGGATGAGTGGCGACGTATTCCCTGGCCTGGCAAACGCTCACGGTCATGAGAACGAGTAAAGTCCAACAGCGGCCCAGCAGGTACGATACGGGTAGGATTGATCGTATCGTGACTATAATAGTAGTGACGCTTGATGTGATCCATGTTGACCGTCTCGGCCACTCCAGGCCACTGATAAAGCTCGCGTACGTAATTCGAGAGATTGGGGTAGTCATCAATGCGTTTGAAATTGCACTTGAAGTGGCCAAAGTAGACCGCATCGAAGCGAATCAGCGTAGTGAAGAGACGAATATCCGCTTCGGTCAGCCACTCACCCGCCAGATAGCGTTGCTCTCCGAGCCGCTTCTCCATGCGGTCTAGCGCATCGAACAGCGCCGTCACGTGCTTCTCATAGACCTGCTGATCCGTGGCAAAACCGGATTTGTACACCCCATTATTGATGTGGTCGTACACATCATCGTTCACGTCATCGATGACGCTGCGCAAATCGTCTGGATAGAAGTCCAAGTCATTGCCAGTCAATTCATCGAAGGCGCGGTTGAACATGCGCAACAGATCGGCTGATTCGTTATTGACGATGGCGCCGCGCTTTTTGTCCCATAAAACCGGCACAGTGACCCTGCCAGTGTACGTTGGGTCTGTCATGGTATAGAGCTGATGGTGAAACTCAGCATGGTTGATGGGGTCACCGCTTGACCCTTCGTCTTGATGATAGGTCCAGCCGTTTTCCAACATCAGCGGACTCACGTGGGACGCGCCGATCAGCGACTCCAGCCCTTTTAGTTTACGCATGATGAGCGCCCGGTGCGCCCAGGGGCACGCGAGCGATACGTAAAGGTGGTAGCGATCGGCTTGAGCCGGGTAGCTATCCCCGTCAGAGGCTTGGTCGCTACCCACCCAATCGCGCAGCTGCGCGGATTCGCGAACGAACTCCCCGCCATGCTTTTTGGTGTCGTACCACTGATCGACCCATTCGCCGTTGACTAACAGTCCCATCGGGCATCTCCTGCATTGAACGTTTTTCGATGTGTATACCGTTCAGCATACCCCCGACGGGATAAGGCTCAAGCGGATGTTTTACGGCTGTTCATTCGAGGGAATCGAACGTTGCTCGCATACCTCTTTCACTGCTCGCTTCAGCGCTGCCGCCATGGCATGGGCGGCTGGACCCGCACGATCACGATCACGAAAAATAAGCTGAACAGGGACCTCGCGAACGCCTCCCGCAGTGAGCGGCAGCGGCTTCAAGGCTCCGCTGGCCAGTTCGTCGGCAATACGGGTTTCCGGAATCCAAGCGAAACCGAGTCCGCGTCGCAGCATGTCCAATGAGGTGCCCACATGCCCGACGGTCCAGCGCTGCTCGGCTTTCAACCATCCCGCATTGGTGGACTGACGCAGCGCGGAATCGCGCACCACTAGCTGACGATGTTGGGCTAAATCACGCAAATCCAGCGAGCGCCCAAGTTGATGCAGGGGATGACGCGGATGCGCTACCGCCACGAAACGAATGTTGACCAGCGGCTCTCCCAAAAACCCTTGGGCCTCGATACCGGAGACCACTAAGTCGGCACGGCCATCGTAGAGCATCTCGGTCCCCCCGTTCAGCACGCTCTCGTGGAGCTGCACGCGTACCTGAGGATAGGTTTCCGAAAAGCGTTCCAGTGCTTTGGCTTGCGCCGCTGCAGGAAAAATCTGATCGATCGCTACGACGATCTCTGCTTCAAGCCCCGCCGCCAAGCGCGAGGCGACGTCTTCCAGAGACGCCGCGCTTTCGATCAGCTGCCGGGCCCGTCGAAGCAGCAACTCACCCGCTTCGGTCAGCCGCACCTGCCGCCCGATGGGCTCGAGCACCTGGATACCCAACTGTTCTTCTAATTTATGCACCGCATGATTCAGCGTAGAGGGGCTTTTATGGATCGCCTCTGCCGCCCTTGCGAAGCCGCCATGATCCACCACGGCGGCCAGCATTTGCCACTGCGCTAGTGTTACCCGAGACATTTCGATTTCCTCGACGCCATACAGCGAAACCATCCGCTTCATCTTCGAAAAACAATCCTAGAATGCCAGGAAATGATGGTGAGTACTTGTTTGTTAGCGAATTTCGTTGACTCACTGCTCCATCTCACGGAGTCATAGTCCCCAAAAAGCCCCAAAGAAACTCAATGAAACATTAAAATACAAAAAATTACCCTATTACTATTAGCAACTCCGCTGGATACGCCTTGCACTCATACGATTGACGCGGCGTTGCATTTTTGAATCGTTAACCGGTGTTATGGATGTTATTAATGCGGGCTTACATGCTGATATGGGCACAAAACGCTCGTTTATTTAGACGCACGTTATATTTCCCTGTCACAAGACTTCATTTGCGTCTATGGTGAAGGTGAATACACCGTTTTGTTGGCTTTAGAAAGCTGCGGCCTTTTGGTTACTTTTGTTAGCAAACGGTGTTCATGGCTGAATAAGAACCCTTCATATTTGCGCTATTCAGCGGAAGTATATTTTGTGTATGAATGTACAGTCTATTCACCCCCTTTCCCTTGGGGTATGGTTCCCGAGTTTGCTTACTTTCATGTTACTTTTATTTCACGAACTCGGCGGCCTATTTACTCATGTTGCGAATCCTCCATTCGCTGCCTCGCACGCACAAATTATTACTGTTACCCGTGGCCACCATGGTCACCGTGCTGGGCGCACAAAAACTCATCACCACCTATCATGACCTGAATCAACCTCAAACACCGCTGGAGAGCGTGCTCGTTCCGCTACCTAGCGACTCAGCCCCCGGCGTCCCGTCGCTTCGTCAAGAGCGAACGCCAGTGGCAGAAGCGATCGACCGTGCTTCTCGCGCCCTCGACGCGACCCGCGAACACATCCCTTTGAGTGAACTCACCGCCACCGAGATCGTCGATCTCGATGTGATTCCCAGTGCCGAAGCGTCCATGGCAAGTGATGCAGCCCCACACGCTGCGCATCCTCGGGTCGCGCTGAGCGACAGCCCGTTGGATGATGGCGCGCTGCATATGGCGATCGTGTTAGGCACGATTACAAGCGGCATGCTCAATGTCGACGACTCCGTCGAAATCGCTGATGCCACTTCTTACGAGGATTATGGGGTCGAACTCTACGAGGACGATGTGTCGTTCCTGGAACTGGAGCTGGCAGCCGAAGAGCCGTTCGTTCCTGAGTGGGAAACACATATCGTCGAGCCTGGCGAGACGTTTGCCGTGTTAGCGCAAAACGAGCTGGGCTTGGGGTACAGCGAAGTGCTCGCCCTGCTGGACGACCTACCCGATCCTCGTATGTTGACGCATTGGCGTGCAGGTCACAGCTTCGACTACCAGTTGGACGAAACGGGCCGGTTGCTGGCACTGCGCATGATGAAGAACACGCGCGAAGGCGTTCTACTAGAGCGGGATAGTGACCAATTCGCCATTACGGCTATCGAACGTCAGGGTGAGCCCGTACAGCGCCTTTATGCCGGTAGCGTAACGGGCAGCTTTGCTCGCTCAGCCCAAGCCACCGGCTTGAGCAGCAGCTCCGTCACGGAGCTTACGCGCATCTTGCAAAAAAAGCTGGACTTCCGTCGTGACAGCCGCCGGGGGGATCAGTTTCAGGTCTTGGTCGAATCTGACATGATCGATGGCGAGACACTTGATTCGCGTGTACTGGCCGTTAAGTATGACGGCGAGCGTATGGACCTGACCGTCGTGCGCAATACCACCGACGATAATTTTTATACGCCCGAAGGCAGCAGCCTCGATCCGGCCTTTGCGCGTCGTCCTTTCGAAGGTAATTATCGTCTTAGCTCCAACTTCAACCCACGCCGCCTACACCCGGTCACCGGTCGAGTGAGCCCGCACAACGGCACCGACTTTGCGATGCCCATTGGTACCCCCATTACCGCGCCTGCGAATGGTCGTGTCGAGCGTGTCGGCAACCACCACGCTGCCGGTCGTTACATTGTCGTGCGCCATGACAACGGCTACCGCACCCGCTATTTGCACTTGTCGCAACCATTGGTCAGCCAGGGCGAGCGCGTCACGATGGGCGAGCGTATTGCGTTGTCCGGTAATACCGGCCGCAGCACAGGCCCCCACCTGCATTATGAAGTCATCGTCAATAACACGCCGGTGAACGCGATGACGGTCGAACTGCCCGAGAACACTAGCCTAAGCGGCGATACGCTTATCGCGTTCCAACGCCAAGCCGAGCCAATGTTGGCCGCGCTGGAGAGTGGCGAAACCGGCACCATCAGCGTGGCTAACTATGAGCGCAATAACGACAGCGACGAAAGCCTCCAATAAGCACTCTCCACGGCGATACAAAAGAGCCGCTCCACACGACGTGGGGCGGCTTTTTTGACACTACCAGTCCTGATGAATGACGAGCGACTTACACTGCTTCGAGCGCTGCGAGCAGCGCCGCATCGCGGTGATAGATATCCTCTCTGAACACTACGTCGCCTTGCCCGTTGGGCCAAGCAGTCAGGTAGTGCAGCGCTACCGGAATACGGTTAGGCAAGTTCACGTTTTGATCGCTGCGGCCATTCGCGATCAGCGTATCGAGCTGATAACGGCTGCCGCTGTCTTGCAGTAGGAGCTGGGCAAATTCCGTTACCCCCTCAACCCTCACACAGCCAGAGCTCAGTGCCCTGTGCTCACGCTGAAAGAGCCCTCTTGCCGGGGTATCGTGCAAGTAAATCATGTCGTTATTGGGAAAACGCACCACGACACGTCCCAGAGGATTGCTGCTCCCTGCCACTTGGCGAAGCATCACGCCTCCCGGACGCTGCCAATCGATCGTGCTCGCATCCAGCGTTTCTCCGGATAGGCTCACTACCTGAATGTTCTGCCGCGCCAGATACTGCTCGTCCTGGCGGATCCGTGGTAGCACATCTTCCCGCATGATGGTCGGGGGGATCGTCCAGCTTGGGTTGACGGTCAAGTGGCTGATCGAGGAGTGGATGATCGGCGTTTCACGACTGGGAGAGCCCACCACCACTCGGGTATCCCAATGCTGGCCATTGGGGCGCGTATAATGCAAGCGATAGCCTGCAATATCGACCCACACGTTGGGCGTGCGCTCCAGCGAAGGGCGAATCCAGCGGGCTCGCTCCAGGTTGATGCGCAGTTGGTTCACTCGTGCGGAGACGGGCATGTTCAGTGCCAGCCGTGTGCGCTCTCCCACTACGCCATCTTCTTGCAACTGGTGGCGTCGCTGAAAACGCATGACCGCTTGCGCTAACTCTCGGTCGAAGCTGCGAGGGTCAGCTCCTGACGCCTGCACGTCGACCATGGGGTAAGCGCTACTATCTGCTGCCAGCAGGTGGGGCTCGCCCCATAGCGTCAAGCGCTGGCGAAGCGTTTGCACGTCATCGTCGATATCGCCGGGGCGCAGCGACTCATCGCGTCTTGGTAAATAGGGCACGCTCATCTGATCGGCCAGCCGACGATAGTGCACCAACGCTTCACGAAGCTGGGCATAGGCCGCCATATTCGGCCTCGCCAGTGACAGCGCTTGCTCGACCCTCCCCTCCTCGACGGCTTGCACTACACGTGGCAGCGCATAACGCCGCTCAGGTCGCTGCAGATCCCAATTCGGCTCGACGCGTTTAGGATCCACTTTACCGATCGATAGATGATCCAACGCCAAGAGCAGGGCCCGAGTGGCTCGCACGTCGAAATTGGCCTTCGCACGATCGTCCAATTGCTGGCTTTGCTGGAAGTCACTCAGCAACGACGAGGCTTGATAGTCGTCGGGCGTCAACCCGTCATCGGGCAACGTGTTCAACGCGCTGACCAGCGACTGAACGCGTTGAAGCTCTTGCCACGCCGGCTGCCCACCGCGCAGTTCATAGAACGACGCGATGGGCAGCGACCCTTCATGGTGTTGAAGATGCTGCGCGAGGGCTTGCTGCAACGCGGCGCTGGCTGGCTCATTGGCATCGGCCATTATCGGGCCGCTCAGCGCCAGACAGAGCGCCGCTCCTATCGCCCATCGTCTTAGTGGCTGGTGGTCGTTCATCGCCTCTCCTTGCGTTACTATGCTGCGTTGTAATGTGGCTTCACTCTTTTTGCTTACCGTCGTATCAGTAGTTCCCGTTCTGATACACGTTTTTTATCATAGCCGCTTACGCTGACTCTTGATGTATCGACCTCGTTACGCTTTTGACTCCTTCAGCAGGATAACGCCCCATGCTTTTTCGATCACGCATGATGAATGTACTGTTTTCTTTATCCATCGTACTGTTTTCTTATCCTCTTCAAGCCGCTGGCTTTTTCTCTCAAGTGGCCGCCGCCCCAGCTGCGGGGGTATCCCCCCTTCATCATCAGTTACTGCAGTTAGCGCCTAATGCCACGCCAACTGCCCTCAGGTTAGCGGCCCAGGCATTGAGCTGTGCCGATCCATCCGCAGAGCGGCTGGCCGTCATCGATTACTCGCTGCCATCCACAGAGCCGCGCATGTGGGTGTTCGATCTTCACCAACATCAGCTGCTGTTCGAGGAATTAGTGTCCCATGGACAAGGATCTGGCGATGCCGTGGCCAACGCGTTTTCCAATGTTCCCGATAGCCATCAATCCAGCATCGGTCTGTTTCGCACCATGAACAGTTACTACGGCCGCAATGGCTATTCACTACGCTTGGATGGCCTGGAGCCTGACGTCAACGATCTGGCCTTCGAGCGAGCGATCGTCATTCATGGCGCGGACTACGTAAGCCACGATTTCATCACCCAAACCGGTCGCCTAGGGCGAAGCCATGGCTGCCCGGCGGTACGTGAGGACATCACTTACCCGCTAATCGACAGTCTAAAAGAGGACCAGTACGTCTTCGCCTACTATCCGGATGAAGAGTGGTTAGCCACGTCAGCGTTTTTACGCTGTGAGTCGTCGACGCCCATGCACCTAGCCGAGATGAAATAGCGCAGGCGAGTGGTATGGCGATGCTCCTTTTTTGCGATGACAAGAGGCTGATTTTCATCAGCTAAGGCCACGCTTCACAGGCAAACATAAAAACCTTCTGCAATACTTTGTGACAAAACATCACAAATTGCGTCATCACTGAAGGTACCGGTCAATGTTTGCCTTTATGCACCCCTATCAAACGATCCGCCGCCTGGAGCAGCAAGTCGCCGAGCTACACGCTCAATTGGCCGTGGCCAAGAGCACGCGGGGCTGCCGCACGATTAGCTTAATGACGCCCCTGGAGTCGGTGAGTATGCTTCAGTCCAAAGGCGCGGATATGCTCACATCCCTAGAAGAGGGCGCCGAACGGCACGCCGAACAGCTTGCCAGTGAACGCGCCACGCTCACCGACCTGTTTACCCGGCTACATGACGCAGAAAAAGCGTCTCAACATCTTCAACAGCAGTGTCAAAGGCACCAGCAGGCCGATACGCATTACGCGGCGCCACTCGCCAGCGACACGGCCCTTCACGAGCTGCGCGGCATGAGCGTCGAACTCGCCCGTATGGCTGGTCATACCCGAGCCTTGGCGATGAGCACGGCACTCGAAGCGGTTCACGTTCAGGAAGCGCCCAGCGGCCTCACCGCCGTGGTGAGCGACATCCAGCACCTGGCCGAGCGCACCCAGCAGTTGGCGCACCAGTTGGATCAATGGGTCGAGCAAACGGCTACCATGCTGAAGGAGGATGCTCGGGTCCTTGGCCATCAACGCGAAAGCGCAAACGCTTTGGCGCGCGCCGCGCAAGACGCCGAACAAGTGATCGAACAGCTCACCGACCAAGCACGCCATATGTACAAGGTGATCCACCACAGCACTACGACGGCCTGTCTACACGCGGCCAAAGTGGAACATGCCGTGTGGAAAAGTCGTCTTTACCAGCAACTATTATCAGCTTCCCAAGAAGTTCCTCTTACGGATCAGCACCACTGCGCGCTGGGTCGCTGGTACTTGGCAGGTGACAGTCGCCGCTATCAGCAAAGCGATGCTTACCGTGCACTGGCCGTGGCTCACCGCCGTTTCCATGAGAGCGGTCTAGAGGCCTTGCGCTATTCCCGACAGGGGGACCTGACCGGCGAGCTGGCCTCGCTGGCGCTCATGGAAGAGGCCAGCGTGACGCTGGCCCAGCAGCTCGACCGGTTGATGGAGCATGCGGTGTACGACCAGCCGCTGCCCCAGACCCGTTCATCACCGTTGGCCGACGCTCCCTAGTCTGCGGGGTAGTTCCCCATTCTTCCGTCCGGCGACTTTTATGCCATGCTAAAGGCACTTCCATCAAAGACGGAAAGGATGACGATGGCACCGGTAAAAAAGCTCGACCTCGCGCTACAGGGCGGAGGTGCTCATGGCGCGTATACCTGGGGGGTGATCGACCGCCTTCTGGAAGATGATCGCATCGAGATCGAGGGCATCAGCGGCACCAGCGCAGGCGCCATGAACGGCGTGGTGATGGCTGATGCTTTGACTCGAGGCGGAAAGCGAGCGGCGCGTCAGGCACTGCGGGAGTTTTGGCAGGCCGTTAGCCGCGCAGGCATGGCAAGTCCCATTCGCCGCTCCCCTCTGGATATTCTGACCGGCAACTGGAGCCTCGACCACTCGCCGGGCTATATCGCCATGGACTTGATGACGCGCCTCGTATCACCTTACCAACTCAACCCACTCAATTTGAATCCGCTACGGGATATCGTGGCGGCTCATATCGACTTCGAACGCGTACGCCAGTGCGACCAGCTCAAGCTTTTCGTCGCGGCTACCAATGTACGCACGGGCAAGCAGCGCGTCTTTCGCCGCGAAGAGATGAGTGTCGACGCCGTCATGGCCTCCGCTTGCCTGCCGTTCATGTTTCAAGCGGTGGAGATCGATGGCGAAGCGTATTGGGACGGAGGCTACATGGGCAATCCGGCGCTGTTCCCTCTCATGGAGGAGTGCAGCGCGCGGGACATCCTGCTGGTGCAAATCAATCCGATTCGTCGCGAAGAGCTTCCCACCTCCGCCTCGGCGATCATGAACCGCCTCAACGAGATCACCTTCAACGCTGCGCTGATCAAAGAGGTACGTATGATCGCACTACTCAAGCACGCTCTCGAAGAGCAAGGTATCGAGAACTGCTATCAACAGGCCCTCTTTCACCGCATTAGCGGCGACCAAGCCCTGGATAACCTATCGGTTTCCAGTAAGCTCAACTCCGAATGGCCCTTCCTTTGTCACCTATTCGAGCAAGGCCGAGAGGCGGCCGAGCATTGGCTCGCCACGCATTTCGATGCCCTTGGCAGGGTGTCCACACTCGATATCGATACGGTCTACCTACACGAATAAGCGCGCTCACGCCCAGCCACTGCCCCAACTTAGCGCACGCTGCCCAAGCAGAGTGCGCTAAACGAGCGTTAAGTGCTCTACTCTCCCCCGTCTTTGCTATTTGCCAAGCAGTCTCCTATCTAAGCAAAATCTTTAACCAACTGTTTTCACTGATTTAAAAGAGTGATGGCGGAGTATTTGCTTATTTTTTCTACATGGTGATAGGCGTGGACCAGGCCCAACAGGGTACGAGTGCGTCGGACCTGACCTTCAACGATGAAGGCATGTTCCCGTAACCACGTAACGCCTGCGCGTTGCGTCTCGACAAACTCGTTCGTACGCTGTGAGGTCACTCCCATGGAGATCCGCAACAAAGCCAACCGTATCCGGTTGCTCAATTTCTCGACGCCGCAAATGCGGGCCTTTCACCTCTCCTGGTTTGCATTCCATATCTGCTTTTTTGGCTGGTTCGGTATCGCACCACTCATGGCCGTGGTGCGCGAGGATCTCGCGCTAACGCAAACCCAAATCGGCAATACCATCATCGCCTCGGTGGCGATCACCGTGATCGTTCGGCTGCTGATCGGTGTACTCTGCGACCGTATCGGCCCACGCAAAACCTATACGGGCCTGTTGATGCTGGGCTCCATTCCCGTGATGGGAATTGGCCTTGCCGACAGTTTCGAGACCTTCTTACTGGCACGCTTGGCGATTGGCGCCATCGGCGCATCGTTCGTCATTACCCAATACCACACCACCTTGATGTTTGCGCCCAACGTGGTAGGCACCGCCAATGCCACCAGCGCTGGCTGGGGCAACCTGGGCGGCGGTACCACCCAAATCGTCATGCCGCTGATTTTCGCCGGCGTTCTGATGCTCGGCGTGAACGAAGCCCTCGGCTGGCGACTCGCCATGGTGGTGCCTGGTGTGGTGCTGTTCTTTACCGGTATTGCCTACTGGCTGTTCACACAAGACGCCCCCAATGGCAACTTCAGCGAGCTGCGCGCACGCGGTGAGCTGCCACCCGCTACCGGTGAGCACGGTGCCGCCCAAAGCTTCCTGGCGGCGGCGAAGGATATCCGCGTATGGGCACTGTTCGTCGTGTATGGGCTCTGCTTTGGCGTCGAGCTAACGATCAATAACATTGCCGCCATCTACTTCTTCGACAAATTCGATCTGACCCTGGCGACCGCTGGGCTCATTGCCGGACTCTTCGGCTTGATGAACATCTTCGCTCGCACACTGGGCGGCGTGTTTTCCGATCTGTTCGCCAAACATGGTGGGCTCAAAGGGCGCGTTCGCTGGCTTTTCATAGCGCTGGTGTGCGAAGGCATTGCCCTAGTGGCGTTTTCCCAAATGCACGTGCTCAGCCTAGCCATTGGCATCATGCTGGTATTTAGCCTCTTCGTGCAAATGGCCGAAGGCGCCACCTTTGGCGTCGTGCCCTTTATCAACAAAAAAGCCCTGGGGGCCGTGGCCGGTATCGTAGGGGCCGGCGGCAACGTGGGCGCGGTGTCTGCGGCGTTTCTGTTTCGTAGCGAAAGCTTGAGCTACCAGCAGGGCCTTTTCTACCTGGGCCTGACCGTGTTGGTACTAGCGTCTTGCGTACTGGTGGTGCGTTTTAGCGAGGCCACCGAAGCCGAAGAGGCCAGCGCATACCGTGATGCCGTCGGCGACGATACGGGGGCAGGTGCTCTCTCACTACGCTAATATCGATGAACACTACCCCTGCAGGCGCGCCACTGCGGGGGCGTTTGACTTTTGGCGGCGAGTATCAAGGAAATCACCATGTCTTCTGCCCAACAGCTTCTCTTTACTGCCCTGCGCTGCGACATCGATAACCTTCACCATCTCGCTACGACCGTGGATATCGTGAGCGATATCAGCCAGTTCATTCATGTGCTGCAGCGCGAACGCGGCGCCTCGACGATTTACCTGGCCTCACAAGGTAAGCGTTTCAAAACCCGCCGAACGACCTACGTTCAACATAGTCAATCGGCCGAAGCCTCGATGCGCCTGCGTTTAGAAACGTTCAGCCAGGAAGCTCGACCTCAAGCCACCGCACGCTTGCTGCGCCGCATTGCCAGCGTTTGGCTAGCGCTGGATGAGCTCGATGCCCTGCGTCGAGCCATCGATACCTTTCATATTTCACCGGACGCGGCCACGCAGGCATTCAATCACCTGATTAGCGGTTTATTGGCGATCGTCTTCGAGGCCGCAGACACGGCTGTCGATCCAGACATCACCCGCGCTCTGGTAGCCACGTTCCACCTCATGCAAGGCAAGGAGCTTGCCGGACAAGAGCGTGCCTGCGGTGCCTTTGGGTTTACCCTAGGCCATTTCGATGACGCTCATCGCACGCTGCTCAACGAACTCGTCGAGTCCCAGCAACGCTGCTTCGATACGTTTGCCGAATTCGCCACCCCAGAAGCACTGAGCGCTTGGGAACAGTCGCTTTCGCCCCGAACGCTGGCCGGTATTAGCCAGCTACGCGACATCGCCTGCCAACGCTCGGAACATCGAACGGCGTCGGGCAACACCTTGGGGGAAACCTGGTATGAGCTGACGACCCTACGAATCGATACCATCAAAACGGTGGAAGACACGCTCAACACGCAGCTCATGGCCCTATGCCACCATAAAATCGCCCACGCACAAGCGGCGCTGGATCACGCCTCGGCCACACCCGACAGACCACTTCCAGCCCCCTGCGAACAGTTGCTGGCGCTTAGCCCCTCTCAACCGCTGGGCGATTTGACCGCCACTGCTCTCCATTCGCCGCTGAGTCGTTCGCTGCTGGAATTGACGCATGCGCAGTCGAGTCGTCTGCAAGGACTCAGCGACGAACTGGAAAACACGCGCAAAGCGCTGCGCGAGCGAAAGCTGATCGAACGAGCCAAAGGCCTCATCATGGCCCATCAGTCGATGAGCGAAGAGGAGGCTTACCGATTTTTACGCAAAACGTCGATGGATCAAAGCAGAAGCATGGCCGATATGGCACGCTCGATCCTAGATCTCTCTGCCATGCTGCAACGACAGCAAGATACGCCCTAGCGCCGGCGCTCGTTTGCAACTCCACTGGGTTTTGGCCATGCTGAAGGTTCATGTATGACAGCAAGGAGAGCCAACGATGCAAGACCGCGTACTGTTAATTACCGGCGCTTCCAGCGGCATTGGCGCGGCCACCGCCCGGGCAGCGGCCCGAGAAGGGTATCAACTGGTGCTGGCCGCGCGTTCTGCCGATAAGTTGACCTCCCTTTCCCAAGAGCTCGGCCCAGAGAACGTGCTCACGTGCGACGTCGATGTCACCGACTTACACCAGCAGCAAGCCATGGTGGAGCACGCCATTGAAACGTTCGGCCGTATCGACGCGGTATTCGCCAATGCGGGCCGCGGGGGCTCGCCCGGCGGTTTTAGCAGCGCCGACCATAACGCTTGGCGGGAGATGATTCTGACCAACATTTACGGCGTTGGCCTAACCTTGCAAGCCTGCCTGCCGGAGCTGAAACGCCGTCAAGGACACGTGCTGCTGACCGGTTCGGCTGCGGGACGCACGACCATCCCCGGTTCTATGTACAGCGCCACCAAATGGGCGGTCACGGGCATTGGTTACAACCTGCGCGAAGAGTTGCGCGGCTCCGGCATGCGGGTCACATTGATCGAACCCGGTATGGTCGACACACCGTTTTTCGACGAGCCGCCCGAGTATGCGCTGCAAGACCGCGATATTGCCAATGCGGTGATCTACGCGCTCGCTCAGCCGCCACACGTGGATGTCAATGAAATCTTGGTACGCCCGACGCCCCCCAAAGAGTGACCCCAACGCCACGGCGGTTGTAATTGCACTTGGCCGCCCACATAAACGCTGCATTATGAAGCGTGCTAACAAAAATAGCCCGCTGACCATGCACGTTTATTAGGTGATTTATGAGCCAACTTGCGAGCACCGCCCTCTCCGTTCTGGATCTTGCGCCCATTCGTCAAGGCGGAAGCGCAGGCGAAACGTTCCGTGACAGCGTATCACTGGCCCAGCATGCAGAATCGCTGGGCTATCGGCGCTACTGGCTAGCCGAGCACCACAACATTGCCGGTATCGCCAGCGCCGCCACCTCGGTCTTGATTGGTCACGTGGCGGGGCAAACGTCCACGATACGCGTGGGTAGCGGTGGCATCATGCTGCCCAATCATCCACCGCTGGTCATTGCTGAGCAGTTTGGCACGCTTGAGACGCTCTATCCTGGGCGCATCGACCTGGGCCTTGGCCGAGCCCCTGGGTCGGATGGGGCGACCATGCGAGCAATGCGCCGTCACGCCCATGCAGGTGTCGACGACTTCCCGGAGCGGTTAGAAGAGTTGCGCCGCTATTTAGACGACGAGGATCCCCGCCAAACCGTCAAAGCCGTGCCCGGCCAGGGCACACACGTACCCATTTGGCTACTGGGTTCTAGCGGCTACAGTGCCCAGCTTGCGGCGAAGCTGGGCCTGCCCTTCGCATTTGCCGCCCAGTTCGCCCCGGGTTATCTGTTCGAGGCACTCCGCCTCTATCGAGACAACTTCCGCCCCTCCGCGCATTTAGAGTCACCCTATGCCATGGTCGGCTTGCCGGTCATGGCGGCTGATAGCGACGAGATGGCGCACTACTTGGCCACCACCGCCCAGCAAAAATTCTTGAACCTGATCCGGGGGAAGCCGACACAATCGCTGCCACCGGTCGATGCCTTGGATTGGTCACCCATGGAACGCGCCCAGGTGGAGCAGTTTTTGGGAGCAGCCATCATCGGTGGCCCAGAAACGATCAAAGCACAGCTAGCCGCGTTTCAAGAACGCACGGGGGCCAACGAGCTGATGATCAATAGCGATTTTTACAGTCACGCGGATCGCTTGCGGAGTTATGAGATCGTCGCCGAAACAGTTCGTTAAACTGTCTGCCTTAACCTTTAGCGACCAGAAAAGCGCCTGCTGCGAACATCAGCGAACCGGCCGTGCGGTTGGTGCCTTTTTGTGCGCGCTCGGACTGAAAGAAGCGGCGTGCGGAAGACGCACATGAGGCGACCAACATCAATCCCATCATCAGCCCCACCAGCGTCAACCCGACCGCCAACACCATATCGCTGCGGTCGAGCGCGGTGAGATCGATAAAGGTCGGTAAGAAAGCGATATAGAACAGAATGACTTTCGGGTTGGAGGCCGAGATCATAAAACCTTGCAGAAAACTCTTTGCAGCATCACGACGCCAAGCGCCACGGCTGGCTGGGAGGGCGTCGAGCGTTTGCGGGGATACCTCGGCGGTCCACATTTTCCAGCCCAAATAGAACAGGTAGATGGCGCCAGCGTAGCGCAGTAGAGTAAAGGCGTCTCCCCAGTGTTCCGCCAGCGCCGCCAAACCGTAAAACGCCAGCAGCAGGTAAATCACATCGCTGACCGTCATTCCCAAGGCTAACGGGATACACGAGCGCGCTCCCGATGCCATTCCCTTCGCCAGCAGGGCAAAAATACCCGGTCCGGGGGTCACGGCGAAAACGAAAATCGCCAGAAAATACGTCAGAGCACTCTCAACGGTCATGGTCTTGCCCTCTTGCGGTCCAGTGGTTCACTTATCAACGTACCCGTCGCGCAGATACGCATTAGAGTGTGCTAACGTTGCGCATGACGACACCCATGGAAGACACCTTATGTCCAGCCTTCAGTTTTCGCCGATGACCGCCAAAGAGTTCGCGCTCTTCTGGCCTACGTTTCAAGCCATTGTAGCCGCCCAGGAAACCTACGCGATAGACCCCCACATTAGCCAAGAGGCAGCGTTTGCGCTGTGGTGTCAAACGCCACGTCTTAGCATGGCGGTAAAAGATGAGCAGGGAACACTGCTGGGCAGCTACTACTTGAAGGCCAACGCCGCAGGCCCCGGCCAGCATGTATGTAACTGTGGTTATATGGTCACACCGCAAGCGCGGGGCAAAGGGGTGGCAAGCGCCATGTGCGAACACTCACAGCAAGAGGCCCTGACGCAGGGGTTCAAAGCCATGCAGTTCAACGCCGTCGTCGCCAGCAATCACGTGGCCGTAGGCTTATGGCAACGCCTTGGCTTCGAGATCGTCGGTACTGTGCCAAACGCCTATCAGCACGCTTCATTAGGGTATGTGGATACCCATGTCATGTACAAAGCACTAACCCCGCACTAACCAAGCGCTTCTACCCTCGATCAACATAGGTTATTTTCTACCCCTTGAAAGAGACCTTCTCATCAGGGATAACGGTTAAGCATGAGCAGGGCATTTTTAATCGAGCCTCCGTTGACCCTATCGATTCGTGCCATAACAAAAATTACGTTAGGGTGACTCTCTTGACGACGACTCGCTTGGCCTATCGATGCCTAATCACCCTTCACTGCTGACGCGTATCTCTTTGCGCACCCGCATCATTGGCTTGATCACCTCGTTAGTGATTGCCATCACGCTCCTGCTGAGCTGGGTCGCTTCCCGCGAGGCGGCGCTACAACTCGAGGAAAATATCGGGTACCGCAGCGCTGATACCGCGTATCAAATGGTGGATAAACTCAGCCGCAGCATGGATGCGCGGGTTAAAGAGGTGCGCCTACTGTTGGGCATCAAAGAGTTTGCCGATCGCACCGATCCCTCCTCGGTGCGCGCCCAGCTCGAACATCTGCAGCGTAACTATGACGTGCCGTCTTGGATTGGCGTAACGAATGCCAGTGGCACGGTGATCGCCTCCACCGGAGGACTTCTCGAAGGATCGTCGATTGCCCAGCGGCCGGTATTTATCGAAGGGCGACAAGCGTTATGGGTGGGGGATGTTCATGATGCCGTCATGCTATCCCAGCTACTCCCCAACCCCACGGGCGAGCCCATTCAGTTCGTCGATATCGCCGCTCCGCTCACCGATTCGAGGGGCATCTTTACTGGTGTGCTCGCCGTCCATCTCAGCTGGGAGTGGGCAAAACAGGTGAAAAACTCAATGCTTTCACCGCAACTGCGGGCCCAGCAAACCGAACTACTGCTGCTCTCCTCGCAAGGCACGGTGATTCTTGGACCCACTGAACTTGTCGGTGAATCGCTGGCGTTCATGGAAGGGACCCTCAGCAGCGCCACGCCCAAATGGTCCATCGAAACCTGGCCAGATGGGCAGCGTTACGTCACGGGAATAGCGCGTAGCCAAGGGTTCGGAGACTTCCCAGGTTTGGGCTGGGTTGCTGTGAGCAGGCAGCCCGTGAGTACTGCTTTCGTGCCGGTAGACCAGCTTTACGAACTGATTCTCGGCACGGGGCTACTGGTGGCCTTGATGTTTTCCATCATCGGCTGGATCGTGGCCGCTCGTTTAGTCGCACCGCTCACGCGGCTGGCGCGCGCGGCTGACAACATCCAGACGGCCACCAGCCGCAGCGAATTGACGCTGGAAACCGGCTCCCCCGAGCTCAAACGGCTATCGACGTCCATGCGTGACATGGTCGAGCGCTTGATCGATCAACGCCGCACCATCAGCCGTTTGGAAGACTTGGCCAATACCGACCCGCTGACGGGGCTGGCTAACCGCGCCTTCCTCAACCACTACCTGCAGCATACGCTGCCCGAGGCACGTCGACAGCACCAAAGCGTCATCGTACTGCTCTTCGATCTCGATGGCTTTAAACGGGTCAACGATGAGCTTGGCCATCATGCGGGGGATTTACTGCTGATCGAGGTCACCCAACGGCTCAAGTCGACGTTGCGCAGCGGTGACGTAGTGGCACGTCTAGGCGGAGACGAGTTCGTGATGATTCTTAAAAGCACCACAGAACAAAGCGCCCATGTGGTGACGGATGTCAGCCAGCGGCTACTGCAGCGTATCGCCAGCCCGGTACTGCTGCCTGGAGGGCACCAAGCGCAGGTAGGTTGCAGCCTGGGAGCAGCGTGGTGGCCGCAACACGGCCACGATATCGAACACGTCATGCAGCTAGCCGATATGGCGCTCTATCAGGCCAAAAGCAAAGGTAAACACCGATTGGTCATTTACGGGGAATCGTCTTGAAACATTCCTGCAACTGCGCTTCAGCGACATCGCTGCCCAGTGCAGTCAAGTAGGCAATGTTTCGTTCAGGGATGGCGGCCGAATCTCCGTAAAACGCGATGGCTCGCTCGACGCTAGCCTCGCGCAGTACGTGCACCATGGGATAGGGCGAACGATTGGAGTAGTTGGCGGCATCGTCGGGGTCTGCGCCATCGAAGCAGTAGTCAGGGTGAAACGTGGCCAACTGATACACACCGTCGTAGCCTAGTTCGATCAATAGATTTTCCGCCAGCTCGACGTAATCCAGATAGTGGTCGAAACTTTTAAACAGCGTCGGAAACGTCAATAAAGTCGTCTCTGTTTCAGGGTGCTCGTCGAGCCAAACCATCTCGGCAGCCAGCTCCTCCAACGCTACTTCCACTTTTTTAGAACGCACCACCTCCACACGTATCGTGTCGTTCTCTAACTCCCGTTTGGCAAAAGGGCAAATCTCGTGTCCTACGATAAACCGGCGCACCCAAACGAGTGTCTGCTCCACGATTTGCTGATCGGCGTCTTGCGTCATCTCCACTCCCACATTGGCCTGCTGTCAGCACTTTTTAGGTGGCGAGTGCCTCGCGCTGGCCACCAGTGTACAGCGAAGTTCACTACCCCGTCAGGCGTGCTGCTGATAGCGAGCCAGCGCGACCTCGTAGGATTTATGAATATGATCATCCATCAATGCCCGGGCAGCACGCGCATCGCGCTTGAGCGCCAGCTCCACCAATTCGTGGTGCTGCTCATCCAGTTCTTGTCGAATGGTGGGCATCTTGGGGCCTAAACGCCGGTATCGATCGAATTGGTCGTGCAACTGCTCGATGAACCGCAACAGCCACACCGAGCCGCAAGGCGCCACCAGGGTCCGGTGGAAGTGGGTGTGCAGACGCTCCCACTCCTCGCCTTTGTCCAGCGTAATATCCGCTCGCTTCAAGCGGTGCGCCGCCGCCAGCAAATCGGCTTCCCACACAGCATCGCCGTGGGCAATGGCGCGCTCTAGCGCCATTCCTTCCAACTCGGTGCGAAGGCGCGCAATGTCATCGAGCTCTTCACGGGTAAGCTTGGGTACCCTAAACCCTCGCTGATTCTCTTGAACCAGCAAACCATACGCTGCCAGTTTATTCAGCGCCTCACGCAGAGGGCTGAGCCCCACCTGATACTGCTCTTTGAGCGCATTGATGGCGAGCTTTTCGCCTGCTTTGAAGCGCCCCCCCACCAAGTCTCGACGCAGCACATCGTAGATAGAACTAGAGGCGCTGCTGGTGGGAAGCTGCACGTGCTTATTCATTTCGGCGTCCTTTTGCGTCACATCGCAAGGCTTCGGTTATCGGAACGTCCAACACTAGGTGTTGACGCCTCTTGGTAGGCTCACCTATATTCTATTTTAGACAAAATAATCGATTTTTTAACCAACAAACGATAAATAGGGACATTTATGCTGTTGACCTCATCGATCTCCTTACAGGCGCTGACTGCATGAAGCAAACTGCACTCTTTTGGGCTTTTTTCCGCGTCGGTATTTTCGGTTTTGGCGGCGGCCCGGCCATGATACCGCTGGTCAGAGCGGAAGTCGTGACACGCCACCAGTGGCTGACGGATGAAGAGTTTGCCGATGTGTTGGCCATTGGCAATACCCTACCCGGGCCTATCGCGACCAAAATGCCCGGCTATATCGGCTATCGAGTCGCGGGCATCAGCGGCTGTGCTGCCGCGGTGATCGCCGTCATTCTGCCCATGATCGTGGCCATGATCGTGATGCTTGGCATTTTTAGCCGCTACCGCGACGTCGCCTGGATTCGCGGTATGGGGCAAGCGGTCATTCCCGTGGTCATGGTCATGATGGCGCAACTGACCTGGGACTTCTTCGATAAGTCCAAAGCCGCCCTTGGCTGGTGGGTCAGCATTGTGATGGCGGTCGCGTCGGGTGCGGTGATTTACTGGCTCGGCGTGCACCCTGGCTGGGTCATTGGAGCCATTCTACTCACGGCACTGCTACGCCCTTCGCGTAAAAAACACGTGGAGGGCACCGCATGATTTACTGGGATCTATTTCTAGCGTTTTTCATCCCCAACATCATTGGTTATGGCGGCGGTCCTGCCATCATTCCGCTTATTGAAGCCGAGGTCGTCGGCCGCTATGGCTGGATGACTTCACAAGGTTTTGCCGAAACCCTAGCCCTTGGCAACGCGCTGCCTAGCCCCATCGCCACCAAAATGGCGGGCTATGTAGGTTACGAGGTAGCGGGCATCGGCGGCGCATTCGTCGCCGTGGCCGCCACGGTAGTTCCTTCACTGCTGCTCATGCTTGGCGCACTCGGGCTTCTATATCGCCACCGCGACTCCCCGCGCGTCAAGCGCATGAGTCAGTGGGTACGCCCCGTCATCGCCATGATGATGGCGTGGCTCACCCTCGGCTTTTTTATGGAAAGTATCGACGCAAGCGGCGCACTCCACACACTGCTCTTGGGTGTCGTGGCGGCTCTTGCCCTGGTGCGCTTTAACACTCACCCCGCCTTTGTCGTTATCGGCGCCTTGGTTTATGGAGGGCTCTTTCTCGGCTGACCTGTTGTGCACTAAAGACGATTCACTGCAGACAATAAGAACCCAAAATGGGACCACGCGCTCACCTCACCGCTGCTTGACGCAGCGGATCACCACACCAACCCCATCAAAAAGGTGTATAAAAATGACGCGTTCTAAACTTGCTCTAAGTACCACACTCGCCGCCATTGGGCTGACGTCCAGCCTGGCGCTCCTATCCACTGCCCACGCGGATTATCCCGAGCAGGATATTCGTTTGATCATTCCTTATGGGCCCGGTGGTGCCACGGATATTATTTTCCGTTTGGTATCACAAGAAGCAGAGCAGCACTTAGGTGCTTCGATCGTTCCGGTAAATATGGCCGGGGCGGGCGCAACGCTTGGGTCACGCAACGTCAAGGACGCCACGCCCGATGGCTACACGCTGCTGGGCAGCCATGACACCATTGCGCTTTCAAAGCTCGCCGGTACCGTCGATTACTCCTACGACGCGTTTGAGCCCATCGCCCTACTCACACAAACCATCAATATTCCAACCACGTATGCCGGACACCCCGTAGAGAGCGCGGCAGATATTGCTGACTACGTACGCGAAAACCCAGGCCAAGTTCGTTTCAGCATGATTCCAAGCTCTACCGATCATTTCTTTTGGGCACAGTTTTTCCAAGAGGCTGGCATCGATATGGCCGATGTTCGTCTAGTGGGCTACCCCGACACTGGCCAACAAGTATCGGCATTGATGGCAGAGGAAGTGGACTTTGCCATGTTCAACCTGCCTTCTGGGGGCGCTTTTTATGAAGATGGTACGTTCAAGCCTCTCGGGATTGCGCATCCCGAGCGTTTAGACAGCATGCCGGATGTAGCGACCCTTCGGGAGCAAGGTATCGAGATGGATCACTCCACCAGTCGCGGTATCTTTGCGCCCAAAGGCACACCTCAAGAGGTACTGGATGCCGTCGCAGAGGCCTATGGTCAAGCACTGGAGGAGGAGCAAGTACAAAGCCGAATCGAGAATGAGTTCGGCTCGGTTGTACGCTTCCTGGCAGGCGAGGATTACCAAGCGTTCTTAGAGGAAAACGAGGCGGCGCTTTCGGCGGCGGCTGAAAACATCGATTTCCAAAACTAAGCGTTTCGACGTCATTTCTCGCTCATGCTCCCAGGGCAACGCGCCTGGGAGCACCTGGAGGCTATGCTAATGCTAACGCTTACCAAAGACCGCGCGCTGGCGCTCGCGCTGCTTGTAATGGTGGCTGTCATGTGGGTGGAGTCGAGCTCCATTCGCCCGCCGACAAGCTGGCAGCCTTATGGGTCTGCCCTGTTCCCACGCATGTTACTCGTCACGATCGGGCTTTTATCGCTTTTGCTGCTGATCCGCTCTCTGTTCACCCGCGTTGCTCCCGTGGCGTCCTGGCGAATGGAGATCAGCGGTTGGTTCGCGCGGCGTAAGTACGTCGTAGCGCTCTTTATACTGTTTGGGCTTTATGCCGCACTGCTGCCCTTACTGGGCTATATCGTGGCCACCATCGGTTTTTTAGTGGCCTCTTTTGCTTTGCTGTTAGGCGTCGACACCAAGCGTAAATGGCTGATTAACCTAGGGATCAGCTGCACGTTCGTGCCGCTGGTATTCGTGATTTTCCGCTATGGCCTGAACGTATGGCTGCCCTAACGCTGAGGAACGACCAATGACTCATTTCTTTCTTCAAGCACTCAGCGAGGTCGGAAGCATCTCCGTCCTGGGCTTGATCATCCTCGGCGTGCTGTTCGGTATTGTCGGGGGGAGCATCCCGGGCTTTACCGTGACCATGGCCATTCTAGTGGTCTTCCCTTTCACCTTTGCCATGGACCCGGTTAGCGGCGTATCACTCATGGTCGGCGTGTTTGTCGGCGGATACTCAGGCGGTATCGTATCGGGTGTCATGTTGGGTATACCGGGGACACCTTCATCGATAACGACCGTTTATGACGGCTATCCGATGGCCCAAAAGGGCGAACCCGGCAGAGCCCTAGGCATTGGCGTGATGGCCTCTTTTCTGGGCACGATTATCAGCGTGGCCGTGCTGGTCTTCTTTGGACCGCTGATTGCCAGTTTCAGCATGAATTTCCGCCCTTGGGAAATTACCGCGCTGATTCTCTTTGCCCTTACTCTAGTAGCCGGGTTATCGAATGGCGCGCTCTTGAAAGGCCTCTTGGCCGCCGCGCTAGGCTTGTTGATTACCACCGTCGGCTATGACCGCAACAGTAACCTGCGATTTGATTTTGACCTGCCTGCGCTTAGCTCGGGATTTGAGATGCTACCCGTAATGATTGGCGTCTTTGCCTTCTCCCAACTGCTCGGCAATATCGAAAAAATGCGCGACGGCCCTGACGGCGGCAAGGGCGTGGATACGAACGTGGCCATTCCTTACCGCCAGATCATGAGGGATATGGCGGGCCAAAAACTCAACACCCTACGCTCGTCATTGATCGGCAGCTTAATCGGCGCGCTACCGGGCACCGGCGGTACCGTTGCCAACTTTGTGAGCTACGATCAGGCGAAAAAGTTTTCCCGCCATCCTGAAACGTTTGGCACCGGAACGCCTAACGGGATCGTTGCCTCTGAGGCCTCCAATAGCGCAGTAGCGGGCGGCGCGTTCGTACCGACGTTAGCACTGGGCATACCGGGGGATCTTCCAATGGCCATCATGATGGGCGTGCTGATTCTTCACGGCATTACGCCAGGCCCGATGATGTTTGAGCAAAACCCCGTTTTGGTCGGCGCCATCTATGCAAGCCTCTTGATCGGTGCGGTAGTGATGGTGCTGTGTAATCTGCTGCTGGTGCGCTGGTTCGCCAAAATTTCGTTAATTCCGCAACAAATATTGGTGCCCATCGTACTGATGCTCTGCGCGATCGGCGCCTATGCACTCAATAACAACCTCTTTGATATCTGGGTGCTGTTTATTTTCGGGATCGTCGGCTACTTGCTGTGGAAGGCGGGGGTTCCTCTCACACCGCTCATTCTCGGCGTGGTGTTGGGCAATAACTTGGAACGGCAGCTTTTCCGGGCGCTCGAACTCGACCCTAACTGGCTCACCTTTCTCACGCGGCCACTCTCTGCCCTGTTCTTAGTGTTGGCGGTCGCTTCGGTCGTCTTCTCGCTCTATCAAGACCGCAAACTGAAACGCCTAAAACCCGCGACATCCCAATAGTGATGACTCATCGACGCAAAGGATTCTACAACATGCATAACGACGCTCTCTATTACCCTAGCGCCTCGCGGCGTATGGCTACCTTTGGCAAGCGTGGCATGGTCGCCACTTCTCAACCGATTGCCGCTCAGGTCGGTATAACTATGTTGCAGCAGGGCGGCAACGCCATTGACGCCGCGATTGCCACGGCTGCCGCACTGACCGTCGTGGAGCCGACCTCGAACGGTATTGGCAGCGACGCGTTTGCGATCGTATGGGTCGATGGGAAGCTACACGGTCTCAATGCCAGCGGGCCTGCCCCCCAGGCGGCCACGATCGAGGCCCTCGAATCTCTGGGGTATGACACCATGCCCAACCACGGCTTGTTACCAGTCACCGTGCCCGGCGCCCCTGCCGCCTGGGCGGCACTCTCCGAGCGCTTTGGCAAACTGCCGTTTGCCGATCTGCTCGCCCCGGCCATTGCACTGGCGGAAGAGGGATTTGCCGTGACGCCAGTGATCCATCAAATGTGGGAAGACGCCTTTCATAACTACGCCACTTACCCAGATGCGGCATTCAAGCCCTGGTTCGATACCTTTGCTCCCAAAGGCCGTGCGCCGCGTCCAGGCGAGCTATGGTCGTCACCCGGCCACGCAAAAAGCTTATCTGCCATTGCGGTTACCAAGGCCGAGGCGTTTTACCGTGGTGAGCTGGCTGAAGCCATCGATGCGTTCTCCCGCGAGCACGGTGGTTTGATTCGTAAAGAGGATTTAGCGGCGTATCAGCCCGAGTGGGTCGACCCGATCAGTGTGCGTTATCAGGGCCACGATATTTGGGAAATTCCGCCCAACGGCAGCGGCATGATCGTGCTGCAGGCACTCGGCATGCTGGAACGGTTAGACCCGTGCCCAGGGGATGCCGTTGAAACCCTGCATCGTCGGATCGAAGCCACCAAGCTTGCCTATATGGATGGCTTCAAACACATCACCGAACGCAGTGAGATGGTGCCTACCACCGAGCAAATGCTCGACGATGCTTACCTCAAGGCACGCGCGGCGCTGATCGGTGAACACGCGGTGGATCCTGCCCACGGCAACCCATTACAGGGAGGCACCGTTTATCTCGCCACCGCGGACGACGATGGCAATATGGTGTCGTTCATCCAGAGTAACTTCAAAGGCTTTGGTTCTGGCATGGTAGTACCCGGCACCGGGATTAGCCTACAAAACCGCGGTTGGTCGTTCTCGCTAGATCCTGAACATGCCAATGCACTGGCCCCCGGCAAGCGCACTTATCACACCATCATTCCGGGCTTCATCACCAAAGATGATCAGGCCGTTGGGCCCTTTGGTGTGATGGGCGGTTATATGCAGCCCCAGGGTCAGGTGCAAGTGGTCACGTCAATGATCGAGGATCAGTTGAATCCGCAAGCTGCGCTGGACATGCCGCGCTGGAAATGGACCACGGGTAGAACGGTCGAGGTGGAAGCCGACTTCCCCAACCACTTGGCACTGGCGCTCGCCCGGCGCGGCCATAAGATCGTCAAGGTAGCCGACTCCATCAGCTTTGGCCGTGGTCAAATCATTCTCCGCGACCCTGTTACTGGCGTGCTGCAGGGCGGCACCGAACCCCGCACCGATGGGGCAGTACTGCCGCTATAGTGCTTTTCAGCTCATCACCTGCTGCCCGAGTAAGGGCAGCAGGCTGGCTATCAACGCCAAAGCACCGCATCATGGCAGCCTATTGAATTGATGCTGCTACGCCACGATGCCGTACTCTCCTTCTTCTGCCTCCCCATTTAATCGCTTTTTCAGCGTGTTTCGCTACAGTCGCCGTGCTCTGTTTCTGGTATGGGAAACCTCACGCTGGATGATGCTGGGCTTGGCGCTTTGTACGCTGGTGGCAGGCGTGCTGCCCGCGGTGGCCGCCTATGTGGGTCAACTGATCGTCGATGGCGTGTTGGCGGCCATGGAGAGTTATGAGGCGGCCCGTCAACCGGATGTATGGGTAACGCTAATGCCGGTACTGGGCCTAGTAGCGCTCGAAGGCGCTATCATTGCGTTGATGGCGTTAGCCCAGCGTGGTCTCTCGGCCCAACAGTCGCTGTTAAGGGCATTGCTCGGTCAGAAAGTGAACGTCATGATTCTGGAAAAAGCGGGCACCCTATCGCTTAGCCAGTTTGAAGACTCAGAGCTTTACGACCAGCTCACTCGGGCTCGGAGAGAGGCCTCGACCCGCCCACTGGCATTGGTCAATAAAACCTTTGGGCTGCTGCAGAATGCCATTTCACTTGGCAGCTTTGCTTTTCTACTGGTGCAGTTTTCACCCTGGGCGCTACTGATCTTAGTGGTGGGCGCGCTACCGGTATTTTTCTCCGAAGCGAAATTCTCTGGCGATGCTTTCCGACTATTTCGCTGGCGTTCACCGCAAACCCGCATGCAGATGTACCTAGAAACCGTACTGGCCCGAGAGGATAGCATCAAAGAGGTCAAACTATTCGGTTTGGAGTCGCGTTTCCTGCAGCGCTACCGGGATATTTTTCATCAGCTCTATGGCGAAGACCGCCGCTTGACGTTGCGCCGTGAAAGCTGGGGCTTCGTGCTGGGCCTACTCGGAACGCTAACGTTCTACGCGGCCTATGGTTGGGTCGTCGTCGAAACCGTTATCGGCGCGCTAACACTCGGGCAGATGACCATGTACTTAATGGTTTTCAAGCAAGGCCAAAGTGCGCTGTCGGCCAGCCTCACCGCCGTTAGCGGCATGTACGAAGATAACCTCTACCTTTCCAACTTGTATGAATACCTGGAACAGCCCACCGAGGCCGACGCTGGCCATGTGACCCAAGGTGCCGTGCAGGGCGACGGTCTACGTTTCGAGCAGGTGAGCTTTGCCTACCCCGGTGGCCATGACGTGTTGCATGATATTTCGTTGCATATCCCTCCCGGCAGTAGCCTTGCCTTGGTGGGCGAAAATGGCTCGGGCAAAACTACGCTGATCAAACTATTGACGCGGCTTTACCGACCGACCCGGGGACGCATCTTGCTGGATGGCAGCGATCTCAACGACTGGGATACCCAAACGCTCAGAGCAAGAGTGGGGGTCATTTTTCAAGATTTCGTACGTTACCAGCTAAGCGTGGGTGAAAACCTTGGGGTAGGAGACATCGCGGCCTTCGATGATCAACAGCGCTGGCAACAGGCCGCCAAAGATGGCCTAGCCGATGGTTTCATCGCACGCATGCCCGATGGCTACCACACCCAGCTTGGACGCTGGTTCAAAAATGGCCAAGAGCTCTCGGGCGGACAGTGGCAGAAAGTAGCACTATCCCGCGCTTACATGCGCAAAGAGGCCGATATACTGGTACTGGACGAGCCCACCGCCGCGATGGATGCCGCCGCAGAGGCGGATGTCTTTGCCCGCTTTCGTGATCACAGCCGCGACAAGATGACGATTCTGATCTCCCATCGTTTCTCGACCGTCCGCAGCGCCGACCACATCATCGTCATCGACCAAGGGCGCATCATCGAGCGCGGTACCCATGACACGCTCATGGAGACGAACGGGCGCTATGCGGCGCTGTTTCGTTTGCAGGCAGAAGGGTATCAATGACAAATATTCACACTTTACCCCGAGCCATTGTTCAAACGTAAACAATAGTGACACCGGCTTGTCCGTTATCGCCAGCCCTTTTATCTAATCGTATAGTTGAAGCATCCCAAAAAAGGCACGGGGGTGCTGCAAAATGAAAACCATTCACAAAATCAGCTTTAAATACGCGGCTGCTTTTATCGTTGTCGCTTTATCGCTCTTAGCGGTCGTCATTGCCGATGCGATGCTCGTCAACATGGTCAAAGGCCGACTCAATACGTTTATCGAAAACTACATTCCTGCCATGTCGGCGACGCTCAATGCCGATCGCGACTTATACCAAGCGCGTGTAGCGCAAATGGAATACGTATTGACGGAGCCGAGCTCCGAAAAAAGTACTGAACTGCTTGCAAGCTATGAAGAGAATGCACAACAAGCCTATGACAGAATGCAAGTGTATGCTCAGAAAATGCAAAACTACCCTTTACTCACAGAACACCTGCAAAACTTTGAACCTCTTTATGACAGCTGGAGGGTGGAGAGCCAACGGGTCTTTGAATTATATAATGCGGGAAATATCGAAGCCGCTTTAACTGCATTATCGGGTAGCTCCCTCGAGAGTTTCGAGCGCCTTCGCGAACTGTACGACATCTCTGACCAAAGCATTGAACGGGCAACAATAGAGGCAGAAACGACCGTATTAAATAGAATCAAAGCTCAACAAACAGCGACACTCGCTTTTTCGGGCATCGTCTTTTTAGTTGTCTTATTGATTGCTTTCATCGGCCCTAAATTGATGTCTAAAGCGATACGACAAGTGAGCTTCCGAATTAAAGAAATTACCGATGGCGATGGCGATTTAACCGCGCGTATTCATAATCAGCGTAAAGATGAGCTGGGAGAACTGGCGGTAGCGTTCAACGCCTTTATCCAGCGTATCGATGAGACCCTGCAATCCGTCAGCAGCAGCACGATTAGCTTACAGCACGCGTCAACGGAAATCGCTAAAGGCAGCCAAGAACTGGCCACACGTACCGAGCAAGCGGCTGCAAACTTACAACAGACGTCTGCCTCCATGGAGCAAATTGCCGCCGTAGTGAATAACGCATCCGACGCTGCCCAGCAAGCGAACCAGCTAGCGCTATCGACCCGAGACATTGCCCATCAAGGTTTGAATGCCATGCAGGGCGTTCAGAAAACCATGGGCAGCATTAGCGAGTCGTCCGGCCAGATCAGTGACATCGTCACCATGATCGAAAGCATTGCCTTTCAAACCAATATATTGGCTCTCAACGCCTCGGTCGAAGCAGCCAGAGCAGGAGAGCATGGCAGAGGCTTTGCCGTGGTGGCACAAGAGGTACGCATCCTGGCAAGCCGCACGAGTGAAGCGTCGAAGAGCATTTCCGAGCTCATTAGCACGTCGGCGGAACGCACCCACTCCGGCGTCTCGCAAGTAAAAGCCGCCAGCGACACGCTGCACAGCATGATGCAAAGCATCGAGCGGGTTGCCGATGTGGTGGCAGAAATCAGTGCCGGGGCAAAAGAGCAAAGCGTGGGCATTGGTCAAGTCAATGACGCGGTGAACGAACTCGATAGCATGACGCAGCACAATGCATCGATGGTGGAGGAGTCTAGCGCTGCCGCTGCGGAACTGCGCGAGCAGGCAGATCGACTCAGTACGCTGGTGGGCTCCTTCAAATTGAGCCACAGTGATTCGAACGTTGATTCGAAGCGTCAAGCTTTACTTGATCAAACAATGAAACGCACACTACCTTTATCAACTACAGTGCCTAAGAATTTAGTGAGTCGCCCAGCCCCTCAATGGGAGTCTTTCTAATGTCATCAATGATACTTCTCGTTTGAATTAACGGCGTTTCCATGCGTCTTCGGGTTTCTCCCCTGGCCCCCGAAGGCGCTTTTGCACTGCCGGGACTGGCCATGCGTTTGTTGAGCAGCACTACACCACTGCCCTACAAACGCTTCTTATATGCAAGGACACATCATGCCTCCCAGTGCGTTAGTGATCGATGATGACGTCGATATACAGTTGCTTGGAAAAATGCTGCTGAGCCGACATGGGTTTGATGTCGCCACCGCCGGTTGTCTAGGAGAACTGGCGCGCCAACCTGGCCTTCTCAACACGCATCTAATCGTGCTCGATTTTGGCTTGGGTGACTTTACCGGGCTGGATATTCTCGACTATCTCTATGATCTCAAGATTCTTGCCCCTATCTTGCTGCTGAGCAGTTGTTCGGACGAAACGGCCGCCCATGCGATTGCCGAAGGTAAAGCCAAAGGGCTAAAGATGTTGGGGTTCCTCCCCAAAGCGAAGCTCATGACCGGGCTTGGCGACTTTATCGAACAGATAGAGGCGTCGCCGAAACCACCCTCGGTGGGGGAATTAGCCCAGGCCATCAAGCAGCAGCATATTTGCCTTGCGCTGCAGCCTAAGCTCTCACTGGCAACTGGCATCGTCGTGGGGGCTGAAGCGTTGGTGCGCTGGGAAGATCCAACGCGCGGAACGATTTATCCCGACAGCTTCATTCCTCTCGCTGAAAAAAGCGGGCTGATGGTACCCCTGACGTGGTGTATTCTAGAGCTCGCTTTTGCACAGCTGGCCGATTGGCACGCTCGGGGGCTGCCGCTGAGCATCGCCGTCAATGTGCCGGCCGCGTTCATCAAAGCCGAAAACATGCTGTCCATGTTCGACACGCTCTGTGGCAAATACCCTATCGATATGACAAAGGTCACATTGGAGCTGACGGAGTCGGTAGGCGTAGAGTGTCTGGGGTATGCTCGACACATTTTGGACGAACTGCGCAAACGAGGGTGCAAGTTAGCCCTAGACGACTTCGGTACCGGATACTCTTCGCTGACCCAGCTCTACCGATTACCGTTCGATGAATTAAAACTCGATCGAAGTTTCGTTTCTTTCATCGACAGCGAGCCCAACGCTCAGGCAATTACGCTCTCCATCGTCGAGCTAGGCGCGCGTTTGGGAATGAGTGTCGTGGCCGAAGGCATCGAAAACGCGGAGCAGCAGACACTACTCACCAAGGCAAAGTGTCCGGTTGGTCAAGGCTATTTCATCTCTCGCCCTCTTGCCCCCACTCAGTTCGAGAAGTGGTTAGGGCACCAAACGATGGTGGCCTAAAGCGCTTCGTCCTCACCCACCGAATATGTAGCGGCTGCTTTCAAAGCGACGTTGAATCAACTCTGGAAGCGGCAGTTCCTATATGGCTATCAAACCATGATCCAACAAGGCTTGCTGCGTGGTGAATTTCAGCGCTTCCAACGTATCTAAAAATCCCACGATCGATGCATCACTCTCCTGGTGAGCGCCTTTTTCCAAAAGAGCGGCTTGTTCAGCAATCGCAGCACAGCCCAGTGAGGCGGCGGCCCCTTTGAGGGAGTGTGCCTCTTTACGTAATGACTCATGGTCCCCTGCAAGCCAACATGCGCGAAGCCGAATCAAACGCTCCTCTAAGCGAGCTAGAAAGGCGTTCAGCAGCGCGTTGAGTGATACCGAGTCAAACGCTTCCTGCAGCTCAGCACATATTTTGCGATCTAGCAGGTCCAGCACACCACGCTCACTTACAAAGGAAACTGCTGCGCCCTTTTGCTCGCTGACGTCGCTGCCATGTCGTTCAAGACGCCCAATGCTGACGTTAGCGCTGGGAACAAAGCGGCTAATCAGCTGATACAGTTCTTCTCGCGTGAACGGTTTGTTGATCATGTCATCCATGCCGCTTTCGAAGCAGCGCTCACGGTGCTCGGGCATGACGTTGGCCGTCATGGCCACGATGGGAAGCCTCGGCAGAGCATTCTCCTTTTCGAAGGCCCGCCAGCGCAGCGTCGTGTCAGGGCCATCCAACACCGGCATCTGCATATCCATCAACACGAGATCGATGAGTGCATACTCCTCTTGAAGTTGCTGCAACGCTGACTGGCCATTCTCGGCAATCGTGACACGCTGCCCGAGCTGTTCCAGCATGACTTTCGCCACTGTCTGGTTGATCGGGTTATCTTCCACGACCAGGATATGATGATCGTCCACCAGCGTGGCTTGCTGTTCGCTGCGATGATAGACCTCCAAACCCTCTGTTGCCGGTAGCGCGACCGAAAACCAGAAGCGGCTGCCCAAACCTACTTGGCTGGCGACACCGATCTCGCCCTCCATGGCATGAACGAGCCGTTTGCAGATAGCTAATCCAAGCCCCGTGCCTTCGTGACGGCGCGCGATCGACGTATCTACTTGTGAAAAAGCGCAGAACAGTCTTGCTTGATCTTCTGCATCGATACCGCATCCCGTGTCTTGGACCTCGAACAGTACGTCATGCCCCTCCCCCGGTGCCGCATGAAACGTCACGGAGCCCTCCTCGGTAAATTTCAGCGCATTGTTGATCAGGTTCATGATGACTTGGCGAAGGCGAGCAATGTCGCCCATTACGAAGCGTGGCAGCGAGGGGTCGATGGAGTAATTGAACACGACCGGCTTACTCTTCTCTTGCAGCACATACCCCGTACAGAGCGCTTCGATACACTCATGGAGATCGAAGGGGCGAGCGTCCAAATCGAGCCGACCGCTCTCGATTTTGGTGTAATCCAGAATATCGTTGATCACGGCGCGCAAACTCTCGGCACTGCGTTTGAGTGCCGACAAATACGCGTAACCTCGGGGTGAATGCACTTCTTCACTCAGCAGATCGGCCATGCCGACCACGCCGTTGAGGGGTGTACGAATCTCATGGCTCATTACCGCCATGAACTGGGATTTGGCTTGGCTGGCGATTTCAGCGCGCTTGGCCGTCTCTTTTAGCTCTCGGCTCTTCACCTCTAGCGCTTGGGCCTTGCGAATACTGATTTTGCCTTCGATGAGCAGGGCGCGAACTAGCAGACCGCCCGATAACATGAGCGAGAGCAGAAGGATCAAAGCTAACCCATAAAGCTGGGTCATCTTTTCCCGCTCTAACGTGCGCAGTCGCGCAACGCTCGCATTGGTATCGATTAAGATAGAGCCTGTCATTTGTTGCAGACGGACCGTATGGTCGATTGCCCGACGGATCATCTCGTCATTTAAACGGCTTGAATCCTCCCAAAGGGGCTCGATCAATCGGTCGATGTCATCAATCACGGCGGCGGCTTTTTCGACCAGTGCATTGACGCCCTCGATTTTAGACACCGCCAAATTTATCTCTCCCTGCTGGAAGAGCGTTTTCCGACTAAACAGTATTTCAAAGCGTAGCAATAGGTCTTCTGCCGTCGCACTGCCTACTTGGTTATCCACCAGCAACAAATGAAACTCGCGCACTTCCCTATCGAACTGATACCCCGTCCATACGAGGTTTTCCAGTAACCGATTTTCGATGGCGTGTTGCCGCTGGAAAATCACGCCGCCTGTGATGATGGCCGACAGAAAAAAGAGGATCGCTGAAAACGTCGCGACCCTCACACGACGCGAAAAGTAGTGTTTCAAGACAGGCAACATGGTCTTTACCTAGACGTCGCGACGACTACTCGACCTCGATCCGCTTGATTTGCCAAACCGAGCGTGTAAGGACTTCTTCGTTCAACAGCGCAGGAGTTTCATCGAAGGGATAAATGATGAACAGCGGCCCATGATCGCGCACTCTCAATGGCTGCCCATCGGCGCGCATCGCTAAAATGACTTCATGATCATAAAAATCGCTAACCGGCACCTTAGAGGAGTAGTCGTTGAGCGCCACGACGTTGAGCTGCTCGCCATCGGCCCCCACAGCTTCCAATAACGCCCTTCCCAACGGCCCTTCAAAGCTCACCACCCCATCGTGCCAAGGCGTGCTAGTGTTCGTGGTACGCTGCGTCAATGCTTCCAGCATAGCTTTATCGAAATGTGCTTCGTCACCGACGTTAGTTTGGGAAATGTTGCCCGCCACTTCTAAAATCACCGTGCCAGTAGGCGCATCGAGGGCTTGCGCAGCGTTGAAGACACATGTCCCCACTAAAATGAGAAGAGTTTTATTAATCAGACGCTTAGCCATTTTATACCTCCTAAATGATGAACGAAGTATAGCGCTACGACTTAAGCGTTAACTGTAAACCTTTGTGTCGTTCCCCCTACCTAAACTAGAATTAACGCATGAGTTTTCCATCCATGGTGTGAGGTTGATCACACGATAAAAATAGGTAACTCACTATGCATATCGGTGTGCTGGAAGATGATCTCGACCAACAGGCATTTATTGAGCAGTGTTTGCTATCAGCAGGGCATCAGGTCTCTCTTTTTGCTAGGGCAAGTGAGCTCAGGCGCGCCACGCAAGAGCAGCGCTTCGACTTTCTGATTATCGACTGGCGACTGCCCGATGGGTGCGGCATGGACGTGGTAAGCCACCTTCGTCAAAACGACGGCTGGCGTGGCCCCATTCTATTTATTACCGCCAGCCAAGGTGAAGACGACGTCGTTAAAGCACTGGAACAAGGCGCCGATGATTTTCTGGCGAAGCCGCTGCGCCCCAAAGAGTTTTTAGCCCGCATTAGCGCACTGGGCCGTCGAGCCGGCTACGATACGCCCCGCCCCTCCGTTTCCTGCCCGCGCGCTTTTGCGATCAACACCGACGAGCACACGATCAAAGTCGACGGTCACGCCGTGGAGCTAACCGAGCGGGAATATCGCCTAGCCACGCTGTTTTTTTCCAAAGTGGGTGAGCTGTTGAGCCGTGCACATTTGCTGGAGCTGGTTTGGGGCATTAAAGGTGACGTATCGACACGAACGGTAGATACCCATGTCAGCCGTCTTCGCCGGAAATTGGAGCTAGATGGTCGCCATGGGCTGCGCCTGCGCAGCGTGTATCAGTCGGGTTACCGTATGGAGGTGTGCAGCACCTCTGCCGTCGAACAGCGAGTCGCCAATTAAAAAAAGCCGACCTAGCGGTCGGCCAAAAGCTGATGAGAGTCTGCAGACTGGCAAATTGCCTGCAGCGATGCCTGGGGAAGGCATCGCCAAAACGCTGGTTCAAGCGGCTTGGCGATGCCCTCTTTGAGCATGACGCCCTTTACGAGAGTAGCTGCCCTTCCCTTTCTTCGGCGTTTGCTGCTGCATTTTGAACATAGGGGTACGTAACTGCGCTTTGAGCGCGTTTTCGCCAACCTTGTGTTTTTTCATAGAATACTCCTGGTTTATTAAGAGACGCTTAACCGGGCAGTGGAAGCCTTCGCTCCTATGAACATTCGCGTCGCCATCGGTTCCTGCCAGCACGGTAGTTTTCAACAAGCCCCATGAGATGCCGAATGGCCGACCGTACTGCTGCTGGCCAACATCGCGCTTAGAGACATCGTCGTGCACTCCTGACTCTCCTCTCCACGGCCTTGTTGATAGCATGTTAACGAATATGGGGAGAGCCTTTGAAGACTTCAACCCCAGCGTTTTAAACGCTTCGCAAAAGAACACGACTCGGCTATCAACGCTGCTTTCAGCACTGCGTTTGAGAGAGTCGAGCGGCGGGGCTGTGGGCCACCATGCTCACCACGCTGCCCACCATGATTAGGCAAGGCGATGGCAGCGGCCGAGCAGCGAGGCGTTCGGGTATGTCGGAAAGCGTGCCCACCAGTGACTGCTGCTCGGGCTGGCTGGCGTTGGCTACCAGCATGACGGGCCACGTATCGGGCAGACCCGCTTGGCGCAAGCCATGGCAAATGGCCGCCACTTTGGAAAGCCCCATGTAGAACACCAGGGTCTCGTCCTGACGCGCCAGCGACGCCCAGTCCGGCATCCCGCCTTCCCGGCATAGCTGCGCCGTAATGAAACGCACCTGCTGGGCGTGGCCGCGATCGGTGAGCGGAATCCCCATCCCCGCCGCTGCGGCGGAGGCGGCGGTAATGCCCGGCACGATCTCGGCGGGCAGCCCCGCCTCTGCCAGGGCTGCAAGCTCTTCGCCCATACGCCCGAAGACGCCGGGATCGCCGCCCTTCAACCGCACCACCGACTTGCCTGCCTGGGCCAGGGAGACGATCAGCGCACCGATCTCCGCTTGGGGCATGCTGTGATGCCCGCTGGCTTTGCCGACGTAGTAGCGCTCGGTGCCCGGCGGAACGAGCCCCAACACGTCGTCCCCAACTAGGCGGTCATACACGACCGCGTCTGCCTGCATCAGCAGTCGCGCGGCTTTGAGCGTCAGCAATTCGACATCGCCGCTACCCGCGCCGACCAAATAGACGGTGCCTGGCTGGCAGGCACCGCTGAGCGGCAAGCGCAAGCGTGGGGCGTTATCGCGGCTCAACGGCGCCCACGCCCGCTGGGCCAGACGCCACAGCGCATCAGGCCACTTCTGTGTTAGCTGTTTGCTTAGCGCGCGCATGAGGCCGCTCCTCTTCGAGTATCGCTTTTAGTTCGGGTAGGCAGCTGCCGCACTGGGTGCCGCAGGCCAATCGTGCGCCTAACGCTTCGACGCTGGTATCGCCTGCATGAATCGCCTTGACGATAGAGGCTTGGCCGACCTGGTGGCAGCTACACACCACCGGCCCCGTATCGACAGCGCCATCGTCGCATCCGGCCAGCAGGCGTCTACGGTGCCGTGTCTCCAGGGTAGCGTCATTGAAGCGCGCTTCAAGCCAGGCTAGCCCGGGCAGTTCGTCGGGGGGGCCCACCATCAGCCACCAGCAAAGCCGACCGTTCACCACGCCCGCTGCCCGCAGCCTGCCGGTTGCCGGGTCGTCACACCACAGCGAAGCGGGCACGCCGCACCACGCCGCCACCTGCGCCAGCCAATCCGCGACCGGCTGACTATCCGCCAGCTGCCACCGCGTGCAGCTGGCCATCGGGATCCGCGCCCAGTAATCGCTGCGACACCACGGCGACGATGGCGCATCCAACCCGTTGGCGAGCAGCAGCGTCGCCTGCCACGCAGCGGGAAGTTTGCTCACCGCCACCGCCCCCTGTTTGGCTTCCGGCTGTCCGGAGAGCGGATCCGTATACCCCTGAATCAATGCGCCGCTGCGCCCCTGCTTGGTAAAGCAGTCGGTCCAGTGCATCGGCACGAACACCTCGCCTCGGCGTTGGGCGTGGGAGACCCGAACCCGCCCACGGTACTCCCCGGCGGCAGCGGTCAACCTCGCCAAGCCTTGATCCGTCAAGCCAGCCTGGGCGGCATCCTCCGGGTGCAGCTCGATGAAGGGTTCGGCGCGGTGGTTCATCAAGCGCGGCGCACGGGCGGTACGCGTCATAGTATGCCACTGATCCCGTATACGCCCGGTATTCAAACGCAGCGGGTAGTCGTCGCTCAGCGCCTGCGCGGGCGGGCGCGGCGTAATCGGCAGCAGTTTCGCGCGACCGTTCGGCGTCGCAAACCGGCCATCTTCGAACAGCCTTGCCGTTCCACGGGGGGCCTGCTGAGTCACGGGCCACTGGATCGGAGCGAGCGCATCATAAGCCGATTGGCCCAGGCCTGCCAGCCCTGAGATGTCGAATAGCCGCTGGGTATCGCCGCTATTTTCATAGCCTGAAAGGCGCGCGTGCTCATCGAAAATCTCCCATGGCTGGGTGTAATCGAAGGCTTCGCCCCACCCTAAGCGTTTTGCTACTTCGCAGAGTATCCACCAGTCGTGCTTGGCCTCGCCAGGGGCCGGCAGCAACCCCCGCTGGCGGGAAATGCGCCGCTCCGAGTTGGTCACCGTGCCATCCTTCTCCGACCAGCCCGACGCGGGCAGCACGATATCCGCAAAGGGCAGCAGGTCGGTATTGGCGACGCACTCCGAGACGATCACCAGCGGGCATTTTGCCAGCGCGCGGCGCACTTTCTCCCCATCCGGCATACTCACTGCTGGATTGGTGGCCATCACCCACAGGGCGCTAATCTCGCCACGCTCTATGGCATCGAAGAGCTCCACCGCCTTGTAACCCGGGGCGTCCGGTAGTACGGGCGTTAAGTGCTGGGTAGTCCAGAAGCGGCTAACCAACTCACGCGCGCCCGGGGTGTGGTAATCCATATGCGCCGCCAGCTGATTGGCCAACCCGCCTACCTCCCGCCCGCCCATGGCGTTGGGCTGGCCGGTGATCGAAAACGGCCCCGCCCCCGGCAGGCCGATTTTTCCGCCCGCTAGATGGCAGTTGATGATCGCGTTGCACTTGTCGGTACCGCTGGAGGATTGATTCACCCCCTGAGAGTAGAGCGTGACCACGTGAAGCTGGCTGGCAAACCAGTAATAGAAGGTTTCCAGGCGTTCAGGATCCACATCACATTCGCGAGCAACGGCTTCCACGCTGCCTGCACTCTGCTTGGCAGCGCCCAGCGCGTCGTCTAACCCCTCGGTGTGGCGTTCTAAGTACACGGCATCCAATCGGTTATGGTCGTCCATCCACGCCAGCAGCCCGTTGAACAGGTACGCATCGCTACCCGGACGAATACCCAGGTAAAGATCGGCCATTTCACAAGTGTCGGTCACGCGGGGGTCGATCACCACGACCCGCATCAACGGGTTGCGCTCTTTGGCTATCTTCAAACGCTGATAGAGCACCGGATGATTCCAGGCAAGGTTGGACCCCACCAGCACCACCAGTTCCGCTTCTTCGAGGTCTTCATAGCTGCAGGGTACCGCATCGGCCCCAAAGGCGCGTTTATAGCCCGCCACGGCGGACGCCATGCAGAGCCGCGAGTTGGTATCCAAATGCGGGGTGCCCAAGAAACCTTTGAACAGCTTGTTGGCGACGTAATAATCTTCGGTCAGCAGCTGGCCGGATAAGTACGCCGCCACCGTCTGCGGGCCATGGGCAGTGCGCTGGGCCTGCAAGCGTTCGGCGGTGACGGTGAGTGCTTGCTCCCAGGAGACCTCCTGTCCATCCACGCGGGGCATCAGCAAGCGCCCCTGTGCGCCGAGCGTTTCGTGCAGCGCGGTGCCTTTCACACATAGGCGGCCGTAGTTGGCTGGGTGCTCGCGGTCCCCCTCGACGGCAATGAGCTGGCCGCTTTCAAGCGTTGCAGTCACGCCGCAGCCGACGCCGCAGTAGGGGCAGGTGGTTCGGGCGAGCCGATTGACCTGTGGCATGGCAGTTTCCTCCCGCGTTAAAAAGCAAAAAGCGCCCAAGCCAGCTTCAAAAGAAGCCTGCCTGGACGCCGTTGTCTCAGGGGCACCATTTACCCGGTGCCGTACTCATCAGTGATTTGCTGCCGTTGGTATTGTTCGACGCAATTTATGGTTGTGATCGTTATGAGCAAAGACCCTGCACTGAGCCGTTGTTCCTTGTTACTTGAACAAATGCAAACCCTGCGCCCACTCGGCCTTAAAACCATTAAATATTATAAAAACAATAACTTATAAACATGCTTGTATTTTCATTACTCGCTAAAGGAATGCTCTTTGTCGAATAAGCGGCTAAAGGGGGTGCATGAATCGTCGCTCAAGCACCAAAGTAGGGCACGCCCACTCAACTATGCGCGGCCCACCGAATCCTCAAAAACGCTTAATACGCTGATTAAGCTGAATTAAATCCACCTGCGGCAAGAGCTGGCGGGCTTTTTGCTGACCACTAGGATAAGACAGTTCGGCAACCAACGGCGGTTGCTGCGCGTTATCGACGACGCCAACGGGCAACGACGCCCCTGACACTCCCTTCTTGAGAGGGCTGTGCCAGGGGCGTTTTTATTTGCTGAACATGATGCTTCAACCAAAGGAGCTACCCATGGAAATCGCTTCCCGGTGCTCACAGACAGACCACCTCGTCATCATCGGTAACGGCATGGCGAGCCAGCGACTGCTCGACGCGCTGGTTCGACATCCCCAGCGCCCCCACCGCATTACGGTGGTGGGTGAGGAGCCGGTGCCTGCCTATAACCGTATTTTGCTCTCCCCTTTATTGGCAGGCGAACTGGCGCCCGAGGCGCTCACTCTGCAAGACGCCTCCTGGTACGCCGATAACGACGTCACGCTGATACTTGGCGACCGCGTGACCGCCATCGACCGCGAACGCCGCCTGCTCATCACACATCGCGGCAACACGTTACGCTATGACCGCTTGGTCTTGGCCACTGGCTCGCGCCCCGCGCTGCCAGCGGTGCCCGGCATCACGCTCGACGGTGTTCACACGTTTCGCGACCTGCGCGACGTCAGCGCCTTGGAAGCCATTGCTCGGCAAGGCGGCAACGCCGTGGTGATTGGCGGCGGCTTGCTTGGGCTGGAAGCCGCCGAAGGGCTGCGCAAACGGGGCGGACGCGCGCTCACCGTCAGCGTTTTGCAGCGCAGTCATCGGTTGATGAACCGTCAGCTAGACACCACCGCCGCTCAGTTGCTGGAAGCCACGCTGCGCGAACGCGGCATCCTCATTGAAACCGGCGCATCGCTCGCCGCCTTGGAAGATAACGGTCGAGGACAGGTGCAGTCGGTCACCCTGAGCGATGGCCGAAAGCTTCCTGCCGATAGCATCATCGTGGCGGCGGGCATTACCCCGAATGCGGAGCTAGGACAGCAGAGTGGACTCGTCTGCGATCGCGCCATCGTCGTGGACGGCCACCTGACCACTTCCGACGCCCACATCCATGCGCTAGGCGAATGCTGCCAGTTCGAGCAGCACACTTACGGGCTGGTGGAACCGATTTGGCGGCAGGTGGACGTGCTGGCCGCCGTGCTGTGTGGTGAAACGCCCGCGGCGTATCAAGAAGCCCCCACGGCCACCAAACTCAAGGTCAGCGGTGTCAGCCTGTTTGCCTTTGGCCCCACCGAGGCCGCCGCCAAGCACGAAGAACTTCGCTACCAAGACCCAGAAACCGGCGACTACTGCCGCTTACTGCTCCAGCAAGGCCGCCTCGTCGGCGCGGTGCTGTATGGCGATACCCGCCACGGCCCCTGGTACTTCGAGCAGGCGCTGGCCGCGACCGATTTAACCGCGTGCCGCCACCTGCTTCTGTTTGGCGCCACCGATGCCCAAACGGCGCTCGATGCGCATCTCGACACCTCGTCACCCTCTTTATCTCTCCCCCGTGAGGCGGCTTAGCTATGGTGAATCACACAATGTCTACTCCCACTACGTCTTCCAACAAACAAACGCTGATCATTGTAGGTAACGGCATGGTCGGCCACCATTTTGCCGAACAGCTGGTGGAAAGCGGCGCGCTGGCCGGGTTTGACGTCACTATCTTTGGCGAAGAGCGCCATCGCGCTTACGACCGGGTGCATCTATCCGAGTACTTTAGCGGGCGCGACGCACAGTCGCTGGCCCTGTGTGATGCCGATTACTACCGCAGCCACGGCATTCGACTACGCAGCGGCGAAGCGGTCACCTCGATCGATCGCGAACAGCAGCGGGTGGTGACCGAACAAGGCCACTACGCCTATAACCAGCTCGTGCTGGCCACCGGCTCTTTTCCCTTCGTACCGCCCATTCCCGGCAACGACAGCGACGGCTGTTTGGTCTACCGCACCCTGGATGATCTGGATGCCATTCAGGCAGCGGCCAAAAACGCCACCAACGGCGTGGTGGTCGGTGGCGGCTTGCTCGGCCTGGAAGCCGCCAACGCGCTGCGCGGACTGAACCTGGACACCGCCGTGGTGGAATTCGCCCCGCGTTTGATGCCCATGCAAGTGGATAGCGAAGGCGGCGAGCTGCTCAGAGAGAAAATCGAAGCCCTGGGCGTTCAGGTCCTCACCGAGCGTGCGACTCAACGTATCGAACCCGGCGACACCAGCCGCCTACGCATGGTCTTCCAAGACGACAAGGTGCTGGAAACCGACCTGATCGTCTTCTCCGCCGGTATTCGCCCGCAAGACAGCCTCGCCCGAGAGTGCGGTTTGAGCATCGGCGAACGCGGCGGCGTGGTGATCGACGACCAGTGCCGCACCAGCGACCCGAACATCCTTGCCATTGGCGAGGTAGCGCTGTGGAATCAGAGTATCTTCGGCCTCGTCGCCCCTGGCTACCAAATGGCCAAAACGGCCGTCGCCACGCTAACGGGGGGCGATGACCGTTTTAGCGGTGCCGACATGAGCACCAAACTCAAGCTGCTGGGTGTGGATGTCGGCTCCATTGGCGATGCCCACGGCAACCAACACCCTGGCGCCCGCATGTTCCGCTACCTCGACCCGCTCACCCAGGTCTACCGCAAACTGGTCGTCACGGGCGACGGTAAGAAACTGCTGGGCGCCATGCTGGTAGGCGATAACAGTGTGTATGACACGCTGCTGCAGTACTACGCCAACGGTATCGAGCTGCCTAAGGAACCCGCATCGCTCATTTTGCCGCAACAAAGCGGTGCCGCCCCAGCCCTGGGGCCGGATGCCCTGCCGGACACGGCGATGATTTGCTCCTGCCACAACGTGACCAAAGGCAGCATCTGCAGCGCCATCGACGCGGGCGCGGCGTATCTTGGCAGCGTCAAAGGCGCGACCAAAGCCAGCACCGGCTGCGGCGGCTGCGCGGCGCTGCTCAAAAGCGTGGTGGACCACGAACTGGAGGCCCGCGGCGTCGAGGTGGATACATCGATCTGCGAGCACTTCGCCCATACCCGCCAAGGGCTTTACGACATCGTGCGTGTCGAAGGCATCAAGACGTTCAGCGAGCTGATGGAGAAGCACGGCAACGCCGAGACGCACCAACTAGGCTGCGATATCTGCAAACCGGCGGTGGCCTCGATTCTCGCCTCCTGCTTCAACGAGCCGATCACCGATGCCGCCCACGTGCCGCTGCAGGATACCAACGACACCTTCATGGCCAATATGCAGAAAAACGGCACCTATTCGGTGGTGCCGCGCATTGCCGGCGGTGAAATCACCCCGGATAAACTGGTCGTTCTCGGGCAGGTGGCCCAGAAATATCAGCTCTACACCAAGATTACCGGCGGGCAGCGCATCGACCTGTTCGGCGCGCGGCTGGAAGACCTGCCGGCCATTTGGGGCGAACTGATCGAGGCGGGCTTCGAGACGGGCCACGCTTACGGCAAATCGCTGCGCACCGTGAAATCTTGCGTCGGCAGTACCTGGTGTCGCTACGGCGTGCAGGACAGCGTGGGCATGGCGATTCAATTGGAGAACCGCTACAAGGGCCTGCGTGCCCCGCACAAGATCAAGTTTGGCGTTTCCGGCTGTACCCGGGAGTGCGCCGAAGCGCAGAGCAAAGACATCGGCATCATCGCCACCGAAAACGGCTGGAACCTCTACGTGTGCGGCAACGGCGGCATGCGCCCGCGCCATGCGGAACTCTTCGCCACCGATTTGGATGACGAGCAGCTCTACCGCACCATCGACCGCTTTTTGATGTTCTACGTGCGTACGGCCGACCGCTTACAGCGCACCTCGGTATGGCGGGAAAACCTGGAAGGTGGCCTCGACTACCTCAAAGAAGTGATTCTGGAGGATAGCCTAGGCCTAGGTGACGAGCTGGAGCGTCAAATGCAGCACGTGGTGGAGAGCTACCAATGTGAGTGGGCCAACGCCATCAGCGACCCCGAAAAGCTCAAGCGCTTTAGAAGTTTCGTCAACGATACGCGGCCCGACCCCTCCATCATCATGACGTCGGAGCGCGGCCAGCTCCGCCCTGCGTAATCCAGTGACCACCGAATCGAGGATGACCATGACCGCCACCGCACTCAAACCAACGAACCGCAACGCTACTTGGCAACCGCTCTGCACCAAAGCAGACCTCGTGGCGTTTTCCGGCGTCGCCGCATGGCTGACGACATCGGCAGGCCCAGCCCAAGTGGCGCTGTTCTATCTGCCCGGCCACGCCCAAGAGCTCTATGCCCTGGATCACTTCGACCCTTTCTCGAAGGCCCATGTGATTGCCCGTGGCATCGTCGGCGATATCAAAGGCAGTCCCGTCGTGGCCTCGCCACTCTACAAACAGCACTTCCGCCTAGAGGATGGCCAATGCCTGGAAGAAGATGAGGTAAAGCTGCGCACTTGGCGCGTCGCTTTCAAGGGAGATAAGGTGTGGGTGGAAGGCTAGCCAAACGCATGCTTCTACAGCGCCACCCTGCCATGCAAACAGCCGCACCGCCTTTCCAGGCGGCGCGGCTGTTTGAGAGGGACGCTCTTTATTGATCCAAAAACCGGATCAGCGCCTGGTTGAATGCCTCGGGATGGGTGGCGTTCAGCCCGTGTGGGCCGCCCTCGATCACCTCTAGCGACGCGTTGGGTAGCAGCTCAGCGGCGCGTTTGCCGCTCACTTCAAATGGAACGATGCCGTCAGCATCCCCGTGTAAGACCAGCGCCGGAATGTCGATCTTGGGTAAATCCTGGCGAAAATCGGTGTAGCTAAACGCCTTGATACAGTCGTACGTCGCCTTAGGCGAGGCGAACGCCGCGATATCGCGGTGGTAAAGCCGGTTCGGCTCGCTGATCAGGTCGCTGTTGTCGTTGGCGGTAAAGAAATTCTTGGTGAAATCGTCCAAGAACGCGATACGGTCGCCTTGCACCCCCTGCAGGAACTGGTCGATGGTGGCATCGTCCAGCCCGCCTTCCGGGTTATCGTCGGTTTTATACAGATAAGGCGGCACCGCCGCAGCCAGCACCGCTTTACTGACACGCTCGGTGCCGTAGCTCGACAAATAGCGCGCGACTTCGCCGCCCCCCATGGAAAAGCCCACCAGGGTCGCATCGTTGAGATCCAGCACGTCCAGCAGCTTTTTGAGATCCGAGGCGAGTGTATCGTAATCGTAACCACCATCCGCTTGCGTCGAGCGGCCAAAGCCACGGCGGTCATAGGTCACCACTTTATAGCCTGCTTCCACCAACGCGGGTACCTGCTTCTCCCAGGAGCGCCCACTCAATGGCCAACCGTGGATCAGTACGACCGGTTTACCTGCCCCGTGAACCTCGTAATAAATCTCGACCGGTGTGCCCTGCTCGGTGCCTGCATTCAGAAATGGCATCGCATCAACCTCCTGGTTTGGCGTTTACGGAAAACGTCATTCAAGGCTAGTACAACGTGTTATTAGCTGCCAAACCATGGGACAAGGCAGGTGAGTACTCGAATATCCAGCAATCTCTAGGCGCTCCACTTACCCTGGAGTAGCCAGGCAATCGCTTCTGGGCGGTAAATCCACCTTTTGCCAGGACACGTTGGGAAGCTGCGTTGTCCACCGCCACGACGGCTTCCAACTGCGTAACACCGTACACGCAACGCGCCTCCGTCAGCAGGTGTTTAAGTGCGCTCTGCGCCACCCCCCGACCACCGGCACCCTGCGCAATCCGATATCCCACCCAGGCATGATCATCGGCAATGTTACGTAGGTTAGCGCGTCCCACGATGACACCTCGCTGGCGAATGATGAGCGGATGCATCTTGCGGTGCGCATTGAGTGCTAAACAATCGATGATGTGTTTAGCCACCCCTTGTAAGGTGTAAAAGCACTCGGGCCTGGCCTCGATATGCTGCTCGAACCACGCACGCTCTGCGCGCTCGAACTGCAGCAGCTCAACCGCATCTTCGTGCGTTAACAAATGGAAGGTTACGTCTTTGACATGGCGCATCTCCACATCCCTCCTTGGGTGCAGTGCAGGGGTAAGCTCATGGCGGGGCATAAATCACTGACATTCCCTAGCGTGATATTGCTATGCTTGCCAGCCTCTTGATTCGGTAGGCATGGGAGCCATACGTTCGTGAAGACAGAATCCAGTACCTTGGCCTTTTCCGCCTTCATGGCACTGCTGATTGGCTGTGCCGGTATTGTGGCCACCTTGGCCTCGAACTCCCAAGCCATCCTATTGGACGGCTTGTTCAATCTTATCTACTTTAGCGTAGCGCTGGTGACCATCAAGGTCAGCAAGCTGGCCAGTCGCCCAGATAGCGAGTCGTACCCCTTTGGTTACAGCTACTTCGAGTCGCTGGTTAATTTATGCAAAGGTTTGCTGATTTTGGGGGTATCCATCTTCGCGCTGGTAGATGCCGTGGCCGCTTTGCTGACGGGTGGGCGGGAGATTTCTGCAGGGCTTGCGGTAATGTATGCGCTGTTTGCGACCGCCGCTTGCTCGCTCACTGCCTGGGTCATGCAGCGTAGTCAACGCCATGTCAGTAGCCCCTTGGTGGCCGCCGACAAACTAAACTGGCTGGTCAATAGCGTGATTTCAGGGGCCGTACTGGCGGCTTTTTGCCTAGTGATGCTGTTTGATCGTCTCGGCTGGCGGACTGTTCTTCCCTACATCGATTCGGTCTTGGTCATTGCGGTCGTCGTCCTCTGCCTGGGGGTCCCCGTGCGCATGGCATCGCAAGCGCTAAGAGAGCTGCTCAACAAAACTCCGGAAGAAGCCGTCGCCGAACCGGTGCGCCAAGCCGTTGCCCGTGGCCTTGCCGATATCGACACCCTGGAAGTGCGCGTGCGTATGGTGCGCCCCGGCCGCCTGCTCTACGTCATCGTCCATGTGGTGCTGCCCAAGGGCCTCCCCGAAGCGACACTGGCGAAACAGGACGCGCTGCGTCAGCGCATCGACGAAGAAGTACGCCGCGACTATTCGCCCGTGGTGTGCGACGTGGTCTTTACTGCCGACAACCGCTGGGCGGCGCCCTCTTGTGGGCTGTTGGTAGAGAAACCTGCTAGCTAACCCCTAACACGTCAAGAGCGGCTCGAAGGCCGCTCTTGACGCGCTTACCGATCGACCGGCTTTTCATCTTTTACCGGCCACACATCCTCATCCACCAGCTCTGGATTTTTGAGTATGGCGGGGTCGAACAGCGGTTCCTCGATGCCCTGTCTCCGCTGACGTTCGTAATCCTTCAACACCGAGACCGCAATCGGCGCCATCAGTAGAATGGCAAACAGGTTGGTCGTGGCCATCAGGCCCATGGCGAGGTCGGCAAAATCCCAGACCACGCTGAGTTCAGCGACAGAGCCCAGCAACACCATGGCGATGATAACGATCTTGAATGCGCCCACCGCTTTTTTGGCGTGGCGGCGGAACAGGTATTCGATGTTTACCGAAGAGAAGGAGAAGTTGGCCAAAATCGAGGTAAAGGCAAAAAACAGTATGGCAATGGCAATAAAGATCTCACCAAAGCCCCCTAGATGATCCACCATGGCATCTTGGGTAAGCTGGATGCCCTCGATGCTCTCCCCCGGCGACTCGGATAGCAGCCGTTCATAAACACCGGAAAGCAGAATCACCACCGCCGTGCAGCTACAAATCACGATGGTATCGACAAACACCCCAAAGGATTGCACTAACCCCTGGGCTGCTGGATGCTTCACAGTGGCCTGGGCCGCCGCATTGGGGGTCGAGCCCATACCGGCCTCGTTAGAAAAGAGGCCGCGCTTGATGCCGTTTTCCATGGCAGCCTTGATGGCGTAACCCGCCGCGCCACCGACCGCCGGGCCTAACCCAAAGGCACTCATCACGATCAACGACAGCATGTCGGGCACGGCGGAGAGGTTGGCAAACAGAATCCATAGCGCCACCAGCAGGTAGGCAATGGCCATGACCGGTACGATTTTCTCAGCCGTGCGTGCCACCGACTTTAACCCGCCATAGATCACGACACCTGCCAGTGCCGCAATAACCACGCCGGTCAGCCAGTTAGGAATGCCAAAGGCACCGCTCATGCCCTGGGCGATGGTGTTGGATTGCGCCGCATTGAATGCCAGTCCGTAGGCAATGATCAAGAACACCGCAAACAGCGACCCCAGCCAGCGCCAACCCAGACAGCGCTCGATATAGAACGCAGGGCCGCCGCGAAAGACCCCATCTTCGTTGCGGTGCTTGTACACCTGCGCCAACGTCGACTCGATAAACGAGGTCGCAAACCCCACCAGAGCCGTCACCCACATCCAAAAAATCGCTCCCGGCCCGCCAATCCATAGTGCCAGAGCGACACCCGCCAAATTACCGGTTCCGACCCGCGCCGCCATGGAGGTCGCGAATGCCTGAAAACCACTGATGCCATCTCCCGCTCCGCGCGCGGTAAAGGTCACGTGGGCCATGTGCCGAAACATGCGAAACTGCATCCCGCGCGTCATGATCGTGAACAGCAGGCCTGCTCCCAGTAGCAGGTATACCAGGATATAGCTCCAGATAAAGTTGCTGATGGGCATCATGACGGCATAAAGGCCGTCGCGAAGTGGCCCTAGCACCGTTTCTAATAATTCCATGGCCTTTCACTCCCTGTGGTTATATGAGCAACTGTCATCGTCACAAGTAGGAGTGTAGCTAGGTTATAGAGCAGCGCGTCATTTCAGCCCTTATTCACCTACCGTGACCACCCAATCAGGCCGAAACAGCGGCGGCGAAAACTCCTCTGGATAACCGCCCGGGTTGGCGATAACGCGGGTGCCATCGCACCACGTATCCACCGGCTCGTGAACGTGACCATGGATCCAGAGATCCATCTTGCCCATTAAGTGCGGCAAGTGGGAGGCAAAGGCTGGGGACAACGAATCGCCTAAGTACTGCTCTGGAATACAGCGATGTAAGGGCGCATGGTGTGTAATCACCACGCGGGGGCCATCAAAAGCTTGTTGGAGTTCATCTTGCAGCCACGTCAGTGCTTCCCGGTGCATGTATTGGCTGGCTTGAGGCGTGAACACTTGGCCGGGGGCCGTGGTAATGATGCGAAAATCAGGCATGTAACGCAGCGCTTTAGACTCGGTATCGGCAGGGTTCCGTGTGGGGTCATCGGCATAAAGCGCGAAATCCGTCCATAGCGTGGTGCCATAAAAGCGCACGCCTCTTAGGGTCACGCAGCGATTATCCAGCAGTTCGATATCATACCGAGCGGCTTCCAGCGCTAACTCTTGGCGCAGCAGCGGCATGCAGGTGCCATAGAACTCATGGTTGCCCGGCACGTAAAGAATCGGCAGGTCGGGAAACTGCTGGCGTGCCCACGCCAGCCCTTCTGCTCTTCGATGAATATCCCCTGCCAGCACCACCACATCCGCGTCGGCAGGGGGCAGCTCGCGGTGACCATCAAAATGCTCTAAATGAAGATCGGATAAGACTCTTAAACGCATAGAACGTCTCACGTGGTGCCTACATGGGCTTGGTATCGGGTCGTCAATCGTCAAGGCGAAAAATAAACTGACGGATGAACTCCACCACGACGGCTTCGGCCTCCCGGTGTGGCACATGACCGATGCCGGGTAACATTTCGCAGTGGGCGGGGCCTTGGGTGTAGCGGGCAATGCGTTCAGGCTGACGGTGAGAGCCGTATTCATCCTTCTCGCCATGCAGCACGAGCGTAGGGCACCGCACACGTTCAAGCGCAGGAGTGAGGGACCACGCCGCAAATTCGGGGCTTAGCCAAGTATCCGTCCAGGCATCGAACACCCAACGGGCTTTGTTGCCGTGGTACTTGACCAGCTTAGCGAACTGTTCCGGCGTCTGAAACGTCGCTTTTGCCTCTTCGATCCCTTGTCGCGTGCGATTTTCATTGAACGCTTGGGCGGCGATAGTGACGAGCCCCTGGCACTGCGAAAAATAATATCCGGCGCAGTGCACGGCCATACAGCCACCCACGCTATGGCCTAACGCAATAAAGCGAGTCACCTGTAGCGCATGACAGATGGCCGCAAAGTTGCCCCTCGCTTCATCGTCGATAAAACTGAGCGGCAATGGTGTTGAAGATGCATCGGAGCGGCCAAAGCCGAGCCGGTCATAGGCAATGACCCGTTGCCGCGTTGCTGCGCATAATGCTTCGGGGAAGTTGCGCCACAAATCCACGCATCCGAGAGAGTCGTGAAACAGTAGGATAGGAACCTCTGACCGTATGCGATCTGGTTCCCAAGTGCGCGTAAATAAACGACCGTTGGGGGTACTCACCCAACGGTCATAGTGATGAATAGCTGGCGTTAGCGTCATAGCATTGCTCTTGATATTGTCAGTGTGTCATGCGCCACTGCCAACATAGCATGCGATAACCCACTAGCGTTTCAAGAAGTTGCTTTTGACTAAGTGAACGACCTCATCCATGCGCCCGCTCAACACGGCTTTAGCGGAGTAGAGGGCGGTCGAGGCGACCTGCCCGGCCTCGACCTTGGGGGGCATCACCAGCTCCATGGGATTCACCACCACATCCAACAAGGCAGGCCCCGGCTGGGCGAGCCACTGGCTAATCGCGACGTCCAGCTCGTCTTCTTGCTCGACTCGGCGGCCCCATAATCCCATGGCAGCGGCAACCTCGCCAAAGTTGGGGTTTTCGAGCTCGGTGTAGGCATCGAGCATTCCCTCTACTTTTTGTTCTAACTCCACAAAGCTCAAGGAACTGTTGTTATACACCACGATTTTTAGCGGAATTTGCTGCTGTACCAGGGTCAATAAATCCCCCATCAGCATGGTTAACCCGCCATCCCCGCACATGGCAATGACTTGGCGGTGGGGATGCGCGAGCTGAATACCCAATGCCTGAGGATACGCATTGGCCATGGTGCCATGCTGCAAGCTCGCGAGGGTGCGGCGCTGCTGGGAGGCGCGAATATGGCGCAGCATCCATACGTTGACACTGCCAGTGTCTGCCGTAAACAGTGCGTTCTCTGCCGCGTGACGGTCAATCGCCAACGTCAGCTCTTGTGGGTGGATCACTTGGCTATCATGACTTCCATGGGCAGACTTTTCCAACGACTTGGCGTAGCGCTTGCGGCACTTCTCTAGCCAGTGACTGCGCGTATTTTCCTTAACGACTTGAACGAGCGCCTCGCAAGTATCCCGCGTACTGCCGACGATGCCCACGTCCACCGGATAGCGCTTGCCAATTTGTGCGGGATCTCGATCTACCTGAATGATCGTGGCGCGCTCCGGATAGAACTGAGTGAACGCGAAATTACAGCCGAGTAACAGCAGCGTGTCGCACTCGGCCACTGCATGGTAGCCGCCCTCAAGACCATAAACGCCCGTCATTCCCACGTGATAGGGATTGTCGTACTCCATGAAATCTTTTGCCCGGGATGTCCAGGCAATCGGTGCTTGCAGCTTTTCGGCAAGCGCGATCACCTGCTCCCGCGCATCGTCGCAGCCAGCGCCTGCAAAAATAGTGATGTTGCCGCCTTTATTGAGCTGCTCGACGGCGGGCACTAGCGACTCTGCCGTCGGGCGTACCGAGTAGCTAAACCGGTGCGTGCGATAGCCCAGCTGATTCTCCGGGGTTTGTGTCATCACATCACCTGGCACGATAAGGACCGCGACGCCACCTCTGGCAAGCGCCGCTTGGGCGGCTAACGCGGCCATGCGCCGCGCCTGCTCGGCGGAGACGACGGTTTCGCAAAACACGCTGTACTGCTTGAAAATAGCGCTTTGATCGACTTCCTGCGGGAACTGACTGCCCGTTTCGCCTAGCGCGATTTGCGAGGCGATAAGCACGACAGGTGAACCATTGCGATGCGCATCGAACAAGCCGTTCACGAAGTGCAGGCTACCAGGGCCACAGGAGCCTGCGCAGAGCGCTAGCTCCTGTGTCATATAGGCTTCGCCACCGGCGGCAAAACCACCGACTTCCTCGTGGCGAACGCCCACCCACTGGATATCACTTTGCCGTAGGGCGTCCGTAAAGTGGTTCAACGTATCGCCCACCACACCATAGCAGCGCTTGGCGCCGGCGCTTTGCAGGGTTTCGACGATGATCTCAGCAACGTTTGCGCTCATGTGCGACTCCTTTCGCGGGGGAAATGGCACGTCCACCACCAAGCCTAGACCGAGACGATGAGTTTTGCCGGGCGGTCAGAGAGTAGCGCACCATGCTGCGTCGCAGCATAAATGGGTCTACACTGAAAAGGGTGCCCTATAGGAGGACCCTGCGATGACCAACTCGAGCGTCATCACACCCGTGAGCGATGAGGTGCTAGCGTTTTGGCAATGTCAGGCGTATTGGCTGCGCGCCGCCAACGATGCCATCGCCGATTTTTACGGATAGCCAGCGCTTATGCGCCTGTATTTGCCTACTTAGACGAAAAGATAACCTGCAAAGCCGACACAGCGTGTCGGCTTTTTTATATTATGAAAACCTTTTCCATTCAATGATCTAACAAGCATCTTCGTATTGACGCCCCTTTTTGTAAGCTATCTCTTACGCGACATGGCAAATCACTTACATCTTTTGGACTAGAAACGCTCTGCAAAAGCGCCTAATATTCATATCACAGCTATCTTACTGCACTGCACAAAGCAAGCTGCGTATAACAAAAACGATTCCTCTACCTCTGCACCAGGAGTGTTCGCCATGAAGGATGCCATTACTCATAATGCGGCCATGGAAGTCGACGTCATGGAAGTCTGGGCAAAACGCGCGCAGCAGCAACGCGCCGCGTTCGACGCCCTCGCTGCCTATATGCGCCAGCAGTAAGGCACTGACTACGTCTTGGTCAGCGCCTTTGGCAAACGACCAAGACGTGGGGTGTCATGACTCCCAACCGCCCTCGTCAATGGGCTGCTGATCCAACTGCGCCAGATACGTCTCCTGCAGGATATACATACGTTTGACGTCACGGTATTGGCCGTTGATGAAGAATTCCTGTACCAAGTGGCCCTCTTCGATGAACCCGCTCTCCTCGTAGAGATGGATCGCTTTGACGTTCTGTACCGCTACGATCAAGTAGACCTTGTGCAGATTCAAAATCGTGAAGGAGTAGTGCAGCGCTTGGCGAATCAGTGAGCGTGCGAACCCTTTGCCCTGGTGCTCTGGGGTAATGATGATCTGAAACTCGGCGCTGCGGTGGATGTAGTCGATTTCGATCAGTTCCACCAAACCAATCGCGTTACCGGCGCTGTCTTCGGCTACGAAACGCCGTTCGGCGTTGTCGTGTATATGCTTGTTGTACAGCTCTTCGAGTTCATCGAAAGATTCGTAAGGCTCCTCGAACCAGTACGACATGATGCTCTGGTTGTTATTGAGTTCATGGACGAAGCGCAAATCATTGCGCTCCAGGGCACGAAGGAACAAAGCGGGACTCATGGTCGACACTCTCTTAATTCCTCAAACGAGACAATGCCATCACACGGGCAATGTGGCAGGTCAGTCATTTTAACGACAGGATTGACGCAACTGGGTGTGTTAGCCCTCGTAGTGTAGCGTTTTATTAACGGCGCGTTGACGCCATCGAAGGCTCTCGCTGAAAGGAGAACAACGCCCCAAGGGGGTGCTCGCGACCTTCGATCAGTGCACGCAGCAGTTGGGCACCTATCATGCTATACGTGATGCCGTTACCGCCGTAGGCCATGGCGAAATGCACTCGAGGACCTAGCGCCTCGTGAGGCCCGAAATAGGGCAAACCGTCGTCGGTTTCCGCGAACGTGCCACCCCAGCAAAACGTCGGATTGATCTCAAGGTCAGGCCACAGTGTTTCTACCTTGGCCGCCAGCGTTCGCGCTTTTTCCATCACCCGTGCGTCCCGACGCTCGGCAATGTCTTCATCGTCATCCTCTCCGCCGATCAATAACCGCCCTTCTTGCGTGGAACGCAGGTAGAGATACGGTCGTGCGGACTCCCACACCAGCGTGTGTCCCAGCTTGCCCAATACCTCGCTAGGCAAGGGGTCGGTCACAAACGCATAGCTACTACGATTGGCAGCCACTGGCGCTGGCAACCACGTTTGGCTTTCGTACCCAGAAGCGATAATGACCTGTTGGCAACGCAGCGTAGCCCCATTACGAAGCCGAACGTTGACGCCGTCGTCATCAGTTATCAGCTGCTCCACCTGGGTGCGATCGAACACTTGGCTGCCCCGACGGACGACGTTTTCCAGTAAGTGATATGCCATGCGGTATGGGTCGATACGGGCGGCCAACGAGGACAGGATCGCCCCTGGCGCTGAAAAGCCGTAGTCAGCCTCAATCGCACGCTGTTCCAGCCAAGCGACATCGAAGCCGAAGCGCTTGCGCATCGCAAGCTCAGCCTTCAACGCGTCGACATCCGCTTCTTGGCTCGCGAAGTAGAGGCTCTTCTGGCGACTGAAAGCGACATTACCCAACTCGGCAGCCAAGCGCTCTAGCGAGACAATCGCCTCGGCGCAGCTTCGATAGGCCATCACGGCATTGGCCTCACCGTACTGCTCGGCCAAATGCACCATATGGGTGTCGATTTCATACTGCAGTAGCGCCGTACTGGCCGCAGAGCTTCCCCACCCTACATCACGCCTCTCGAGCACTACGACGCGATGGCCGTGGCGGCTTAGCTCGTCGGCGATCAAAGCACCGGTAATACCGCCGCCAATAATCACTGTTTCCGCTTGCAAATCCTGGTTAAGCTGCGGAAAAGGGGTCAATAATCCATTTTTTACCGTCCAGAACGGATAACCACTTTTAAGATCCATCTTATTGCCTATGCTGGATTGCCACACGGTCAGACCGGGCAGATAAACGTTGGGTGTCGCACCCATTAACCATAGTGGATGATTGGCAGCGTGCCCTGTCTCTGCCTCAACCAGGAGTCGTTCCATGAAGATTGATTTAAGAAGCGATACGGTGACACGCCCTACCGCCGCCATGCGAGACGCCATGATGGCGGCCCCGCTGGGCGACGACGTATGGGGCGACGACCCGACGGTGAACGCCTTTCAAGCCACGCTGGCCGAGCGTGCGGGTAAAGAAGCGGCGCTGCTGTTCCCCAGCGGCACCCAGAGCAACCTGGTGGCTTTGATGGCCCACTGCGAGCGGGGTGATGAGTACATCGTCGGCCAGAACGCCCATACCTATCGCTACGAAGGGGGCGGTGCCGCGGTATTGGGCAGCATTCAACCCCAGCCGATCGAAAACGCCCCAGACGGCAGCCTGCCTCTCGACAAAATCGCCGCCGCCGTCAAGGCCGATGACTTCCACTTTGCCCGTACTCGACTCTTGGCGCTGGAGAACACCATAGGTGGCAAGGTACTGCCTGCCGAGTACGTGCAGCAGGCCACCGCGCTGGCCCGAGAACATGGTCTGGCTACCCACCTAGACGGTGCCCGGCTATTCAATGCCGCCGTGGCCACGGACACCTCTCTCAAACAGCTTTGTCAGCCTTTCGACAGCGTGTCGCTATGCTTCTCGAAGGGGTTAGGCACGCCCATGGGCTCGGCACTGGTGGGCTCTCAGGCATTGATCGACCGGGCTCGACGTTGGCGAAAGGTCGTGGGTGGCGGTATGCGCCAAGCAGGCCTCATCGCCGCCGCCTGCCAGCACGCCCTGGATCACCAAGTGGCAGATTTGGCTCACGACCACCGTCGTGCGGCACGCTTGGCCGAAGGTTTGGCAGCCTTTTCCGCCATCGAGGTGACCTCCCAGGCCACCAATATGGTATTCGTGCGCATCGACCCAGCGCATGTCGCGCCGTTGGCTAAGTGGCTCAAGGCGAATGGCGTGCTGATAGAACTTCTTTACGCTACGCGCATGGTCGTGCATCGAGACATTAGCGACGACGATATCGAACAAGTGCTGACCATCGTCCAGCGCTACTTCGATCAGGCGTAGCCGGAGGATGCGTTTCTTGCACGTTGCTTAAACACGTTGCTTAAAACAGTACCGAGTCGAACGCAAGGTGCACTGCGATGGCCGCCATCATCAGGCCGATCAGCCCATCGATGGTGCGCCATGCGCCGGGACGGGAGAGCCATGGCGATAGCGCCGCCCCGCCCCAGGCCAACAGGCTGAACCAGAGAATCGACGCTGTCGACGCCCCCGCGACGAACACGCCAGCACTCTCCTGCTGGGCACCAATAGCGGGAATCAGCAGCAGCGTATCGAGGTAGACCTGCGGGTTGAGCACCGTCACCGCTAGTGTCGCCAGCAGCACACTGCGCAGGCTGCGGGCTTTGACGCCGTTGACTTTCAAGCCTTCACGGCCGCTGACTGCACGCCATAGCGCTTGTGCCGCCAGCCAACTCAAGAACAGCACGCCCACCCAGCGCATGGCTTCCATGGCGCTCGGCATGGTGAGCAAAAATGCGCTGGCACCAAACATGCCGGCCGTCAGTAGCACGACATCCGCACTCATGCACAGCCCCGCCGACCACCAGTGGTATTCGCGGCGAACGGCCAGCCCCAGCACGTAAGCGTTCTGCGCCCCAATCGCCATGATGATGCCGCCACACACCACTAACCCCGTTAGGTAGCTTTCCCACATTGCCGTTCGCCTTATGCTTGAGTAAAGATGGCGCTAGGGTAAGGGAGAGCACACATAAACAAAAATCATCTTGCTAATGATGCATTAGCAAAATTCATAAATGCCGAGACTACGTGCTCATAACCGCCGCAGCCCCCACATGAAGTAGGCACCGCCCAGCAACGATGCTACTAAGCCTGCCGGAATCTCATAAGGGAACATGATCTGGCGGCCCACCCAGTCGGCCAATACCATCAACAACATACCGATCAAGGCAGCGCCTACTAAGTGCTGGCGGGCGCGGGAGAAGCCCAGTAGCCGAGCCATGTGCGGGGCTAATAAGCCAATGAAGGAGAGCGGCCCCACCACCAGGGTGGCGCAGGCGGTGAGCAGAGCGACCAGCAGCAGTAGCGCTAGGCGCGCATGGTTTAAGCCAATGCCCAGTGAACGCGCGGTAGCGGCGCCCATCGGCATGATGTCTAACCAGCGAGTGAACGGCAGCGATATCAGCGCTAGTGCCGCTGCGATTCCTCCCACGAGCAGCGCACTACCCACCTCCACGTAATAGGTAGAGCCTGCCAGCCAGGCGATGACTTGCTGTCCGCGCGGATCACCACCTGCCAGTAGCACACTGCGCACCGCATCGAACAGCGCGCTAATCGCCACACCGCTGAGCAGGAGCCGCTCCGGTACGAAACCACTTTTACGATTGAGCATTACCAATACTAGTAGCGTCGCCAGTGCCCCTAGCGTTCCTATCGCCACTAATAGTGCATGACTGGGGGCAGGGAGTAGATAAATACCCAAGATCAGCGCAATAGCACAGCCACCGCTAATACCCAACACTTCGGGGCTCGCCATGGGGTTGGCCGAAAGGCGTTGAAGAATGGTCCCCGCTATTGCCAGCATCAAACCGCTAGCCGCTGCCGCCATTACGCGCGGAAAGCGCCACTCAATCACCCCCCAATTCGTCGGGGCGATGATGCTCCAGCCGTTGGCCCCTTGCCCCACTAAATGGCCCACCACCATGGCCGCCACCAGCGCCAGCAGTAGCCCTGTGATTAAACGGTGGGGCGCAGCGTGACGCGTGATCACCACCCCAGATGCCTGGGGCGGACGGTCCCCCTGCAGCTTAAGGCGGGGAATCAACCACATGAGTAGTGGCGCGCCTAACGCTCCGGTCACGGCCCCGGTGGGAATTAGCGTCGCTACCATGCCGGAAAAGCGCTGCAGCAAGAGATCCGTGGTGGCCAGCAGCACAGCGCCTAATAACGTCGACCAAAGTATGCGCGCGCGCAATGTGCGTGCTCCCGCCATACGGACGATATTGGGAGCCGCTAACCCTATGAAGCCGATGATCCCGACCACGCTCACCACGCTACCGGTGAGGAAGACCGCCAGCCCTAACCCGGCAAAGCGCAAATGCTTGAGCGAAATCCCCAGGCTTTTGGCGCTGGCGTCGTCAAGCTCTAACACGGCTAAAGGGCGAAGCAACAGCCACGCGGCCAAACCGCAAAGAGCCAGTCGTGGCGCCAGTGACGCCACGCCATCCCAGCCATTCTGCGCCAGAGAGCCTGCCCCCCAAATCAGCAGCCCCGCCAGGGTTTCATGATTGAACAACAGCAAGGCTGTAGAGAGCGCGCCCAGATACAGATTGACCACCAACCCCGCCAGCACCACCGCGATGGGCGCCAATCCACGCCGCCACGAGAGTGCAAACACCAGCCCCATAGCGGCAGCGCCACCTAGCAGCGCAATCCACTCACTGCCTATCGCAAGCATGCCGGGGGCCAATAGCGTCACCGCCATCAGCGCCAAGTTGGCGCCCGACGCCACGCCCAAGGTGGTGGGCGATGCCAGCGGGTTACGGAGCACCTGTTGCATCAGCACCCCAGCCAGCGCTAGACCGCCACCGGCTAATAGCGCAATGGTAAAGCGCGGCCACCAAGCGAAGTGCAGCAGCAGCTCATCGACGTTATCGAACGTGGGAGACAACAGCGCCTGTGCGCTCTGCGCGATACCGCCCTGCTGCTGCAAGCTCAGCCACAGCAATACCATCAACGGCAAGCTCAGCAGTAAGCAGATAGGAGCGGGAGAACGGCGACGCATCAGGTGCATGACAATATCCCGTCAACGAGGACAGCGGAAGCACGGGCAGGCATTGTCATGGGCGTGACCTTGGCAATCGAGAAAGCAGAAAATAAATCAAAGGGCGAGATTCTAAATGATAAGTATTCACACTACAATCTTGTCCAACGCCCAGACTCATGAGCCTCATTATGTTGAAAGCAGTGTCAAACTCTGCCGCCTTGCCCAACACATGGCGAGATACGCCCTTTCGCTACGGCCTGGTCAGCCGCTCGTTTCACTGGCTCACGGCGCTGTTGGTACTCACCCAGTTTTTCGTCGTGGCCATGTGGCGTGTGTTGGGCGAAACGAGCGTGACGTTAATGCTGTCACGGCTAGCGCCACACGGTGCGATCGGACTACTGCTAATGGTCATCACTTTAGGGCGATTACTTTGGTGGTATAGCCAGCGTCATCAGCGGCCGCAGCCACCGAAAACGCTACGTGGCCAACTGGCGCGCATCGTGCATGGGGCGTTTTATGCCCTGTTAATGCTGATTGCCAGCCTTGGCTTAATCAGACAATACGCTGGCGGCTGGCCACTCAAGGCGTATGGCTGGGAGCTGATTCCTGGTGCAGAGAACGATATTCCGGCGCTCATGCTCCCTGCCGACCTGCTGCACAGTCCGCTCTCTTGGCTACTGCTTCTGCTGGTGGCCGGGCATATCGTCATGGCCATTATAGGCGGCCGGTCACGGAAAATTTCTAAATGATAACTATTAGCGATACAATATATCATTCATTTGCTCAATGCCCGCTTGGTCAGGAGTGACGCATGTTTAACGTTCAGGGTGCCACCTTCGCCATCAACGGCAAGCCCCTTCTTCAACCGATTCACCACACCTTTGAAGAAGGCAAGGTGTATGGTCTGATTGGCCATAATGGCTCTGGAAAATCGACGCTGATCAAGCTGCTGGCCCAGCAGCAGCCCGTCAGTGAAGGCGAAATTCACTTTGATGAACGCCCTTTACAGGCGTGGGGGCATCGCGAGTTTGCCCGCCAGGTCGCCTACCTGCCCCAGCATCTACCTAGCGCCGAAAACCTCACTGGCCGTGAATTGGTGGCGTTTGGGCGTTACCCCTGGCACGGTCTACTGGGTCGCCATAATCAAAAAGACAAAAAGGCGATCGAGCGGGCGATTGCCCTCACCCACACGGAAGCCTTCGCTGACCGCTTAGTGGATACGCTCTCGGGCGGAGAGCGCCAGCGGGTATGGCTGGCCATGCTGATTGCCCAGGGCAGCCGCTTTCTACTGTTGGATGAGCCGCTCGCGGCGCTGGATATCGCCCACCAAATGGAAGTATTGGCGCTGATTCGTAAGCTCTGCGACGAGCTGAACCTGGGCGTGATCATCGTTCTTCACGACATTAACATGGCCTCACGCTATTGCGATGAACTCATGGCGCTTCACAGTGGCCGCCTGCTGGCCCACGGCACGCCCGATGCCCTGATGCAAAATACCACCTTAGAAGCCATTTACGGCCTACCCATGCAGGTCATGCAGCACCCCAATGGCGGACACCGCATAGCCGTGGCGCAATGAACGCCACGGCTGGAAGAAGAGTCGTTCTCAATTAACTCTTCAACTGATAAGCATTATCGCTTATGCTGAGACTCCACTCACGTGCGCTTATCACGTCTTGGAGTTCGGTTATGCCTCTCGCTTTGCGCCAACCCGACACCGTCTTGCCACTGTCTCTCGCTGATTGCTATCAAGGGCCGCTTGAGCATTTTACGCCGCCATTGATCGAAGGAGCGGTGCCACAGGGGGCTATCAAGGCGTCTCGCTGGCGCAATGCTGCGCTGCTCGAAGAGGACATGGCGCGCTACGCCAGCCGCTACCCGAATGGAGACAAGCGCGCCATCGCCTCGCTTTGGTCGAAATGGCACTTCAGCACCCTTACCGTTCCCACGCTGACCGCTCATCTGCTGCTCAATCGCGACCTACCCGTTGGGCTGGATGATCTCTATGTGATTCAAAATGAGGGAGGCTGTACTCAAGGGCTTTGGCTACCCCATGAAGGCGAGCGTTTTACTACGCTGGACACCGCTGCTCGCTTTGCCACGCTCATCGAGCAGCACTGGGCCCCGCTCATCGAGCGCCTCTCGGCCATTTCCGGGGCCGCACCACGGGTATTTTGGAGCAACGCAGGCGGCTACGTGGATTACTACGTCAATGCCCTGGCAGCACACCCGCTGGTCAACCAAGAAGCCCTGGCCGCCACGCGTGCACTGCTGGAATCGCGCACCCTCAACGGACAGCGCAACCCGTTGTATGAGCCAGTACGTACGTACCAACCCAGCGGCAGCGGAGAGGTCAAGCGGGTGCGCAAGCTCTGCTGCCTGCGCTACCTGCTCGATGAGTTTGACGTATGCGGTAATTGCCCACTAGAAGGGTGCGACCGCCAAGCGCGTCGCAAAGGATAAGCCGCTCGTTACGAGCTGATCTGCGCCACCGCATCTTCACTGGCCTGTGCCCGCTGCTCTCCCGTCAGCTCACTCAGCTGCCCCTTGGACATTTCCAGTAAACGATCCGCATGGACGAAGTAGCTGTCGTCATGGCTAATGGCAAACACGGTTTTGCCCATCGCTTTCAAATGGGGTAACAGCTCGCGGTAAAACAGCCGCCTGAACTGCGGGTCTTGGTCGGCCGCCCACTCGTCCAGCAGCAGAATATCCCGCTCCTCGGCAATCGCCAGCAGCAGTGCCAAACGCTTGCGTTGCCCTTGCGAGAGCTGTGTATTCACCACGCGATCAGCCTGCCACTCCAGCTTCTGGTGCATTTGCAGCCGCTCGAGCCAGGTCGTGACCAGCGCGGGGTCGGCCACGCGGCCACCCGGCCCCATGGCTTGGTCGAACTGGTGGAAATCGGTAAAGACGCTGGCAAAGCGCGCCCGAAACGCCGCCCACTCTGGTGGGCCAAGCTCCTTGCCATCCACGCTGATTTGGCCACTTTGCGGGCGGTACAACCCTGACAGCAGGCGCGCCAGCGTCGATTTTCCGCTGCCGTTGCCGCCAATCAGAAACACCTGCTCGCCACGCGCCAGCGTAAGATTGAGCGGCCCCACCTGGAAGCCTTCACCCCCGGAGGATGGCGTGTAGCGATACACCACGTTGGTGAGCGTCAAGCGCTGCCAATCGTGGAAGCGGTCCTCCACCTCGAAGCCCGGCTGGTACTCGGCCAACGCCAGGCTGGCCAGTTTATCGAACGCCACCTGGGCGCTGATCAGTGTAGGCCATGCCCCCACGGCCTGAATCAAGGGCGTGCGTAAAAACAGCAGGGTCAAAGCAAAAGTGGCCGCCACCGCAGGACTTGCCCACCCCAGCACGTTGGCCATGAAAAACACCACGCCAATGGCGCCCAGCATCATGATGTTGGACCAGTTATTGGCGCTGAGGTGGTAGGTGTCTGCGCGAATAATATGATGACGGTACGCTTTGGCGTTCTCCGTGTAGGATTCATCAAAAAAGCGCCGTGCGCGGTCACGGTTAAGCGCCAGCTCTTTGCGGCCTTCTATCGCCGATTGATAATCCTTATACAGCCGATCCTCGCTTTCGCGCACCTGATGAAAGTGGCGATACACCTTCGACACCAGCACCCAGCCAACGCCCATGGTGAAGGCCATCCAGAGCACGGTAATCACCACCATCTGCGGTGAGAGCCACGCAAGGTAAGCCACCGAGGCCAGCGTGAGTACCACGCCCTGCACCAGCTCCGGCAGGCGAACGAAACCGATGGTGATATTGCGAACATCGCTGGAAAGACTTGCCAGCAGGGTGGCGTTACCTAGCTGCTCTAACCGTTCGATATCGGTATCCAGAATCCGCTTCACCAGCCGGGAGCGCAGGTCGAAGACGAAATGGTGGCCCAACAAGGTGAGCGCTAGCTGTGTGCCCAGCGTGACCGCCAGCAGCAGCGCCAATAGCCCTAAAAATTGAGGCAGCGCAGAGAGGGCACTACCCGCTTCGATCAGCCGCTGGTTGATGAACGCAATCACCCCCACGCCCAGTCCGGCGCTCATCATGCTCAGCGCCAGCGCGCCCAAAAACGGCCAGCGGTAATGGCGAAACACCACTCGCAATAATTCCATACCTCATCCCCTTTACGCACAGGCGGCGAATTGTGACGCACTTCTCTGCCAAGTCAAACAAAGAGACTGATTTTCATTTACGCAGTTTGGCTCACGCGCCTTTACTCATCGCGGCAGTGTTGCTTAACTGCCCTAGCCAACCACTGAGAGAACGCCATGGTGGATTACAAATTACTGCATGCCCTAGCCACCGTGGTGGAGTGCGGCGGCTTCGAGCGGGCAGGCGACATGATGGGCCTCTCGCAGTCGGCCATTTCACAGCGGATAAAGGCGCTGGAAGTCCGCTTGGGCCAGCCGGTGCTGGTGCGCCACCCCACGCTTGCACCCACGCCCGCAGGCCAGCGGTTGCTTGCCCATTATCAGCAAGTGCAGCTGCTAGAACGGGACTTACACGAGGCGCTTCCGACCTTGGAAAAAGCCGCGCCGCGACTGCGCATCGCCATCAATGCCGACAGCGTCGTGACTTGGTGGGCCGATGCCGTGGCGGATATTTGTCAGTCGGAAGGGGTGCTGATGGACTTGGTCATCGAAGACCAGGACGTTGGACTGAAGCGACTGCGCGATGGCGACGTGGCAGCCTGCCTGTGCGCCACTCCCCAGCCCATCGCCGGCGCTCGCTGCCTGCACGTCGGTGACATGCACTATCAGCCGTTGGCATCGCCCTACTACGTGGCACGCTATTTCCCGGACGGCCCAAGCCTGAATGCGTTTCAACACGCACCGGCCATCGTATTTGGCCCACACGACCAGCTACAGCATCAGTTTTTAGCGCAGTGGGGCTATCAGGGATATTTCCCCTACCATTTATGCCCCTCATCAGAGGGCTTCGTTCGGCTGGCAGCCGCCGGCATTGGCTATGGCATGATTCCCCAGCGGCAGGCCGCCGAGTCGCTACAGTCAGGTCAGTTGGTGAGCATTGCACCAGGGCATGGATTGACCGTCCCCCTATATTGGCACTTTTGGCGACACAGTGGGCAATTGATACAACGGCTGACCGAAAGGCTGAGCCATCTCACGCTTTAGCATCATTCTCATCTACTCGGGGACAAACGCGTCTACAATCAAAATGTTTTTAGAACGTTGTCATGCTGTTTGATAGGACGGGGCGTCATTATTTCGCCTTTTCGTTAGCGATCAGGGTTGCCTGAGCGGAGTAACAACAAACATCAAGAAAGCGAACGCTATGGATGCTAACGGTTGTTTGAAGCGCCTATTTGCCACTTTTCTTACGCTCTTACTCATTGCAGGCAGTCAGGTCAACGCTGCTGATACGCTGTCGGCGTCTCCCGAACACGACCGTTACTCGCTTAATGACGTGACCCGCTATTGGCATACCGATACCCCCCTGACGCTGCGTGATGTGCTAACCCGCACGGACGATTTTCAACCCGTTACAAGTGAATCTGATTTGCACTTTGGCTATACGCAAGGCGACACTTGGCTAACCACGCGCTTGCATAATCCCTCTCCACGCCCTGCCACGTGGCTGGTCACGTTCGAATACCCTTTTTTGGATCACGTCACGCTCTATACGCTGAGGGCGCACTTTACCGACGTGCAGCAAAGCGGCAGTGCCCTGCCGCTATCAGAGCGCGCCCTCGCTCATCGTCAGGCCATTTTTCCTGTGACCTTAGCAGGCGACGAAACCGTCACGCTGTATAGTCAAGTCTCGGCTGCCGGTAGCAAAGTACTGAATTACAGCGTCATGACGCCCGAAGCGTTCTACGCCCAAAACGACCGCCACAATTTTTGGCTCGCCACGTACTTCGGCATGCTGCTTGCGTTGGGGCTGTATAACTTTTTGCTTTTCTTTGGCCTCAAAGAACGCGTCTTTCTCTACTACTCGCTGTTTGCCTTCGGCTTCACGTTGGCGATTTTGACCTTCAACGGTTTGGGGACGCTGATTTTCTGGAGCTTTCTTGGTGAGCAGACTGCCCGGCTCGTCGCCATTGGTTTTACGTTTGCTTCGGCTATGGCCACGCTGTTTGCCCAAAGTTTTCTGAATACGTGGCGTTATAGCCCACGTTGGCACCGGACGCTCACGCGATTTCGCTTTGTGTGCTGGGGGGTGCTCATCACGGTATTCGTCATCCCTATCCAACCGGCGCTGATATTGATGGATATCGCAGGCTTTACGGCTGCCCTACTACTACTGGTTTGCGGACTCTATTGCTCATGGCGACGCGTCCCCAGTGCTCGCCTATTCGTTGTGGCATGGTCGATCTTTTTACTCGGCGCAGCCGTGTTTGCACTGCGTAATATGAGTATATTGCCCGCCAACTTCGTCACGCTCCACGGCATTCAGATTGGCTCCGCCATCGAAATGTTGCTGCTCTCCTTTGCCTTGGCGGCACGTTTCAATAAATTGAAGAGGCAAAAAGAGCAAGCGCAAGCCGATACCGTGGCGATGCTGAAAAAACAAGAGGCCATTTTAGAAGCCAAAGTGGCGACTCGGACCGAAGCACTAGAGAAGCTCGCCAATTACGACATGCTGACAGGGCTACTCAACCGGCACGGTTTAGTTCGGCATGCCGATGCTGCCCTGGCGCGTAGCCATACTCACGGGGAACCGCTTGCGCTCATCATGTGCGACTTGGATCGCTTCAAACCGATCAATGATCAGTATGGGCATGAGGCAGGGGATTTCGTGCTTCAGCAAGTAGCCAAACGGTTAGAACATATTGCACGCGAGGGAGATCACTGTGCTCGCTTTGGTGGCGACGAATTCATTTTGCTGCTGGAGAAAATTCAACACCCCAGCCTGCTGGAGGACATCTGCAGCCGCATCACTCAAGCCCTGAGCGACCCCATCAAACTACCCTGCGGAGCGATGGTCCATGTAGGCATCAGCATCGGCGTCAGTCTTAGCCATGCCGACAACGCCACTCTCGCCCAACTGCTCAAAGAGGCCGATCGCCAGATGTATGTTGATAAATCAAAGCGCTGCTCTCCTTACCGGTACTTCTCAACAGGCTGTTGACCGACCGACGCTTCACGCAAACGTTAACAGCAGCGTGCACGCAAAAGCCCCCGCTGCAAACGGCCAAAAACGACTACAGCGCTGTTCGGGTAGTTCCTCTTTCAATACGTTGAGAATCAAACCGCCTGCGACGAACGCATACACCAAGCTTGTGACGGCCTCAGCCACTTCGACCAGGACGCCCACGGCCCACCCGGCAACGATCGCCACTGCCAATATCCAGCGACCCTGAGTGGCATAGAGCGTGCGGTGATGCGAGGCTAGACCGTAGTCATTCACTAAAAAGTGGAACCCCATCGCCAAAAAAAAGAAAAGCTCACTGGGCAACTGGGTATTGCGATAAACGAGCAAATAGCCAAACAGCGCGTTATAAATGGCAAAGGCCACCACATGCACCCAGAAAACGCTTTTTTGATTCTCAACTCTCTTCGTGCCGGTCGACGCGATGGTTGGTTTCCGCGAGCGCCGTTTGACCCAGTGTTCCAATCCATAAAAATAAGCTAAACCGAGTAACGCCACGATATACGCGTTGTGCTCGAGTAAACCAAGCACGCCATGATCAGAGATGGCTCGATGAGCGGCATTGAGCTCTGGAAATATATGAATGAAGACATACCCGACCGAAAATCCGCCGGCAAACGAGAGCCAAGCGCTTCGTGGCAGGGTGTCCAATCGATGAAGTTTACCTGCGAATAAATGAATCGCTGCCAATGCCATGGCAAAGGCCAGCTGCAACACCTCCATACTTGACGCTCCTTGTCATTATCGCTTCCTTACGCACGACCGTTAATCAAACAGGCTCATGCGCTTCATGACGTTATCGCGCTTGATTCGCCAATGAAATAGCGCGCCCGCCACGTGCAGTGTGATCAATACGACCAGTGCCCAGCCCAAACGCTCGTGCCACATGAAGAGGGTGTCTGAGAGTGCTTCGTTCTTGCCTAGCAGTCCCGGCAAATGCCAGTGAAAGAACTCCACGGGAAAACCGCCCGTTGCCGTGGCGGCCCAGCCGATCAACGGCATCGCTACCAGCCCCGCGTAAAGCAAGTGATGAACGCTGGTGCTGAGGACACGCTCGAAAGCGTTCAAAGGCGGATCATGGTCCGGCACCACGAAAGCGACTCGCGTGATGATGCGAAGCGTCATCAGTAGCAGAATCGCTACTCCCAGCGTCTTATGGCTGGTATAGAGCACGTTGGTCAGCGTATTCCCGACCAGCGCCAAGGTGCGTTCATAGCCCAAAAACCCCAGTGTCAGGCCGCTCGCCAGCGAGAGCAGCACCGCCAGTGCCACCAGCCAGTGCAGCACCCGGTGTGGATAGATGTAGTGATCTAACTCGTGCATTCAAGACTCCCTGCCCAGCCATGTCGTCACCGTCAGCATAGTGCAACGTCGACCCGTTAGAAAAATAATGATTAGCCAGCGGTTTACCTTATAACGCTTCGCTGGGAGCCGCTAGCTGTTCTCGGATCAATTCTCCAAGCCGACGAGCGGGCTCGGAAGGTCGATGAGGTGCCCGGTGGAGCGCCAGCTCGATCATCGGCAGTGCTGGCAACCCGCTGCTCTCATCCAGCGGGCGCAGCATAGGCGTGAGCATGCTGCGCGTGACCACCACTACCGCCAGCCCTGCCGTGACAATCGGCGCTAGCCCCGCCATGGATTGGCTCGTATAGGCCACTCGCCAATCTCGCCCGGCGGCTTGCAGCGCCTGCTCGGCCACTTCGCGAAATACATCCGCGCCTGGAGTGTAAAGCGCCAGTGGAATGGGGTCACTCATGGAGGGCTGCTGATGCACCCCCACCGCCCAGACCAGCGGCTCACGGCGAATCACATCGCCCCCGGGCGAGTGCCGCTGGCGCGTCACCAGCGCCAAATCCAGCGCCGAGGCTTTCACCTGTTCGACCAAATGCGCGCTGGTCCCACACTGAACCGTCAGCCCCACGGCCGGGTAGAGCTGATGAAAATACGCGAATACCGACGGCAGCAACGAGGCGTAATCCTCAGGAATGCCCAGCGTAAGATCGCCGGTAATCTGGCGGGCCTGCATATCGCTCCAGGCGTCATCATTGAGGGCGAGCAGTTTTCGCGCATGGGCTAGCAGACGCTCTCCTTCTGGGGTAAAGCGTAGTCGCCGCCCTTCTCGTTCATGCAAGCTGACCGTCAACTGCGTCTCCAACCGCTGTAGCTGCATGCTGACGGTGGACTGCGTATACGCCAGCCGTTTGGCCGCAGCAGTAACGCTGCCGGTATCTGCAATGGCCACCAGCGTTCTCAACAGCGTTAGGTCAAAGGTAGGCGCCCTCATATATCACCATTGTCGATGTTATCGATCAAAAAAGATCGTTATCTTGATGTGTTTGTGATGAGTATGCTGCGCGTGATGAAGGTATTTCAAGGCTCGCTGCCACCAGGGTGAGTCAACACACAAGGAGACGCGCGATGCAGACCCGTCACTCATCGATTTTGCAATCCCCGTCCTACAGTATCGGTGCGGCCCTGGTGGCCGTCACATTATGGAGCATGGCACCCCTGATGGCGGAGCTTGCCCGTGCCACCGCACCCCTTCAGCTAACCGCGCTGACACTGTTGGCAGGCGCACTGGCGACCCTCCCGCTGAGTCGCCGCGTGCCGATGGCCCGCTGCGCGCTGAGCTGGACGCTGGGCGTTTGGCTAGGCATTCCGCTGCTGATCGTAGGCGCCGTCAGTAGCTACTTCATTGGTATGCGTCTTGCTCCCGCCGCAGAGGCGGCGCTGATCACCTATACATGGCCTGTACTGTTCGTCTTGTTGAGCCAGTGGAGCCGCTGGGGCCGATTGCATTGGGCCAGTGTGGCTGGGGCGCTGATTGCTTTTTCGGGCGCGGCTATATTGCTGCTGCCCCAAGCGCTCAACGGCGGCTTCGGTGGTGTGGCCTCGGGCTATGGGTTGGCCTTGCTTGCGGCGTGCTGCTGGGCACTCTACTCATGGCTGGGTCAAGCGGCTCCCATCGCATTGACGCCGCTACTACCGAGGTTGCTGCTAATAGCCTGCGCCTTCACCTGTATTGGGAGTGTCTGGCTCGAGGGCGACGTTGCGCTTCCTCGTGGTGAAGCGTTGGTGGCCGGTATCGCGTTGGGCTTGGGGCCCTACGGCATCGCCATGGTGGCGTGGGACAAAGCGCTGCGCTTTGGTCAGGCTAGCCTCGTGGGCAGCTTGGCTTACGGCGTGCCCATTCTGGCAGCGCTGCTGCTGGTCTTGGCCGGCATGAGCGTGCTTGACTGGCGGCTTCCCACCGCCGCGCTACTGGTGGTAGTGGGCTGCTTAAAGGCGGGCCGCTGAGGTGGGCATCATCATCTCGCTAAACAGCACGCTGGCCAGTAGCTCGGGCAACCAGGAGGGCGAAAAGGTCTCCTTTTCGGCGCTCTGCATCTGCGCGAGCGACCACCATGCAAAACGAGGCGCAGTGCCGCCGCCGTGGGCCAATAACCGCGTGCCTTGAAGGCTTCTGTGGGGGGTCGGCTGAGTGTCGGGGCAGCGCACAAGGAAAAAGCGCTCCTCGAAGGGCTGGCCTGCGCTATCGGCTTGTCGGCGCTGACGAAGTAATGGACCTAAAGGACAGACAAGCCCGACATCTGCATAAAGCAGGCGTATCGCTGCGGCTGGATAATCATCATCGTGTGCTAATGCGCTGCCCAATGGCGTCCAATGGTCAAGCGAATCATCGCGTTTGAGCAGCAAATGCCCCTTTGGGTCAACGACCAGTAGCTGCACCTGCCGAGCGGCTTGCGTATCGAGTGTCATAAGCGGTCCATGCCTATCGATCTAAGTGGATGAATAAAAAAGCAGCGGCCAGCACGTCTCATGCGGGCCGCTGCTTCTCAGCGTAGCCGATCATCGGCGATTTGTTTTAAGCCATTAGGCGCGATTGCTCGAGTCGCGTCATTGCCCTAGGTAGCGGGGCTTGGCTATCCCCGCCAACGCATCAAGAGGGAGGGTGAGCGTGGGTTGGCCCACCGCATAAGGCGCAATCTCATAGACGTTGTAGGTCACTTCCCAGCGATCCTCCAGCGGCGCAATGTTGCGACTCGGGCTAAGCGGCCAGTCAACGGCAAACTGCTCATCGAAGCCCGCCTCGGTGATCCAGCGCCGATGTGCCTCTGCCAACAGCGCATCGAAAGCAGCCGCTTGCCCCTCTAACAGCATCTCGTCGGGCTCGACGACACGATGTTCGCGCTCATCAATGACCATATAGTCCGTCAGCGGCAGTCCATGAGCCTGACCTGCGTGGTACACATAGCTGTTCAGCTCGATCACTAGTAGATCGTGGTGACGCGCGTAGACCGACGCTTCCAACAATGCCTCGCTGGTCATGTTGCCTGGCGCAACACGATTATCTTCCGCCGCCATGGCCAAGAAACGATCGGCGTACTCGTCCCAGCTCTGTGCAGGCTGCGCCGCTTCCTCGTCGCTGATGGGCATGCCCAGAGTGAGCAAGCGTGTTCGCAAGGCGTCACTCAGTGTGGACGATTGAGGAAACGTCAGTGCCGAGACAGTCACCGTCGAGCACTGCTCGGCATGGCAACCTGACGCCACGTACTGTTTTTCCACGGCAAGCGAGGCCAGGGCAATCGGCTCGCGGGGAGATTTATCAGCGGCCAAACAGCCACCTAGTAATAGCGTTCCGACGAGTGATAGTCCTGCTCCTAGCGTTTTGAACGTGCGTAACATCATAACCTCCTTGTGGATCATGCGTCCTGATAAGGCGAGCGGGTCGTGGTAGAACGGCAGCGCCCCTGCAGTATGGCAGGGGCGCTGTTGTAAACACCGGCACGCGTGGGCGATTCTTAGGTGTCCGGCTGCATTTCGGTGGGCTCTGCTTCCACTTGCAGTTCGAACATCCCACTGCCGCTTGCACTGAAGCCACGAGCGCTCACCGTGTAAGTACCAGGCAGTAGCGCCTGCTCCAGGCGAGCATTGGTGCCACCGCCGCTGTCGTCATCAGTATAGGACACGCCTTCGCCATACAGCTCGAGGTACGTATCGAAATCGTTGGACGTCATGGTCAGCGTGACCAGCGAGCTCTCCTCTAGCGTGAGCTGGTAGGTCAACGCCTCACCGCTGTACCAGCCGTTGAGCGTTTCGTCTGGCGTGATCGCGCCGTCGTTACGCAGCTCGACGCCGTTCGGTAGTTCGCGGGGTTCGATGGCCAGGGTGAAAAGTCCACTGTCGGTGCCATAGGCCGTGCGCGCGGTTAGCTGGTAAGAGCCCGGCGCTAGGAAATCTGCAATGCGCGCATCCAAGTTACCGGCGCTGTCATCATCTTCGCGGAAGTAACCGTTGGGGCCTTCGAGTATCAAATAAGCGTCTACATCGCTGGAGCTCATATCGATTTGATACATGCCCGCTTCGTCGATTTCTAAGTCGTACGTTAGGTCTTGGCCACTGAACCAACCGCTTAGCGTCTCGTTGGGCACGACGGTACCGTCGTTACGTAGCTCTCCGTCACCCGGCAGTTCGCGGGGGTCGGCCGCCAAGGTGAACAGGCCATTGCCGTCACCATAGGCCGAGCGTGCGGTCAGGGTGTACTCACCCGGGGCGAGAAAATCGGTAATGCGTGCGTTCAAATTACCGGCGCTGTCGTCATCTTCGCGATAGTAACCGTTGGGGCCTTCCAGCTCGAGGTACGCATCGAAGTCATCCGCGCGCATCTCGATTTGGTACATGCCCGCTTCTTCGATGGTCAGCGTGATCTCGCGCTCGGTGGCATCGAGCCAACTGTCGACGGGGGTGCCCACGGTCATGCTATCCGCATCGCTCAGCTCGATGGTACGGCTGCTGACGTTGAACGGACCATAGCTATGAGCATCGACACCGCTCACGACGACGATGTAATCGCCACCCTCTTCGATACGATGACGCACCGTCTCTGCGTTAGCCAATAGCTGGAGCTGATCGTCATACAGCGCTACCGTGCCTTGTAACGCACCGCTCAACGATATCTCGACCAGTGCCTCTTCCTACAATGAAATGGCATAACGCGTAAAGCGGCTGCCATCTTTGCCATTGAGCTCGCTGGCGGAGGTGATTTCGCCCCGCGAGCGCTCACCCAAGGTGAGATAGTCCAGGCCTTGAAGGGCCGCAGGCATCGCTTCCTGTTCGGTAGTGATGTCTACGTCGGGCTCTTCTGACGAGGGGGTCACGCTGGGCAACGTTTGCGCGGCGAAGTAACCAACGGCAGCGCCGCCGACCGCCACAACCAAAAGAGTCAGTGAAGAAGACTTAGCCATAGGGGCATCCTTGTTCATTGGCGAGGGTGGGTTGAGTGATAGTCAATATCAATGATGTTGATAAATTATAAGGCGTCTAACGAGTTAAAGTGAGCGTTTGATGAAAAATATGGCGGCGCTGACGCAGGGTCATTACTCCGATTCATTGGGAGATGCCTAACTTACTGAAACGCAAGGGTGTAGCGCATATTGATAAAAAGCGCAATTATGGGGGTAATTGTGCCGATCTTCTTAAAGCTTGCCGACCCTTGAATGGCAAGCTACTATCCATACGCCTATCGGCACCTCGTCGACGAATGCGGAGTCCGCTTTACGAACCACTGAGGTACTCCTATGGGAGCCCATAAACACCGACTACGAACGACCTGCTTGGCAGTCGCACTGCTTTTTTTGACGGCCAATCAAGCAGTTGCTCATCAAGCCAATACACAAACTGAGTTACAAGAAGGGGTGGCTTCTTTCTATAGCGACCGCTTCCAAGGGGCCACCACCGCCAGTGGCGAGCCCTTCGATCAACAAGCGCTGACTGCAGCGCACCCGAGTCTGCCCTTCGGTACCAAGGTGCTGGTCACCCGCCCCGATACCGGGCAAGAAGTCGAAGTCATGATCAATGATCGTGGCCCGTTCGTAAAAGGACGCGTGATCGACCTTTCTAAACGGGCAGCGCGAGCCCTAGGGATGATTCGCCGCGGCACGGCCCCTGTGATGATCACTCTGGTAGATTAACGGATAACACACCCGAAAGCGTGTGATACCCCTTAAACGATCAGCGCTGCCATGTAGCAGCTCTTGCTGAACAAAGCGGCCCGCTCGGGCCGCTTTTTTTATATGTGTCTTGGTCACCTGACGAACTTGCAAGCTTGCTAATGGTCTCTACCCTGCAAGGAACAAGACGCTTACTTCAATGCAGGAGGCAGCCATGCAATCTCGTTTTTACACGCTTACCGACTATCCCACCGGCTTACCCAAGCGCGAGTTGTTTTCGCTAGAGACCCAGGAGTTACCCGAGTTAGCGGATGGCGAAGTGCGCATTCGCAATCACTGGCTATCGGTCGACCCGTACATGCGAGGCCGCATGTCGGGCATACGCACCTATGTCGCCCCTTTCGAACTGGGCCAACCCATGGAGGGTGGAGCCATCGGTGAAGTCATCGCTTCGAAGCACGCAGATGTCAAGGTGGGCGATAAAGTCAGCCACATGGGGGGCTGGCGCGATATCGCACAAGTGCCGGGAGATGGCGTCACGGCTCTGCCCGATTCGAACGTGCCCGACCAAGCCTATCTAGGCGTATTGGGCATGCCCGGTATGACGGCGTGGACAGGCCTCAATCTGATTGCCGAATGCAAGCCAGGCGATAATGTCCTCGTCAGTGCTGCCAGTGGCGCCGTCGGCTCCCTGGCGGTACAGCTGGCCAAAGCAAAAGGCTGTCACGTGGTGGGTATCGCAGGCGCTGCTCACAAGCTTGCCTGGCTAGAGTCGCTGGGCGTCGAGCCGGTCAGCTACCGAGATCGCAGCGCTCAAGAGCTCAGCGATGCCATCAAACTCGCCAGCCCGAATGGTATCGATGTTTATTACGAGAATGTGGGCGGTATCTGCCTCGAAGCGGCACTCAGCCAGCTCAACGAGGGTGCGCGCATTGCCGTCTGCGGCATGATCGACAGCTACAACGCCGAAACGCCTACGCCTGGGCCGAGCAACCTGTCGCAATTGGTGGTTCGCAAAGCCAAGATGCAGGGCTTCATCGTCGCCGATCACTGGTCCAGCTATCGCTACTTTTTGAACGAAGTGGCTCCTCAAGTAGCCGATGGCAAACTGGACTACAAAGAGACGATCAAAGAGGGATTGGAGAGCACCCCAGATGCCTTCTTGGCACTCTTCGAGGGCGGCAATACCGGTAAGATGCTGGTCAAGCTATCGGCCTGATCACCTCGCTTTCCAGCCCGTTACGCTAGGTTAAATCTGCTCCTCATCTCTTTTAACCTCGCCATGCCGCGCTATGTTGAATAGCGCGGCGTTTTTATGGGCATTGATTAGCCAGCAAATCATTAGACCAAAAGCGAATTGATTATTAAAATCACAGCCAATCAATGTGTGTTTTAACCCATCGGCGTTGCCGATGGGTTAGGGCACGTTGTGGAGCCGCCGCACACCTTGACCGGCAAGCGGCATCAACTCGTTGTTAACAGGGGTTTACCTCATGGATGAACACACACGTGCTCGCAGCAAATGGCCAGCGCTACTGCTGGGCTTGCTGCTGGCGTTAGCTGGCATCGCCCTGGCCGTGGGTGGCGTTAAGCTGCTCATGCTAGGCGGCAGCGCTTACTACGTCATCGCGGGGATCGCCGTGGCCGTCGCCGGACTGCTGCTTGCCCTGCGCAAAGGCGCAGCGCTTTGGCTGTACGCCCTCATTTTGTTCGCCACCCTGGCATGGGCGCTCTGGGAAGTCGGCCTAGACTGGTGGCAGTTGGTCCCCAGGGTCGCCATTCCATGCCTCATCGGCCTCATCATGCTTTTGCCATGGTGGCGCAAACCGCTCAACTCGCGCGGTGGCAGTCTCGCCCTTATGGCCAGCATTGGCGCCGCTATCATCGTCGCCATCGCCAGCCAGTTTAGCTACCCAGGCACCATCGAGGGCAGCATCGAGTCCGCCAATAACACCGAAGCCGTCAACCCGGCCCAGGTCGCGGGTGACGATTGGCCTGCCTACGGCGGTACTAATGCTGGTACCCACTATTCGTCACTCGACCAAATTACGCCCGAGAACGTTAGCGAGCTGGAAGAGGTGTGGCGCATTCAAACCGGCGATGAGCCTGGCCCCAATGCGCCGCCGGAAATCACCAACCAGAATACGCCGCTGAAAGTGAACGACAGTCTGTACATCTGCACGTCGCATAGCCGTGCCATGGCGCTGTCACCGGAAACCGGCGAAACTCTGTGGGAGTTCGATCCCAATATCAGCACCATGGGTGCCGACGACTTCTCCGGCTGGGCCCACATGACCTGCCGCGGCCTCGCCTATTACGATGCTGCAAACTACGTAGCCGAGCGCACCGAAAGCAGCCCGAACGATGACACTACGTCACCCGCCGACGATACCGCTTCGGCGCGCTCGCTGTTCGATGATGGCAGCCAGTTCGATCTGGATCTAGCCTTTCTGCTTTTCATCAGTGGTTTGGCCGATGATTCCTCGCTGGCATCCGACGATGACGCTGCCATGCTCAGCGCCACGGACGTGATGTGCCCGCGCAGGCTCTATTTGCCGACGGCCGATGCCCGTCTGATTGCGCTGAATGCCGATACCGGCGAGCGCTGCGAAAGCTTTGGCAACAACGGCGAGATCGATCTTACCAATAACATTGGTGAATTCGCCCCTGGCGGCTACTATTCCACCTCGCCGGCCACGGTGACGGAAGATTTGGTCATTTTGGGCGGTCATGTCACCGATAATAGCTCCATCGACGAGCCCTCCGGCGTGATTCGCGCTTTCGACGTGCACACAGGCGAGCTGGTGTGGAACTGGGACAGCGGCAACCCCGATAACACCGCCCCACTCGACGAGGGTGACACCTATACCCGCGGCTCTCCCAACGTGTGGGCCCCCATCAGCGTCGATGAAGAATTAGGGCTGGTGTATCTGCCCATGGGCAACGCCACGCCGGATCAGTACGGTGCCGATCGCTCTGAAAACGATGAAACGTATAGCGCAGGACTCGTAGCGCTGAATCTGGACGACGGCCAAGTGGCCTGGGTTTACCAATTCGTTCACCACGACCTGTGGGACATGGATACCCCGGCACAGCCGGTTCTGATCGACCTAGCAACGGCTAACGGCACCCAGCCCGCCGTGATTCAGCCCACCAAGCAGGGCAGCCTTTACGTCCTCAACCGGGAAACCGGCGAGCCGATCGTGCCGATCGACGAAGTGCCCGCGCCGCAGGGGGCCATCGACGGCGACTGGACCGCAGAGACACAGCCTCGCTCAGCGCTGAACCTGCTACCACCGCCGCTCACCGAACGGGATATGTGGGGCGCATCACCCTTCGATCAAATGATGTGCCGCATCCAGTTCCGCTCGCTGCGTTACGAAGGCCAGTACACGCCGCCCTCCTTGGAAGGCAGCATCGTTTACCCGGGTAATGTGGGGGTAATGAACTGGGGTGGCGTTGCGGTCGATCCTGAGCGCCAGGCGCTGTTTACCGGTGCGAAGTACCTCGCGTTCGTATCGACACTGGTCCCCCGCGACCAAGTAGAAGAGGGCCAGGGCTCCGCCAGCGAGCAGGGCCTACAGCCCAACGAAGGCGCCCCTTATGCGGTAGAGCTCGGCCCGCTTCTGTCGGTATTGGGTTTGCCCTGCCAAGCGCCCTCTTGGGGCGATGTGGCGGGTATCGACCTGCAAGAGGCGCAAGTGGTGTGGAAACATCGTAACGGTACTACCCGCGACAGTATGCCTTTTGACCTGCCGATTGGGTTGAACGTCGGCGTTCCCGCCTTGGGCGGCCCGCTGACCACCGCTGGCGGCGTCTCTTTCTTGAGTGGGACGCTGGATCAGTACTTGCGCGGCTACGACATCACCACGGGTGAAGAGCTTTATAAAGCGCGCCTACCCGCCGGTGGTCAGGCCACGCCGATGACCTTTACCGGCGCCGACGGTCGTCAGTACGTGGTGGTGACGGCGGGCGGTCACGGTACCTTTGGTACCAAGATGGGTGACTACGTGATTGGCTACGCGTTACCGCAGTAACCGCTCGCTCCACGGAGTCAGCTAGATAGACAAGGGGCGGCCATGGGCCGCCCTTTTCGTGTTATGGGGCTGTCTGAGCAACCCTAGGCGGGGGCGCTGTAAACCCTTCCATGGACGCTACTTTCGCCATCCATGGCGAAAGCCCCCCGCTACGGGTTGCTCAGACATCAAGCTCTGCGGCAGTCTAAAGCGTCGTCAGTTTTAAAAACTCAGCTCTAGGCCACCGTAGACGCTGCGCCCTGGAGCAGGTTCGTAAAAGCGCCCAAAGGTGCCGTTCAAGCGCACGTTTGAGTAGTGCTCTTCATCCAGCAGGTTACGCAGGCCCACGTAAGCGCTTAGTCGCGTCTGTGGGCTCAGCTGCCAGCCGTCGCCTACCCGCAGGTTCACCAGCCAGTAGCTATCCACCGCCGTCTGGTTGGCGTTGTCGGCCACCAAATCGCCCACGTACTCGGTCTCCAGCGTGGCAAAGCGCTCGTCGAGGTTTTCCCACGTCAGTTGGTTGACCCAGGTTTGCTCCGGTAACCCAGGTATGCGGTTGCCATCGAAACGCTCAGAAGGCGTGGCAAACTCATCGAACTCGTAGCGCGCCAGGGTGAGCGCGCTGTCCAAGCGCCACTGGTCGGCCAGCTGCCAGCCCAGCGCCAGCTCGATCCCGTCACGGTTGGTATCCCCGGCGTTCTGGTAGAACGTGCGGCCGCCTTCGTCGTAGGGCACCAGCTCATCGCGCACGCGGACGGAGAAGAACGCCACATCGTAATCCAGCGCCAGCGGTGCGATGTAACCACGCAGCCCCACTTCACGGTTCCAGGCTTTTTGCGGTTCCACGCTAGGATTAAAGCCACCCCCTGCCGGGTTGGCAAACTCAGAGAACGTGGGGGTCTCAAAGGCCGTGCCGGTGTTGATATACGCTTGGTGCTGCGGGCGGTAGCGGTAACTCAGCCCGGCAGAGCCGCTCCACTCGTTAAAGGTGCGCTGGCCGCTCTGGTCGCCGTCGGCGGCAAAATCGTCATTGACATCGAGATCCACCCGATCAAACCGCGCGCCCAACGACAGCGTCAGCGGCTCAGACAGCGCTATATCTCCCTGGGCAAACACGCCAGTGGAGGTCGCGGTTTGGGTTTCATCGGCGAGCGGCTCGCCCACCGCCCCTTGCGAATTCACAGCGTTACGGAAGCGCTCGTCTTTCTGACGCGCGGCATCCACCCCGACGATGTAATTCAGCGGCAGGCTGCCTAGCGTGACTTCATGGTGATACTCGGCGCTGGCCCCCATGTAATCGCGCTGATAACCCAAGCGGCTGCTGCCCACGAACGGCAGCTGCTGCTCGAAATCCCGTTGGGCGATGAAGCCTTTCAGATACAGCTCCCCATCTCCGGCCGCTAAATCCTCATACTGCAGCCCGATCAACTGCTGGTCGACGGTTTGACCGGCATCCAACGCCAGCGAGTTCGGTGCGGCTTGGTCGCGCCCTTCGGCAACCTCGCGGGCGTTGAGCGCGCCGGGGTCTTCCGAGCGAGGGTTATCCAGCAAGTTGATGATGGCGGTGAGTGCTCGATCACTGCCCAACTCACGGCGCAGCTTGGCATTGAGTAGATACTTCTCGGTAGAACTCTGCTCCCGGTAGCCATCCACGTTCAGCGCGGTGAGGCTGATATGGTGCGACCAATCCCCCTGTACGCCACCATTTTGCAGCGCCACTTTCTGATACCCATCGCTTCCAGCGCCTACACGCAGCCGCGTGCCAGGGTTGTCGCGCCCGTCAGCGGTGGTAATGTCGATCACCCCTCCCGCCGCGTTGCCATACAGCACGGACGACGGCCCACGAATCACCTCGATGCGCTCGGCGCTGTCCAGATCGATGGCGTCCAACTGGGCCTGCCCATCCGGCAACGTATAAGGGATGCCGTCCACCATGACCGTAATGCCCCGCACCCCAAACGGCGCACGGGCACCAAAGCCACGAATCGAGATACGTTGCCCCTGGGCAAAGTTATCGCGATTCTGCAGGAACACGCCCGGCACGCGATCGAGCGACTCATCCAGGCGCACCCGCTGCTGGCCTTGGGCAATGGCATCGCGATCGATGGTTGAAACAGCGGCCGGCGTGGCATAGAGCTCTCGCGACAACCGAGGCGCGTTGACTTCGACGGTGGGGAGCGCGGCCTGGGTCGCGGTTTGCGCCCATACGGGCGTTGTTAGAACCGAGCTAATGAGCAGCAGCGAAGGGGTGAAGTAGCGATTCATGGCATCCTTTCCAAACGATATTCAAGTGAATAATCAGCGCTCTAGCGCTCTGTAGGGAACAATCAAACGGTAACGTAGTCATACAGCCAAGTGGCTCGTTCGCCAAGTGACTGGATTCGCTCTACACTGGCGCAAGGGTGATTTCACCTTCATCGTGTAAGCAAAGGAGGCTACATGGCATTTACCGCGACTGACCCGATCAAGATGATTTTTGCAGTGATCTTTCCCCCACTCGGGGTATTTTTCGAGGTCGGCTTTAAGGCACATTTCTGGCTCAACATCCTGCTGACGCTCTTTGGCTTCATTCCAGGCATCATCCACGCCTTCTACGTCATTCTTAAGCACTAGCCACTCGTGACGTATTGAGTTTAACAAACGCCGCCTTGCCTTGCGCAAAGCGGCGTTCTCTTTTAACCCTAGTTCTCTTTAACCCTAGCTGATACGGCTCGGTTACTTGCCGTGCAAACGGCGATGCAAAGCGTGAACCTGCTCGTCCAGGCCAGGTACCGGACCTTCTACCGTAAGCCCTGGCACTACTTCGTTGATCGATAGCGTTGCCACGGGCGGTGCGGCCACGCCCCACTCGGCGAGCCACTGACATAACTGTTCGGTCGAACTGACGTAAACAATGCGCCCCAGCCCCACCCAGCCATGGGCGGCCGCGCACATGGGGCAATGTTCACCCGAGGTATACACCGTCGCAGCCGCACGCGCTTCCGGCGTGAGATGATTCGCCGCCCAACGCGCTAGAGCAAATTCAGGGTGCTGCGTCGCGTCACCGCCAGCAATGCGGTTGCGGTCTTCCGCCAGTATCTCGCCTTGAGCGCTGACCAATACGCTGCCAAAAGGCTCGTCTCCCGCATCGAGCGCCTCTTCAGCTAGTACCACGGCACGCTGCAAATAACGATACTCACGTTCGTGAATCATGGTGTACTCCTATCGTCAAAACGCGTATCAACCGTTTTCCGCCGCCTGACCGCCCGCTTCGTCAGGCGTTTCAGCGAGTGAATGCCCTTCACTTTTGGCAATCACAGAGGTACCCACCAAATCCCCCGTGACATTCAACGCCGTTGCCCCCATGCCGACCAACGCATCGATGGCAGTGAGTAGCGCCACGGTTTCAATGGGCAGCCCCACTTGCGCGAACACGGTGGCGATCATGATAATGCCCGCACCCGGCACCCCGGCGGTGCCCACCGTGACCAGCGTACCAATCAGTACGATTTGCACCATGCTCATGAAGTCGAGAGGAGCTCCCATGACATTGGCGGCAAACACCGCTGAAATGGCAATACGGATGGCGGCACCGTCCATATTGAGCGTTGCCCCCAGCGGCAAGCTAAAGCCATAAATGCTTTTCGGAATGCCCAGCCGCTGTGCGGCGTTGATCGTGATGGGTAACGTACCGGAGCTACTTTGGGTTGCGAATGCAGTGGCCATCGGCGTGCGCGCCTCACCGAAAAAGGTGCGCAACCTCACACCGAACAGCAGCATGACCGCACAGTAAATCAATAGCTGCGCTCCGAGTGCGATATACAGCACCATTACCATATCGCCCAACGACAGCAGTGTTTCCATACCCTGCTGGCTCACCGTTTCGGCAACGATGGCAAAAACGCCAATGGGCACAAAATGCAGCACGCCCGACATCACTTTGAGCGTGACGGCATTCAGCCCCTCGATCACTTGGTAAAGCTGCTCACCCAGCGCATGCTGCTGCTCCGACTGACGCATTTTGAGCAGCGCAATACCAAACACCAGCGCGGTAAAGATGATGCCCAGCATATTGAGCTCGGCAAAGGCACCCACGATGTTGTTCGGCACGATGTTGAGCAGAGCATCGACCACGCCAGGGTTGTCGGGCACCGAAAAACTCGCGCTGTCGTTGAGCGTCATGCCGCTGCCCGGGCTAAATAGAGTGGCAACGGTCAGCCCCACCGTAATGGCCAGCGCAGAAGAGCCTAAGTAGTAGAGGAACACCTTACCGCCCACACGGCCGGCACTGCCTTCCCGTGATTGGTTCACCCCAACCATGAGGGTGAACAGCACGATGGGAACGATCAGAAACGTCAGTAGCCGGAGCAGTAAATCCCCCACGGGCGCTAGCCAAACGGTCACTTCGTCACCACCCACGATGCCCACCAGCACGCCCAGTATCAGCGCAATCGTCACACGGAGGATGAGCGATGCTTGAAGATAGCGCTTCCAGAGATATGTCATTGAATGTCCTGTCCAGATAAATCCGTGGAACCTACCATGCCATGAACCATCACTATGAATGGCTGACATAGAGAGCGATAGCGCGTGAGCATGTCACGTAGGTGAAATAGCTTAGCACGGCCCCTTTGACCACACGCACAGCCTCCTTCACGAACGCTGCCGATCTACTGAACTTGGAGCCTTAATGAACCGCATCAACCCCAACAAGTTACACCACAGCAAATGGACTGCCGTGACTCCCCGACATAAGGAGAAACACTTCATCGTGACGCAACTGCTCCGTGACGAGGAGGAAAATGTCGTTGACGTGGTGCTTGAAGCGGTGCACTCCCACCGAGAAAGCACGCTGCCCTGGCAAGCACTCAAAGATGCCAGCATTTGGAAGATGGGCTGGAAATGATTGACGCTCAGCGGTCATCGTAATATAAACGCGAAAGGCTTTGACCTAACCCTGGAAGCATGACACTGTAGCGCCAGTGGTTAGCAAGCAGCATGGTTTCAGAAGCGTACGATCTTTTTCGGCAGCCTGATCTTGTATTCCTTGTTTCACCCGCTACTTCATCTGAGTCATACCAGGAACTTTACGACAGCGCATTCGCGCGAAAGGATCTACACAATGGCAACTGGCACAGTTAAATGGTTCAACGACACCAAAGGCTTCGGTTTCATCGCTCCTTCTGACGGTGGTGACGACCTGTTTGCACACTTCTCCGAAATTCAGGCCGACGGCTTCAAAACCCTGCAAGAAGGCGCTAACGTCTCCTTCGACGTTACCCAGGGCAAAAAAGGCCTTCAGGCGTCTAACATCAAGCAAATCTCCTAAGTTCTATCGCTTTCGATAGCACTGAAAAGTTTGCTAGAACCTTTGCCCTCTAGGTGAACGGTTCAACAAAAAGGCCCGCCTCGGCGGGCCTTTTTGCGTTTATACGTCAAACCCTCTCCCATACGGTGAGCTGGGCATCGATCGTGAGCGTCAGCTGATCTAAAGCAGCCGCTTTTTCGCGCCCCTCCGCACTGGCACGATACAAATGTGGCGTCATGGTCAGCAAATCGCGGATAACGTCTCCCCCTTCTAACGAAATAGCGTAGCAAATCTGCTCGGAAGCGCGGCGGGCAAACCCTTCCGGTACGTTGGTTTCTTTCTCACGAGTAGGTTTTAAGGTGGGGTAAATAATGTCCCGTAGCTCGCGCAGGTGCTGCGGCCCCGCGTCAACCTGAATCAGCTGCCCGCCCGTTTTAAGCACACGCGCAAACTCGCTATACACCGGAAAGCCAAACATGCACAGCACGCTATCCACGCTTGCCGACTGAACCGGCAATTGGGCATTACTGCCGACAACCCAGCGACAAATGGGTGCCTGTTTATCGTCCTGCTTCGCCGCCGACTGCACCGCCCACTTCGAGATATCCAGCCCCAATAGTGACAGCGCCTGCGACTCGGGAACGTTGTGGGCCAACTGGCGTAAGTAGTACCCCTCGCCACAGCCAGCATCCAGGCAGCAATACGTCTCTGCCTGTGTCTGATCGGCGTGGCTCACGACCGCCTGGCTCAGCGCCTCGGCAATGGGCGCATACTCACCCGCCGCCAAAAAACGCTGACGTGCCGCCACCATGGCTTTGCTGTCGCCGGGGTCGGTGGAACGCTTCTGCTGAACGGGCAGCAAATTCACGTACCCCTGTTTGGCCACATCGAAACTGTGGTTTGACGCACACCGCCAGGTGCCGCCTTCCAAATGGAGCGGTTCGCCGTCTAACGGGCAGGCCAAAGCCTGAAAAGGGGATCGATGGGTCACAAAGAAGTCTCGTTAGGGCGTTTGTTGGGCATGGCAGTGCGGGACACATCTTTAAATAGCGTGGACTGCCACTGACGCACCGCCAGCACCGAGGTGGTGCCAAAGCGCTGTTGCAGGGGCAGGTTGCTTTCTCGTTCGCACAGCGCGTGAAACTCATTGGCTAGGCGCTGCATGATCTGCTGCCATTCGGCGCTGCCCGCCTGGGAGAGCAGGCCATTGAGCACCATGAGCTTTTCGGTGTCGCGATCGAACCGCGACTGAAAAAACTCGGTGGCGATGTGCTGCTGGAAAAATTGCTGAATCGGACCGCCGGGGCGCCAGCGAAAATTCGCCGCCACCCGTCGACGAATACGATTGCCTGGCAGCAGCTCGATGAGCTTCAACTGCTCGAGGGTCAGCAAATGGCGAATGCACTGCGCCTCGCTCAGCCGATATTGGTGGTGAATCTCTTCGAAGCGATAGCCGTTGATCACACATACCGCCACCAAAAACAGCTCACGGTCGTCGACGATGCGCTGCTCTTGCGCTTGGGTCAATTCCTGCACCCGCTGCTCATCGGCGTGCATGGCGCTGATCAATTCAGAAAATTCCAGATTGAGCCGGTCGCAAATTATTTCCAAGCGCTCTAAGGTAACGTGCTTATCTGCGAACAGCCGCTTCACCGACGCTTCGCTCAGTTCAAGCCACCGCGCCACATCGGCATAGGTGTAACCTTGGGCGCGCAGTTGGCGCTTCAACGTATCGATAAGCGCGCTGGTTTGGCTCACAGGGCCTCCGACACGTGGAAAAGTAGCGTATAACGATACCGGAAAGCCCCCATAACGCAACTTGAACGGTGAGTATTGCAACGCTCACCCCATTTGCCGACAGTGCCTACACTTTCGGCGATTAAGGCGACACACCATGCAACCTTTGCTGCGCATTGCAGGCGCTTGGCCCTACTTGATGGCCATTTTTCTCAACGCTTTCGTAGATCTCGGGCATAAAATCGTCATTCAGAATACGATTTTCAAAAGCTATGATGGCGCGACTCAAGTCGTGCTCACCGCCTTGGTGAACGCGCTGATTCTGCTGCCGTTCATTTTGCTATTCAGCCCGGCAGGCCATGTGGCCGACAGCACGCCCAAAGTACGCGTGCTCAGGCTCTCCGCCTGGGCGGCGGTAGCGGTATCGCTAGGCATCACGGCTGCCTATTACCAAGGCTGGTTTTGGCTTGCCTTTGCAATGACGCTGCTGCTGGCCATTCAGTCGGCGTTCTATTCGCCCGCCAAGTACGGCTTAATGAAAGGACTGTTTGGTAAACCGAGGCTCGCCGAAGCCAACGGGCTCGTTCAGGCGGTGACCATTGGTGCCATTCTGGCCGGAACGGTGGCATTCACCGCCCTTTTCGAACACTGGGTGACGTCTAGCGTCCACACGCCAGGTGAGCTGTTACGCCATATTGCCCCGCTGGGCTGGCTGCTGGTGCTTAATAGCGGCCTGCAGGTCGTCGCTCTTTATCGGCTCAAGCCGGACGACGCGCAGCCGGCGGCTACCCCGCTCACCTGGGCCCGTTACCGTAGCGGCGCCGTGCTGAAAGAGAATTTAAGCATTCTTGCCCATCAGCCTGTGCTACGGCTCTCCATCATTGGCTTAGCGACGTTCTGGTCGGTCGGGCAAGTGCTGCTGGCCGCCTTCCCCGCTTATGCCAAAGAGGCGCTCAGCATCGAGAACACGCTGGTGCTACAAGCCATTCTCGCCGCCAGCGGTATCGGCATCGCCCTGGGCTCGCTGTTAGCCAGCAGGCTCTCCCGCAATCGCATCGAAACCGGCTTAATACCTCTGGGGGCCGTGGGCATCGCGGTGGGATTGTGGTGTTTGCCGTTGTTCACGACGCCCACGAGCCAAGCGCTGAACTTCGTGTTCATTGGCATGATGGGCGGGCTGTTTATCGTGCCGCTCAACGCCTTGATTCAGTTTCATGCGGCAGACCACGAGCTAGGCACGGTACTCGCGGCCAATAACTGGATACAAAACCTCTCGATGCTGGGCTTTTTGGTGCTCACTGCACTGTTTGCGCTGGCAGGCGTGGACAGCCATTACTTGCTGCTGTTGGTCGCTAGCGTGGCAATGGTGGGCGGTGGCTATACGATTTTCAAACTGCCCCAGAGCCTAGTGCGCTTCATGTTGAGCTTTTTGCTCACCCGTCGCTATAAAGTGGACGTTCACGGGCTCGAGAATCTGCCCGCCCAGGGTGGCGTGCTACTGCTGGGCAATCACATTAGCTGGGTAGACTGGGCCATGGTGCAAATTGCCAGCCCGCGCCCGGTACGCTTCGTCATGCTGAAAAGCATTTATCAGCGTTGGTACTTGCGTTGGTTTTTCAAAGCGCTGGGCTGCATTCCCATCGAGCGCGGCACTGGGGCAGAGAACGCCCTGGCAGCCGTTGCCGAACAGCTCAACGCCGGTGAAGTGGTGTGTCTGTTTCCCGAAGGAGCGATCAGCCGCAACGGCCAGCTCGGCGAGCTGCGCCGTGGTTATGAGCGTGCTTGTCAACAGACCCACCCAGACGTGCGCATCGTGCCATTTTATCTGCGCGGCTTGTGGGGCAGCCAGTTCTCACGCTCGTCGAGCAAGCTCAAAGAGCTACGTAACGCGCCGCTGCACCGCTCGGTCGTCGTCGCTTTTGGCAAACCGCTGCCTAACAACACGCCTGCCGATGTGTTGAAGCGGCGCATTTTCGAGCAAGCCACCCGCTCCTGGCAGCATGCCATCGATGAGCTCCCCACACTGCCCAGCGCTTGGATTCGCAGCGTCAAGCGCCGTCCCAGGGCAGCGGCGTTGGCCGACACCTTGAGCCGCCCGCTCAACGCAGGCCAAGCGCTCACTGCAAGCCTGCTGCTCGCCAAGCGCTTTCGCCATCGCAGCGTCAATGAATCGACGCTTGGCCTACTGCTGCCTACCAGCACCGCCGGAGTGCTGGCCAATATGGCTACGTTGCTGGCGGGCAAAACGCTGGTGAACTTGAACTACACCACTAGCCAAGCCGCCCTGGCCTACGCGCTGCAGCAAGCCGATATACGTACCGTCGTGACCTCGCGGCGCTTCGTGGAAAAACTGAGCCAGCGGGGGCTGGCGGTCGACGTACTCCTGGAAGGCCAGCAGGTGCTCTACTTGGAAGACTTGCAGGCAGGCTTCTCCCGATTGGAACGCATCGGAACGTTTCTTGCCGTACGCCTGCTGCCCGCTTGGTTGTTACAAGCGCTGTTCTGCTATAGCCGGGATGCGGACGCCACGGCGGCTATTCTGTTCTCCAGCGGTAGTGAAGGACAGCCAAAAGGCGTCATGCTCAGCCACCGTAACTTGATGGCCAATATCAAACAGACCTCCGACGTGCTCAATACCCAGCACGACGATGTGGTGATGGCCTCACTGCCGCTCTTTCATGCGTTTGGCTTTACCGTCACCCAGTTACTCCCACTGATAGAGGGGCTGCCGCTCGTCAGTCATCCCGACCCTACCGATGTCTCGGGTGCTGCCAACGCGGTCGCCAAACACAGCGCCACCATCATGTTCGGTACGTCCAGCATGCTGCGACTGTTCAACCGCAGTTCGAAGGTCACGCCCGATAGGCTCAAGAGCCTGCGCGTGGTGGTCGCCGGGGCAGAAAAACTCGACGATCGCGTGCGTGAAGGGTTTGCGGAAAAATTCGGCAAAGCTATTTATGAAGGCTACGGCGCGACGGAAACCGCCCCCGTGGCGGCCGTCAATCTGCCCGACGCCGCAGGCGTTCACTACCAGCAGGTACAAAAAGGCAATAAGCCCGGCACCGTCGGTATGCCGCTCCCCGGCACCAGCATCAAGGTCGTCGATCCTAAGAGCTTCGAGGAGCTGCCCACCCTTGAGCCAGGCATGATCGTGATCAGCGGGCCACAGGTAATGCAGGGGTATCTCGACGACCCTCAGCGTACCGAGCAGGCACTTCAAACCGTCGACGGTCAACGCTGGTACGTCACTGGCGATAAAGGCTTCATCGATGAAGATGGCTTTTTGACGCTCATCGACCGCTACACGCGTTTTGCGAAAATCGGCGGCGAAATGGTGAGCCTCAGCGCCGTCGAAACCGCCGTCAAGGCGGTCATCGAGGAGCCTGACACGCCAATGATGGCCGTCAGCCTGCCCGATGCCAACAAAGGCGAACGGATCGTCCTACTGAGCGAAGCCGCGCTAGATGCCAAAACGCTCAAGAGTGCGCTCCGCCAGCAAGGCACGTCCGCGCTGATGATCCCCAGTGACTGGCTCACCGTGGAAGAGATACCTCGCTTGGGGTCAGGAAAAGCCGACTTTGCAGGCGCAAAACGGCTTGCCGAGACGCAACTGGCCTCTTAGGTCAGACAATCTCCCTAGTAACAGGGCAGCGGTCTAGCCGCTGCCCTCTCTGATGAACTTACTCCGCACTGCCGTCCGGCGAATCACTTGAGTCGTTTGACTCGCTGGTCTCTCCAGTCGCTCTCTTTTGCTGGCCGCTCGTTGGTGCGGCACGCTCCCCACGCGCAATATCATGATGGCTAATCACCACAACGTCGCGGGGCCACCAATCGGGGTGTTCGTCTCGTATGTAGGCCATCAGCTTCTCGCGGACGTTCATTTCCGCGGTCCAGCCTGCCATGGGGTCTGAGGTCATCAGATAACAGGTGACCGTTTGCGCGTGCTCGGTTTGGCCAGTGACATAGCAGAGCAGCTTGTGGTGCTCGATCACGCTATCTTCTTCCTTGGCGAATTCGAAAAACTTCTCGCGTACCTGGGAGATATCCGCACTGAGGTGCAGGGTTAACTCCATAAAGCGATACATTTTGGTGCTCTTGACCGAGAGGTTTTCGAACGGCTTGGAGGTAAAGTACGTAACGGGGACGATCAGCCGCCGCTCATCCCAGGAGCGCAGGCGAATGAAGGTATAAAAAATCCCTTCCACGTAGCACCACTGTCCTTCGAAGATCACCAAGTCGCCAATACGGATTGGTTTGGCCAACGAGAGCTGAAACGAGGACAGAATATTGCCCAACACCGCCTGACCCGCGATACCCACCAGTACCGCTAACACGCTGGCAGACGCCAGAATGGATAGGCCTAAAGACTCAAACAGCTGGATTTGCCCAAGTACATAAACCGACACCGACACGACGGTGATCAAAATAATCACCCGACGCAAAGCGTAAAGCGAGGTTAACAGGCGACGCTTGTCTCTAGGCTTGGTGTCATCGATCTCACCCACCAAGCGGCGCGTCATGCGCAGCATGATGGTATCCACTAGTCGCAGCGCAATGGTGCCAGCACCCCAGGCCATGATCGCAATCAGCAGTACTCTAAACGTCGTGGTAGCCACGGCCGAAAACGACACCACATAATCGAGCAGCATCTGAGTGACCAGCGACATCACGATCAGCGCGACCGGCACGCCGATTTGATCGGCAAAAATGGTCGACACGCCAGAGGGCAACACACGCGCAATGAGCCCGACAAGGTAATAGGTGGCGACGCCAACGATACCAATGATGACCAGAAAGACAGGAATTGCCAGCCACTCCCAGACTTTCAGGACGCCAAACGAGGACTTGAAACGTTCTGGGATGTAGCTCTCCAGCATGGAGGGGCCGTACTCTTCATAAAGCGTCGGAATCGACGACACGCTCTCCGGCATGATCAGCCAAACGGGGTCCTCTTCGCCAACGCGATAGCGACCCAAACGCACATCGTAGGCTTGTCCGTCTACGCGTAACGCGGCTAGCTCGATGTTGCGCCTGGGTTGGCCTGCCTGCGGGTTCTGGCCGGAAGGGTCCTCGATGGCGGCGTCCTGGCGTCCGGGTAAGTTAGACGCGTTCAACCACTCGCCGCGGCGTAAGACCTCGGCAAGTTGTTTGGCCAGCTCAGCCCCACGTGTTGCTTGCTCGCTGGGATCGATATCCGCAAGATTGAGCAGATGCGCCGCATCGGCGTAATTTTCCTCTTCGGTGAAATTCAAAAAGCTGCGAATGGTCTCCCTCGGCGACATGCGCTTCGCCTCTTCGGGCACGTCATCCAACCCGGTGTTGATCGCATCCATGGTAAACCAACGGGAGTCTGCGCTCTCCTCGCCTTGTGACTGCGCCATGCTTACGCTGGTAAAGAGCAGCGTAACGGCCAGCACACACCACATAGGCCACGCGCTGTGATTTTTCATACTTGCCTTATTGAGTGAAAGTGAGCCAATAATCGTCCATCAACCCGCGGCTTGCGCCGCCCGCTCACGCCCTCTCGTGAGCTATCCGTGTCGATGTTGGATCAAAGTACAGACCACGTTTCTCCATCAGGCAAGCGCGCAGATTAATGCTCAGGCTGTCCGGGAAAGGGAACGAACTCGTGCTCATCTCCTGGCGGCAGCTTGAAACGGCCGTGCTCGAAGTCACCCTCGACCCACGCCTGCTTGGCGGCGTCCAGCTTTTCACGTGAAGAGGCAACAAAATTCCAAGAGATATAGCGCGGGCCATTGAGGGTTTCGCCCCCCAGAAGCATCAACCGCGCGCCCTGCTCGCCCGCCATCACGGTCATCGCATCACCCGGCCGAAACACCATCATACGTCCTGCCTCGAACGTCTCGCCTGCCACGACAATCGCGCCAGAGGTAACATAAAGCCCACGATCTTCATGATGATCAGGCAGCGGTAGCTTGGCACCAGGGGCCAACACTGCGTCGGCATAAAACATTTCCGAAAAGGTCTGCACGAGGGAGCGCTCGCCCCAGGCACTCCCCAAAATCAGACGCACTTCTTTGCCTTCGCCGCGAAGCAGTGGAAGCGTCTCTTCACCGTGATGAGCAAAGCTAGCGGGCTTATCCTCATAAGCCTCAGGCAGTGCTACCCAGGTTTGAATGCCAAACAAGGAGTGATCCCGTTTACGGGTAGCGGAACTCGTTCGCTCCGAGTGGGTGACGCCGTTACCCGCGACCATCCAATTCACTGCGCCCGGATGAATCATCTGGTTCGTACCCAAACTATCGCGGTGCTGAAACTCCCCCTGGTAAAGATAGGTGACCGTCGCTAGCCCAATGTGCGGGTGCGGCCGCACGTCAATGCCCTCTTCACGCAGGAATTCGGCCGGGCCCATTTGATCGAAGAAGATGAACGGCCCCACCATTTGTCTTTTCGGAGCAGGCAGCGCTCGACGCACCTCGAAACCGCCGATGTCGCGGGCTCGGGGAACGATCAGCGTCTCAATGTCCTCCAGTCGGCCAGCATCAGGACTGTTTGGCTCGATATCAGGCATCCAACTCATTATCCGGCTCTCCACCATGTTTGCGTTCTGCGTCATAAGGGTATAGCGGATACAGAGCGGCACTGCCTTGAATAAACGTGTTGTCTCTCTCCTCGTCACGTTAGGCAATACGCTCAACTTATGCACAGACGACGCCACTAAATGTCATGATACAAGGAGCGTAGAACCTTTTTTCTCCGTCAACGTCAAACGGCGACGGCTTTTCGGCGAGCACAAACAGGATACTTCCATGCTGATCAAAATTGCCAAACCGAGTGATCTACACGAATCCGACGTCACGCCTGAATCGATCTATCTCTCCCGGCGACGCTTCATGGGCGGCATGGCGGGCTTGGGTGCTGGGCTTGCGCTCTCGGGGCGTGTCCACGCCAGCGATGCGTATACCGACGTTCCCGAGGGCAATGCGCCGCCTTGGCTCCAAGAAAAAATCAGCGAGACCGAATGGCGCAGCGTCACGCCCACTGATCCGGACAAAGATCGCATTGCCCCCTTCGATGATGCCAGCGGTTACAACAACTTTTTCGAGTTCGGCACTGACAAACGGGATCCGGCCCGCCACGCGGGCAGCCTACAAACGCAGCCCTGGAGCGTGGTCGTCGACGGCGAAGTCAATAACGGCGGGCGCATAGCACTCGAAGACCTTGCCAAACCCTCCCAGTTCGAAGAGCGCATTTATCGCCTGCGCTGCGTCGAGGCCTGGTCGATGGTGATTCCCTGGCTGGGCATCCCGCTGGCGGACATCATCCGGCGTGCCGAGCCCACCAGTAACGCCAAGTACGTTCGCTTCGAAACCCTGGTCGACCCAGAGCAGATGCGCGGCCAGCGCTCCTCCTTCTCGATCATCGAATGGCCCTACGTGGAAGGCTTGCGCATGGACGAAGCCATGCATCCGCTGACGATCTTGGCGCTGGGCATGTATGGCCGCGAGCTTCCCAACCAGAACGGCGCGCCCCTGCGCTTGGTCGTGCCCTGGAAATACGGCTTCAAGAGCATCAAGTCGATCGTGCGTATTTCACTGGAGGAAGAGCAGCCGCTCAACTCCTGGCAGCAGATCGCTGCCGACGAGTACGGGTTCTACGCCAACGTCAACCCCGAGGTCGACCATCCCCGCTGGAGCCAAGCCACCGAGCGTCGACTGCCCAACAGCCTGTTCAACACCAACACCATCGACACGCTGATGTTCAATGGTTACGCCGACGAGGTAGCCGAACTCTACGCAGGTATGGACTTGAGGAAGCACTACTGATGGGCAGCCACACACGTCGCCCCACTCATGGCCAGACGAAATGGTGGATATGGCGGGCGGGCGTTTTTTTAGCCGCGCTCGCGCCGCTGCTCTACTGGAGCTGGATGGTCGCCAACAACGCCGCTGGCCCCGAGCCAGGGCGCTATCTGCTGCTCAATATCGGCACCGGGGGGCTGTGGATGCTGCTGCTCACCCTTTGCCTGACGCCGCTCACAAAGCTCACCCGCTGGAAAGGCTTTGCACTGATCAGACGCCAGCTAGGCCTCTGGGCGCTTACCTACGCTACGCTGCACCTGCTCAGCTACGCCCTGTTCATTTTAGGCCTCGACTGGTCTCAGCTGGGAAGCGAGATCATCAAACGGCCCTATATCATCGTTGGCATGATCGCGCTGATCGGTCTCGCCGTGCTGGGCGCGACCTCTAACCGCTGGGCGATGAAGCGCCTCGGTAAACGCTGGAAGCCGCTGCACAAATGCTCTTACGGCATTTTGGGGCTGGTGCTGCTGCACTTTTTCTGGGTGGTACGCGCCGACATGCAGGAGTGGGCCATGTATGCCGCCTTCGCAGCGCTCATCATGGCAACGCGCCTGCCGCCGGTGGCTCGCACGCTGCCTAAGCTCCGCACCCGCTAGGACGGCCAAGACCGATAAGGACACTGCCCGATGAGGAGGACGTGTTCACGCTGCGTTCAGCTTACGCGATGTAGGCTAGGTGAGATCCAAGGATGATGGAAAGGAGTCAGTAGGATGGCAGGACGGTATGTGGACGCGAAACGCTGGAGCTGGGGATGGATGGCACTGTGCGTCGGCGGCATGGTGATGATGACACCAGCGGCCGACGCCGATGCGCCGTTACGCATCGAAGCGCTACAGCGCTGTGGCAACTTACTCACCCTGGACACGCAGGAATTCTGTCTCGATGTCAGCGGACTCAACGGCGCCGCGTACCGTGTAAAACTCGACGGCGAACCGCTGCCAGCCGATCACATCGAGCGGCAGGGTGACCTTTTACGCCTGCACATCGACGCGACGCAGGCCGAGAGCGGCCCGCTATGGATCGAACAGCAGGAGAGCGCCAGCAATCCGGTATGGCTGACGCTACGAGGCAGCCACGTAATCGCGGCCACGCAAGAGGACGTCGCCGATAACATGGACGGCATTAGCACCTATGTGAATCTGGTCAGCCTGATCATCGAAGAGAGCCACAACGGCGCCGAAGAGGCACGGCGCTTGGCGGATAAGTACGGTGCCGAGGTCGTGGGCATGATCCCCCCGCTGAACACCTACCAATTGCGTCTGCCCGCGAATGATCTGGATGAGAGGGATGCCCTGGTGCTGCGGCTCGGCAATGAGGTCAGCGTCGATGCAGTGGTCACCGAAGAGTCCGGCGCCGAGGAGAGCATCGAGCGCGAACCGAACGATACGCCCCCTGCCGCCGAAGACGATCAAGAGTGGGCCGCCAACCGCTTTCTCGATGCGGTGAACTTCTATCAACGGCGCATAGGGCGCGCGGGCGATGAGATCGACACCCAGCCCATTCGCATTGGGGTGATCGAGCGCAACGTCGATTTTGACGCCCCAGATTTCGCCGATTATCTGGGTGACTGCCGAGCGGACGCGCAGCGCACCTGCGTGTACGGCCGCGACGCCGACAAACCGGATGGCCACGGCACCACGGTCGCGGGGGTCTTCGCCGCCGCCTGGAACGAGGGCGGCAACAGTGGCTTTCTGCGCGGGCTAGATGACGTTGGCCCAGGATTTGACGTGATCGTCGACCGCAATTCGGATGCAGGCATTACCGCCAACGTCGCCGCTTCGGTGAATTTGGTGGAAGACGGTGCCCGAGTGATCAACTGGAGCTGGGGCATCCACCGCGTCGGCGCAATCGACATCAACGGCGATGAAGTCGACTCCCTAGTACGCTCCGGCATCGCCATGAGCGGCTACGAAGAGCTGCTCGAAGAGTTCTTCCTATGGCTACGCGAGGAGCACCCCGACGTGGTGGTGGTCAACTCAGCGGGGAACGCCTCGTCGTTTTCCAGCCGAGACGAATACCGCCTGCCCTCCTCGTTCGTCACCGACCAGCTCTTCGTGGTGGGCGGGCACGAGCGCAGCGAGCAAGACGTCCCGGTCAACGACCCCGGTTACGCGGTCAAACGCAACGCCTCCAATATCGACATGCGCGTGGACATTACCGCGGCCGCCTGCGTGCATGGCTCCACTGCCGTGGCGGGCGAAAAGGGCGAAGCGCACTGCGGTACGTCTTATGCCACGCCGCTGGTCGGCGGGCTACTGGCGGCGATGATGTCGCTCGATCCCGCGCTCACCCCGGCCCAGCTTCGTATGCTGCTGCGTCGTAGCGCCATGACCATCGGCGAAGAGTACGACTTCGAACCCACCGATGCCGACGATCTCACCGCGCCGATTCTCCCCTCGGAACGCGCCAACGAGCTGAATCATCCCGATATTGGACGCTCTGCGCGGCTCGATATGTACAAAGCGCTCGACTTGACCGTGCAGAGCCTGAGCCGCGAACGCTAAGCGTGATGCGAGTCAGCACCATGACGCAAAAGCCAAAGTGGCCCGCAGCGCGGCCTTCGCCTATTCTTAGAGCGTTTTCAAAGGGATGACGACGAATGGGACTTCAAGAGATCGCCATTGGCGGTATTTTCATAAGCCCGCTGCTGGTCTATGCATTGATTGGCCTCATTGCCACCCTGGTCGTGCGTTCGCTGCTGCATCGGGTGGTGGGGCACGTCGCGCTTTGGTATGAGGCGTGGTTCGATATTTCGCTGTTTATCATCTTGACCGCCGCCACCACTTTTTTATTCGCGACGGTGCTCGCACATCCCTAATGGGCTGAGCCCATGTTTTTTACCTGATCGAGACACGCCTATGCGCCCATCGCTGAGAGTGCTGCTGACGCTACTGATCGTCGCCATCGCCATCGCCGCAGGGGCGTGGCTATGGCGCAACTATCTTTACACCCCCTGGACACGGGACGCCCGGATTCATGCGGACGTGATCACCATCGCCCCCGACGTCACCGGCTGGGTAAAGCGCCTGGACGTTGCCGATACCGACTATGTTGCCCAGGGCGACACGCTGTTTACCATCGACGATACCCGCTACCAGGCCGCCGTCGATAGCGCCCAGGCGACGCTGGAGCATCGCCAAGCCACTCTCGAACTCAACCGTGCGGAAGCAGGGCGCCGCAACCAGTTGAGCAACCGCCAGGCCATTAGCGCCGAGGCCCAGCAAATCGCCCAGATCAACTCACGCATCGCTGAAGCCGATGTAAAACAGGCGCAGTCGGCGCTGGAGAGCGCGCAGCTCGATCTCGCCCGTACTCAGGTCGTCGCCCCTGTGAGAGGGCATGTACTCAACGTTCAACTCACCAGCGGCAACTTCGTCAATCGCGGTACGCCAGTGATGGCGCTGATCGCCGATGACTCCTACTACGTCATGGGCTATTTCGAAGAGACCAAAATGGCCTCCATCGACGTGGGTGACCCGGTCGAAGTGGTGCTGATGAATGGCAATACCCACTTGAACGGACGCGTCGCGGGAATTGGCCGCGGCATTGCCGACAGCAATACGTCGCTCAATCAACAGCTGCTTCCCCAGGTACAGCCCACGTTTAGCTGGGTGCGATTAGCGCAGCGTATTCCTGTGCGCATCACTTTGGACGATGTTCCCGACGACACCCTGCTCAGCGTGGGCATGACCGCCACCGTGCGCGTTCGTCCTGAACCGAGTGCTCAGGCTAGCTCGCCGTAACCATGCCGCCCTTCTTACGCACCTATCTCACGCCCAACGCCACGGCGGTAAAATTTGCCATTAAAACCACGCTGGCCATGATGCTGGCGCTTTATGTGGCGCTGGCCTTCGACGTGGAGCGCCCCTACTGGGCGTTGATTTCGGCAGCGTTTCTACAAATTCGCCCCATGAGCGGCATGGTGGTCGAGAAAGGCATTTGCCAGCTAGGGGGCACCGCGCTGGGCGCCCTGGTGGGTATCTTCATCATGGCGCTGTTTGCCCAGGCACGGCTGCCTGCCCTGCTGACGCTGACCTGTTGGATCATGCTGTGTACCTACGTCGGCTCGCTGTGGCGCAATAACTACACCTACGGCTGCCTCATGGCGGCCGTAACGGCCATGCTCATCGTGGTCATTTCCAGCGGCAGCGCCCCGGCGGGCATTTTCGATATCGCCGTCGCGCGCATGACCGAGCTGGGGCTAGGCGCCCTGTGCGCCATGCTGGTCAGCGCGCTACTGTGGCCATCGCATGTGGGCACGCATTTAGCGACCCAAGCCGACACGGTGATCAACGAGGCCTTCACCCACGCGGCGTTGCGGTTAGATGCCAGCGACGACGTCACCGCCATGCAACACGCATTGCGCGGCAGTCTCACCCCGCTCACCGTGCTGGAAACCGACAGCCAAGCTGCCCGCTTTGAAGGCCCTGCTGGCCCAGGCCGGGTGCGCGCCACCCACGTACTCACCCGGCGCACGCTACGCTTTTTCGCCACGCTGCAGGCACTTCACCAACTGATGCACGACCACGCCGATAGGCTAGCTCCCCACAGCATCGAACTCGCCCGCCGCATCGCCCAAGGGTTTCGCGATGCCGAGCACGTCAAGGGCGTGACCGAGGCCAGAGCGGCCCTGCAGGCGCTGCGCACCCATGTACATACATGCGATGAGCCAACATCGGAAGCGCCCTTGGATCGTCGCGTTCGTTTGGGCCTGCGGGAGACGATTGGCCACGCCATGGTCATGCTGGATGCCCGCGAGGCCATTGCCCACCCGAGCCGCCATCGGCTGCGCTCCACCCCGCTGGCTTGGCACCGCGACCACCTCTCGGCAGGCATCAACGCCTTCCGCTCGGGGCTGCTGTTTGCCCTATTGGCCACGTTTTGGATCATCACTGCCTGGCAAAGCGCCATGATCGCGATGATGCTGGGAACGCTGTTCTCGGCGTTTTTTGCCAGCCGCGACAACCCCATCGCCATCACCATGATGTTTTACAAAGGCATGCTGGCTGCGATCCCCAGCGCGTTTCTGTTTGGCCATGTGCTGCTGTCGCAAGTCAACGGCTTCCCGCTGCTGGCGCTGATTTTTGGTACCCCGCTATTTCTGGGACTACTCGGCGCCACCCAGCCGGCCACCATGGGGTACTGCCTCGCGTTTACGATTTTCAATATTTTGCTGACCATGCCCGGTAACGGCATGGATTTCTCGTTCGATGCCTTTGCCAACCGGGCAGTCGCGGTCGTGATTGGCTTAACCAGCGTGGTCATGGCCTTTCGTTTGCTGCCGGGGCCCGGCGCCAAGCTGCGTAAACGGCGTCTGATCAACGCCATTACCCGCGACATTAACGACCTCAGAAAGCGCGCCACCCATCAAGCGGAAACGCGCTTTAGCGGCCATATGGCCGACCGCCTGCTGCACCTGGCCCAGCACGATGACCTGCTGCCAGAAGAGCAGCGCCACCTCTTCGTACTGGGGCTCACCGGGCTCGACGTAGGCACGGCCATCCTACGCCTGCGAGATCAGTTAGATACCGCGCCGCACCCACACATTCGCGATGCCCACGCGCATTTGCTGCGCACGCTTGCCAACGGTTTTGAAGCGGGTGCGAACGGGCGCCCTGCTCAGGGCATTCTCGACGCGGGGCAACAGCTGGATGATGCTCTCGCCTGCCACGGCAATGTGCCAGGCGATCGTCGCGTGCTGCTGAAAGGCCTGGTCGAACGTCTGGATCTGGCGTTGGAGCGGTTGGCGCACCTCATGGCGGAACGAACGACATAACGCTTCGTGCTCATTGACGACGTCGGTCCACCCGAGGCGCATGCTGAGCCATTAACGCCTCTACCCAGTCCATGAACACGCGCAGCTTGGCACTCACGTGCCGGTTCGGTGGAAAAGCGATATACATGGGCATCGGATCAATGTGCCAATCGTCAAACAAACGCACCAGGTCACCGCGAGACACATGCTCTCGGGCCATATAATCCGGGAGCCAAAGGACACCGAGCCCCGCCAAACCAGCGGCCAAACCCGCGTTCCCATCATCAACCGAGATCACGTAGCGCCCTTGCACGGTGACGCTCTCGTCATCACGCCTCAAGGTATTGAGAAACGCCATATTTGCCCGCTCCCACCTGAAATTCACCATGTAGTGGGGTGGGAGTGACAGCGCCTGCGGGTGCGCCGGATAACCACGCATTTCCAGATAACCAGGTGTGGCATAAACTCCCATCGTCAAATCCCCCACCCGACGTGCCACCAACGATAAGTCCGTCATCTCTCCGCCGCGGACGACGCAGTCCACGCCTTCTTCCAAAAGGTCCACTCTGCGATCACTCACCCCTAGATCGAGCTGAATCTCGGGATACCGAGCGTAGAAAGCGGGCAAGGCTGGAATCAAGATCATCCGAGCAAACGGACTGGGCACGTCGACCCTCAGTCGGCCGCGTGGCTGCAGCGACGCAGCAGAAAGGCTTGTTTCGGCATCATCCAGGTCGGCCAGCAGCTTGATGACTCGCTCATAGTAAGCGGCCCCATCTGCGGTCACATTCACCTTGCGGGTGGTGCGATTCAACAGCTTAACGCGCAGCCGCCCCTCTAATTGCTGCACGAGCTGCGTCACGCTGGTCTTACTCAAGTGAAGTGTTTCCGCGGCCTTGGTGAAGCTGCCCGTTTCCACGACACGGGCGAATGCTTGCATAGCATTGAAACGATCCATGGCTGAATCAAACGCCTCGACATTGTTTGAAATATCCAAACAATGTTGAACAGAATTGGCCGTTTATCCACCCCCTGTCGCCGCCATAAAGTGATATCACCGTCAGTAACGAGTCATTTTTTAATTACGAATGGAGATAGGTACATGGCTAAGCGCGACGTCGTTTTCCCCAAGGGCCGCCAGGCGCTTTATGAGCAGAACGCCTATTCGGCGGCTGTCCGCACCGGTGATTTTTTATTCGTGTCGGGCCAGGTTGGCAGCCGTGAAGACGGCTCCCCCGAGCCAGACTTCGCTGCCCAGGTACAGCTCGCCTTCGACAATTTGCAGCGAGTTTTAACAGCGGCAGGCGCTAGCTTCGAGGATATCGTCGATGTGACGAGTTTCCACACCGACCCCGACACTCAGTTCGAGACGGTGATGGCCGCCAAAGCACGTGCGTTTCCAGAAAAGCCCTACCCCAACTGGACGGCGGTCGGGGTGACGTGGCTGGCGGGATTCGACTTTGAGATCAAGGTCATCGCTCGGCTCCCTGCATAACCGTTCGTCATCCACTTCAGCGGCCACCTTCAGGCGATGCTTGCTTCGCTTTGGGTAAATCTTGGCGGCTGTCCTACACTGGGTAGGTACTACAGGACACCATTGCTTGGCAAGGAGGCTCAGCATCACTTCTGCCAGGTAGTGCCATTCGCTAGATCAGCATAAGGAGCATGCCGTGACAGCTACCCGTACGCATACTTATCAACGTGGGCTGCCCCTCTTTCATTCGGTGTTTTTGGTGGGGTGTCTGCCGCTGTTTCTAGGCGCCACGCTCAGCGACTACGCCTACGCCAATAGCTATCAAATCCAGTGGGCCACCTTCGCCGCTTGGCTAAATGCCGGTGGATTGGTGTTTGCGGGGCTCGCATTGCTTAGCGCCCTCATTAGTTTCTTCCGTGCCAAGTCGCGCAGCATCATTCTCCTGATCTATCCCGCACTATTGCTGCTCACCTGGGTGCTCGGCTTTGTGAACGCCCTGATCCACTCGCAGGACGCCTGGGGCATGATGCCGATTGCTTTTGCCCTCTCCATGGTGGTCACCATTTTTGCGGGCACCGCCGTTTGGATGGGATTTTCCCGTTTTGGCCACGGAGGTAAACCATGAAGCGTGCTCTACGACGTCCGCATTGTTATGCCGCGCCGCTCTGTTTGATGCTGGCAGCCGGTAGTGTCAGCGCCCAAGAGTTCACCCGCTACGGGCCAAACCCCACGCTACCCGAGCCTTCCCGCGGCCTGCTGCCCAGCATGAGCGTGCCCGAACCCGCCGAGTGGGGCGACACTCTCCCTAACGTGCCCGAGGGCTACACGATTACCGCGATAGCCACCGACTTGCAGATCCCCCGCCAAACCCTGGTGCTGCCCAATGGCGATATTTTGGTGGCAGAAGGCAGCGGTGGTAACGCCCCCTCTCTCAAGCCAAAGGATTTCGTGGCTGGGCTGATCAAATCACAAGGCACGACCTCCGTGCAGAGCGGTAACCGGCTGACACTGTTACACGATGGCGATGGCGACGGCCGCTATGAAGAACAAACCACCTTTGCGGAAGATCTTAACGCTCCCTACGGCCTCGCGCTGATCGATGACACCCTCTATGTCGCCAACCAGGATGCCCTGGTACGCTTCGATTACGAAGAGGGCCAAACCCAGGCCATCGGACCACCCGAGGTGGTTACCCTACTCCCCGCCGAGATCAACCACCACTGGACCAAAGCGATGACCGCCAGTGCCGATGGGGAGTTTCTGTATGTAGGGATTGGCTCCAACAGCAACATCACCGAGCGCGGTATGGAGGCAGAGGTCAATCGCGCCGAAATTTGGCAGATCGACCCTGACACCGGCATGCACCGGCCCTATGCCACGGGGCTTCGCAACCCCACCGCCATGGCGATCCAGCCCGACACCGACCAGCTATGGACGGTGGTCAACGAGCGTGACGAGCTAGGCCCAGATCTCGTGCCTGATTACCTCACTACCGTTCAGGAAGGCGGCTTTTACGGCTGGCCCTACAGTTACTGGGGCCAGCATGTCGACCCCCGCGTGCAGCCTCGCAACCCGGAGAAAGTCGAAAGTGCCATCGCGCCGGATTACGCCCTAGGCTCCCACGTGGCACCGCTCGGCCTGGCTTTCTCGAACGCGTCCATGGGTGATGAGTTTGCCAACGGGGTGTTCATTGGCGAGCACGGTAGTTGGAACCGCGCCGACCCCGTTGGCTACAAAGTGGTGTTCGTACCCTTTAGTAATGGCCAGCCCAGCGGTGACCCCGTCGATTTCGTCTCGGGCTTTCTCACTGATGACGGCAGCACCCGTGGTCGCCCGGTGGGTGTGACCGTCGACCCCGACGGTGCACTGATCATTGCCGACGATCTCACTAACGCCATTTGGCGCGTGACCCCGGACGACGCGTCAATGAGGCGCGAGTGACCAGCCCGTGCGCTTGTTTAAAACCCCATCACGCGGCGGCGCACCGGCCTAATAGCCACCAGCGCCAGCACCGCCAACGCTAACCACTCCAACCAGTGGGGCAGCAGCTCTTGCACTTGGCTGGCCTGCTCCACTGGGTTCCAACCGGCCAAGGCAACGGCCGCATCGAACAGCCAGCCGACTAGCACGGTCACGGTGAGCACGCAGACAAGGTAGACCGTCAACGCGGTATTACCCAACTCGCGGCGCAAAATGGCCAGCGTTGCCAAGCTGGTAATCGGCCCTGCCAGCAGGAACACCAGCGCCATTCCCGGCGAGATACCGGCTAACAGCAACCCAGCGGCCACCGGGGTAGCCGCCGCCGCACAGATATACAGCGGGACCCCTACCACGGCCATCAGCATGAGCGCCAACACACCGCCCGAAAACTGCGCCAGCGTATCCGGCGGCACCAGCGTCACCAACACACCCGCCAGCAACAGCCCGGCAAACATCCACGCGCTGATATCATCCAATAGGTCGCTAAAGGCATAGCGCAGCCCCGCTTTCAAGCCTCCCGACTCATTGGCGTTAGCGTGATGGTCGTGGCAACCGCTCGAAGAGCAACAGCCACCGGAAGCGACGGTGGGGCTGGCCTTTGCAGCATCGCGGGTAAAACCGACCAGCATGCCCGTCACAATGGCCGTTACCAACGCGCCAGCCACACGGACCACCGCCATCAACGGTCCTAACAACACGCTGGTGAGCAATATGGAGTCCACGCCTACGCCTGGGGTACTGATCAAAAACGAGGTCGTTGGCCCGCGTCCCGCGCCGCCCCGGTGCAGGGCAATCGCGGTGGGAATCGCCCCGCAGGAACACAGCGGCAGCGGCATGCCAATCACCGCCGCCCTCACGATGCTGCCCAGGCCGCGCCCGCCCATCCAGCGCTGTAGCAAGCTTTCCGGCAACCATGCCTTGATCATGCCGGCAATCACCAGCCCCAGCAGCAGCCACGGGGCCGCCGTCAGCGCAATTTGCAGCAGCTCGGTCATCAGCGTCATGTCATCACCTGCTTGTCCACTTGGGGAATAAGGACTAGCCTAAACCCTGTCATCGTTACAGGGTCAAGCCATGACACACGTCTACCGCATTGGCGAAGTGGCCGCCCGCACCGGCTGTTCACCGGAGAGCATTCGCCACTACGAGAAACTCGGCCTGCTGCCGCCCCCACAACGCGGTGAACAGGGCTACCGACACTACGACCAGGCGGCGCTCGAGCGCATCAGCTTCATTCGCCATGGCCGCAACCTGGGGCTAGACCTGCACAGCATTCAGGAGCTGTTAGCGCTCTCAGACCACCCCGACACCGACTGCAGCGCCGCCGATGACATTGCTAGCCGCCATCTCGCGCACCTGGAGGCGCGCATTGCCAAACTGCAGGCGCTAGCGGACGAGCTGCGCCAAGTGGTGCACCAGTGCCGGGGCGGCAAAGCCGCCGACTGCCAAATCATCCAAACGCTGTATGAGCACCAGCCCAGCTGCAGTTACACCCGCTGTGGCGACAGCCAATCTTTGCTCAAATGACGCGCGGCCATCCCCCAAAGGAACTGCCCATGATCGAAACGAAGGAAGAACTCGAGGCCATCAAAAAGACATGCCAAGCGATGGTGACCAAAAGTGCCGGACTCTCAGCGGGCACCGCCATCATCCCCGTACCGGGACTGGATATCGGCTCGGACGTGGCGATTCTGATGCGCATCATCCCCAAAATTAATAGCCAGTTTGGCCTGACACCGGAGCAAATCGACGGCCTGGATACCGAGAGCAAGCTGTTCGTCATGACCGCTATCTCCAACACCGGCAGCAAGATGGCGGGCAAATACATCACCCAGAACCTCATCGTCTCGCTACTTAGCAAAATGGGCGTTCGGGTGGCGGCAAAAGGCGCGTCCAAGTTCGTACCGCTGATCGGCAGTGCCGTGGCAGGCGGCATCAGCTTTACCGCCATGAAATACATGGGTAACAGCCACATCGACGACTGCTACCGCATCGCGCTCGCTGCCCTGGAGCACCGCCAGCTCGAACGCGCGGTAGAGGACGACGCCGTGATCGAAGCGGACGCGTACACCCCCACCGACGGCCCCACTCGCCCTGATTCATAAGGCAGCGCCCGTCGGCAATGGTATGCTGGAACGTCTTGTCATCTTATCTAGGAGAAAGGAATGCCCGCTTATATCGTTTTGACCCGTGAGCGCACCCACGACAGCGAAGAGATGCAGCGCTATAGCGAAAAAGCCAAAGCCGCCCGCGAAGGGCACGACCCGCAGCCGCTAGCGTTTTACGGCGATGTTGAAGTATTGGAAGGCAGCGACATGGAAGGTGCGGTGATTCTACGCTTCCCCGACATGGCCGCTGCCCGCGCCTGGTACCAAAGCCCCGCCTACCAAGAGGCCCGCAAGCACCGCTTCCAGGGCGCCGATTACCGTGTCTTCCTGGTGGATGGCCTGACAGAGGCATGAGACTCCCCAAACAAGCGCCACGCTGTTAAGGGCAGAAAAAGTGGCTAGGCTGACGCATGTAACGCTTCCATCAGCCTCAGGAGGACATCATGGACGCTCCGTCACCCGACACACTCTACCTGGATGCCGACGGTGCCACCGGCTATCCCAACGCCGCCTTACCGGTGCTGATTTACCGGCATGTCGTCGACACCAGCGACGCGGAGAAGCGAGCCGACGCATTCGAACGCCTGTTCCAACGCCACCACTGGCTGCCCGCTTGGCGCTATCACCTCTACGACTTCGATCACTTTCACTCAACGGCTCATGAGGCATTGGGTATCTTTCGCGGGCAAACCCTGGCACGCCTGGGGGGTCCTAACGGCCGCACATTGATGCTTTATCCTGGCGATGTGTTGGTACTACCTGCCGGTGTCGGCCACGCCAGTCTGACCGCCGACGATGATTTCTGCATGGTGGGTGCCTATCCCCCTAACCAGCAGCCCGAGATCGAGCTCGGTGACCCCGCACGACTCGGCGAAGCGCAAAACCGCGCAGCCCGCGTGGCGATTCCCGAGTTCAGCCCGGTCGGGGGGCCATTGAGCGATCTCTGGCAATCGGCGACGCCTTGATAAGACGGATTCGCCGCCTTACCGCCCCTTATCGGCTCACAAAATGAGCCGATAAGCCAACGTATTCGGCTCAGCCGGTCTTTCAGCCGCTGCTATCCGCCCAACAACAGCTCACGCTCGATGGGGATGAACTCGCTCGCGGCATTGATGAGCGAGGCGGCGGTGAGCTGGGGCACGCCGTAGACCTCGACACGTTTACCGTGCACCTCACGGATTTTCTGGGCTAACAGATCGAAGTCGCCATCGCCGGACACCAGCACCACCACATCCACCTTCTCGGCGTATTCGATGGCATCGAGAGTGATGCCGACGTCCCAGTCGCCCTTGGCGGAGCCGTCCGCTCGCTGAATGAAGGGCTTGAGCCGGACATCAAACCCAATCGAGCGAAGGATAGTTTGGAACTCGCGCTGCTTGGCATCGCCCTTATCGATGGCGTAGCAGCGGGCGGCCACCACCTCCCGGTTCGCCGTCACCTTGGCCCAGAAACGGCGGTAATCGAAGTGTTTGCCGTAGGCCTCGCGCACGGTGTAATAGACGTTCTGGGTATCGACGAAGATGGCGACGCGGGTCATGGAAAAGGCCTCGGCAAGTAATAACACGCCAGCCTCATGAGGCTGGCGTTGGTAAGGGTGCATGGTACCGCGCCGTTATTTAGAATGCGCCCTCTGGATAGGCACGAGGCGCGACACCACCCCGGCCGCCTTCGCCGTTGCTCGCCCAGCGGCTGCGCTCACATCGTCCAGTGATGCTGCGGTCAACTTCGCCAATGCGGCAACGTCGTCCAGTAATCCTATCAAGCCGCCAATGGCCATGGGGGCTTCCTCCGTGAATCAGCATTGCAGATAGTAAAGCACACGGTGGCTGGGGCGAGCGGTCTCTTTCGCATCCCGATTTGCACCTCTTATCCCAGCAAGTGCTCCAGCTCATGGCGTTGCTCAGCATGTTTCGAGGCGTTATCGTTTTTCAGTTTTTTTAGGTTGATGAGTTTCCAGCGTACCGCAGGCAGATTGGCCGCTTCTGGGCGGCCGATGGCATCAAAATCCGGTAGACCGTCATGCAGGCTCAGTAAGAAGCGTTTGGTATTTTCATCAAAGCGTGACTGAATATCCGCAATCAATCGCTTACGTATGCTCAACAATTCTTCGAGGCTAACAGGAGTTCTGGTCATACCCTCAAATTCTTGTGTATAAGGCTGACCAAGATCGATGAGGTTTGGATTCAATAGCTCATGTGAAGGGCGCGAAGACCTCTTCCTTAGCAACATACGGAAGGATACGTACCAGTAGCGCAACCTGCGCCTCATAAATCTCACGTGCCATCGCTAGCCCCCCGACGTCGCCCCTAACCCGTAAATTCTGCAGGCACCATAATACGATAGCGTGGATGAATCTTACCGCCTTTGACGAGTGCCCTATCACCACTGCCAAGGTTGAACGCGGTGGCATCAAGACGCTTGCGCCAAGGGTGGTCATGGCGATCCGCAAAGACAAAGAATAGCCGCTTTACCTTAATCTTCTTACAACTGTGTAGCAGCACGGACAGCACTTTTGGGCGTAACGTCGTCAAGCTCTCAAAGAGCATATCGAGGTGATGAAAGCTCTCGTGGTCGGGCAGCTCATCCATAGCTTCCATCACCGCTCTTTCGGGCATCGACACATTAAGCACCCACTCCCATGGCAGTGCGTCTTCATCATTGTGTCTTTGATTAGCTAGCCCTAGCGATGAATCAGAAAACAGTGACGTGTTGCGGATTTTGATGGGGGCGGTAAGTGGTAGCTTACTGAGCCAGCTAGGGATCGTATCACCGTATACCCAAACAGGCGCATGGCTGCCCAAACGTAAATAATGATCATACCCCTGCAAGGAGAGTGCCGTGGTGCCACCGATATGAATGTCATAACGCATGATGTGCTGAATGGAGAGCAGGCAGGTTTTCCAATCGATGGCTGTGCTAGGCGCAGGACGCCGAAATACGCCTCGGTTAACCCTCTCTAGCCAGCCGTTCTCGACGTACTTACGTGCCAGAAAGCGGCTAACGCCATGTCGTTCAAGCCAAGCGGTATCTGCCATGAACCCAGGTGGTATGGCTTCTAATAAATTCTTTAATATTGATTTATTTTGTGTACTCATAGGACACAAAATAGCATTCAACTAAAGGATTTACCACACCCTACTTTGAAAAATATAAACTTTGTGTACCTTTAGGCCACAAACCACCGGATCCATAAAGAAAGAGAACGGTATGCTCATTTACATGTTTGTTTTCAATCCTGATACTCCCACGAAGCCTCATCGCCATAGACTATGCTCATTAGCTATCAGGCAGCGTGATTTGCCCCGTTAGATAAGGCGCAACGCGGCCTTTAATCATCACGCGCTCACCTTCTACCACGCAGCTCAGCGCGCCTTGGCGCGCCCCTCCCTGGCGGGCAGTCAGCGCTTGCTTACCCAAACGCGCGGCCCAGTAAGGTGCGAGCGACGTATGCGCCGAGCCGGTTACCGGGTCTTCTTCCACGCCGACCTTGGGGCCAAACCAGCGAGAGACTACATCCACGTCATCGCCTTTCGCGGTAACGGCCACACCTCGCCCTGGTAACTGTTTAAGCCGCTGCATATCCGGTGCAAGGCGATCAATCACACTCGCCTCCTCGACAACCACCACAATGTCATCCGAGATCAGCAGCTCTTCGATTTCGATATCGCCCAGGGCAGCGGCGACTTCCGTGTGCATGTCTAGCGGGGCGAGCGTTTTCGCGGGGAAGTCCATCACCAGCACATCGCCCTCACGGCGAACGGACAGTACACCGCTTCTGGTTTCAAAGGCCACCGCCTCGGCCGCCTCGGCCACCACGCCCAAGGCATGGAACACCACCCACGCCGCCGCTAACGTAGCATGGCCGCACAGATCCACCTCCACCGAAGGCGTAAACCATCGCAAGTGGTAGCCCGCTTCCGTGGGTACGAAAAATGCGGTTTCGGACAGGTTGTTCTCCGCTGCAATGGCCTGCAGCAGCGCATCATCCAGCCACGCCTCCAGCGGGCACACCGCTGCCGGGTTGCCTTCAAAGGGTTTTGAGGCAAAGGCATCTACTTGGTAGAGGTCGATTTTCATGGCAGTTACCGAAAAAGAGAGGCGAAAACGCTAGGTTAGTGCCGCTTTCTGGCGGAGGCATTGAGCTCAATCGCGCGTCGTCATGCGCTTAGCTCGTCTCCGCCTGGAAGCCATCACGGCCACTGCCGCGATGCAAAAGGCAACGACAACACCCGCCCATATAAAATGGGAATAGCCACTCAGCCGCTCGAACAGTGGCGCAAGGGCCTGACCAAACAGATAACCGAGCGTGACCCAGGCCAGCGCCCAGATCAGCGCCGACATAGCATTGAGCAGGATAAATCGCAGCCAAGGGTAATCGGTCGTACCGATCGTCACCGCACCGGCCATGCGTAACCCATAAAGAAAGCGCAAGGAGAACGCGAAAACGTCCGGGCGAGCATTGAACGTGGTCAGTACACGCGCACCCGCTGTGCTACCCTGAACCGAACGAACGATAGCGCTGTTGCGCCACCAGTGCCCGAGCAGGAAGAATACTTGATCCGCCAGGAAAGAACCCAGCGCCAGAGCGATGATAGCGGGCCAGATGCCGATCAGGTGCTGATGAGACATGATGCCGCCCAACATCGCGATGCCTTCGCCCTCCAAGCTCGCCCCCACGAACAAGCCGAAGCTGCCATAATTCGCCACCAAATGCTCAAGCGTCATTTGCGTTCATCCATAAAGTAACCCCGGTGCCGTGGGCGGCACGTAAACGCCATTTTTATAGCGATTCGGGATGATCCGGAGGGTTGAATAGGGCTTTTTAGCGGCAGGCAGCTTATTCAATCTGCGAGAGGCATTCAACAGCAACGCACGCAGCCCACACCCATCAGTGCAGCTAAACCAGCAACCCGTTATTATCCTGCTAACTACTTTGCCGACTGGCATCATGCACACCACACCTACGCACTGGGCACGCTATGCATAACCTATGGATTCCTGTCGTCGCCATTTTCGCCGTGGCGGGCCTGATCTTCGGTGGCCAAGCCTACTCCGAGGCCCAGCGGGATGCGCACATTGCCGCAAACATATCGCAACACCTTGGCAGCCAAACGCAAGCCGACATCTTGCATTTAAAGCGCGTCAACAAGGGCTATGGGGTTTGCGGCGATTATCACCTTGCCAACGTTGAGCATGGCCACTTTTAACTACAATACCGCATCATCTAACCACGCACCCAGCAGTCAGAATGCAGCAGAACTGCCTTCTAAGGGCTGCGAGGCCAAGGCATCTACTTTGTGAGATAAACATTCATTGAGCTCGCTCATAGAAAGTTATCAAAAAAATTATCTATTTTTAATATCACTTAGATTTCGAGGAGAAATATCTCCTTGTATATGTATCCAGCAGCGAATTCAATTCCTTATCAATAGCATCATGCTTTTGAGGATTCCTCAATTTACTGAGATGCTTCTTTAAAAATTTATACGATATCTTAATTACAACTTTTCCATGACTATTGTATATTTCTCTTGACCACTCTATTTCCCTATGCTTAGAGAGGTTGTTATTATCATCTCTATTAATTATGAATGCAAAAGAGCCATATTCTTTAAATAAATACCCGATTATTTGTCTATACGCATCTGCACGTAAATCTCTAAAGTTTTTAGCTTCAAAAATCACTTGTCTTGTATTGTAGTCCTGAAAAACCCTCTTCCAAAACTTAGTTTCTTCAAGGTTAGTACCTACGATATCTCTTTGCTGTAAACCATTCACATTAGGATGCAACTCAACATTGCATAAAGATCCAGCAAATATTATTTTTATAACCTTAAGACACCAATGTTCAAAATCATGTGCTCCTGAAGGCCCTTCTGGAATATTATCAATTTCTTGTAAAAGCGCTCCAATTTTTTGATTCCTCTGCTCGATAGATATAGAAGTGACTTCTATATCATATTCATCATGAATATCCTCTGCCTCGTCTAGCTTTAACTGGGACTGAGTTGTAGACAATGCAAGCCAATAACATGGATGTATAAGAAGCCTTGCATCACCATCAAAATCTCGATCAGGGTCTTTACCATCATGGCAAAAAACAAAAGAACTAGTCCTTTCATTAAATAGGCCTAAAAAACCAACGCTATATAGCCTTTGCAGAACTTCACGAGGACTACCTATGATAAATATATCCTGTTGTTTGTCTTTAGGATACTGATCCTTATCAAATACATCTTCAACCATGCGATGCCTGTCAAGCTTGTTGGAACCTGGAATCAGGCGGCTTCTAATCGCTGATCGCGTTGAACCAGCGGGTCTTCCCGGTCCGGGTTCAGCCAGACCGTCCGGCGCGGTGTCCAGTTCCGAGTGG
>NZ_JAKRFL010000009.1:0-145032 GCF_022348105.1 Halomonas sp. MMH1-48
GGCGGGAGCAGCTTCTTGAGGATGGCTTCCCGGCGCTCGTCGGAGTACTTCATCGGAACCTCGTCACGCCCCACATCGTTCAGAGTCTAACAGCCGCTGACACTCCAACTAGCTTGACAGTGGGGGCTACGAAGCTCTGGACAGTGACGCCACTGCCGCTGTCACCATCAGCGATGACACTGACGCTGCCACCATTGCCCTCCACGACATTACTGTGAACGAAGGCAGCGGAACGGCTACGATCAGTGCCACATTGAGCCATCCAGCGGGTAAAGAATTCACGGTGACGTTGAGTAATGGAGCGACCATTACGTTTGCTCCTGGAGCAACGGAAAGCACCTCGACTGCGTTTGCTATTCAAGGTGATGATGTTTACCTCGATAGTGAAAGCTATGAAGTCTCAGTGAGTGATTCAGGCGATCATAATTTCGAAAGCTTGGATATCAGCGATAAAGCTACTGTGACAGTGAACGATACCGTTGATACGACGACCGTCAGTATCAGTGCGATTGTCACTAAAACGTCTGAAATCAACGTAGGTAACGTTGATACGACCAGCAGTTTTACCGTAACTGCTTATAAAGGTAACGGTGAGGTGGGGCAGATCTCTAAGGTCACGGGAACCGTCCATGATGGCTTTGGTGTGGTTGGCTCTTCATCGGGCGGTGCAGCCAGCAGCGAGCTTGGCTACGTTGGAAATGGCCAGAGTGAGAAGATTGCGGTTGAATTTAACAACCAGGTCAAGTCTTTTGACGTTCAGTTTGCATGGCGAAATAATGCTGAGAAGGCACGTGTAGACTTCTTTGACAGCGAAGGGAACTCTGTTGGTTGGGCTGTCGTGTCGGGCGGTGGCAGTGCCACAGATGCGTTAGTGACTTATTACGACGCTCAAGGCAATGTCACAAAAACAGAACATGCGCCGGGTGGCTCTGATAGGGTAGATAACGCTTATACGTTCGAGCCTGGAAGCGGCTTGCTCTTTAATCGAGCTGAATTTACAGCTGTTGGTCATGATGATGACTACTTGATACATGCTATCAAGTATAAAGAAGTGCTGTCTGAAGATGCGGCTACGATTGATGGTCCTTCTGACGTCGTCTTTGATATACAGACGTCCAATCCGCCGGATGTGAGCCAATATGATTTTGAATACACTTTCCCAACTGCACTCGTGGAAGTGGCCGGTACACAGTATTTAGTTAACCTTGACCGCAATGGTAAGGGGACGCTATCGGTAAGTGCGGACGGGAATAGCGACCTGACAGCAACAGTGCTTGAAGTCAATGGCAATTTCGAATCAGTAGCTGTGCCAGAAAGTGCCACTCTCTACAAAGGCCTGTTGGTTGTTGGCAGTAACCTAGATGATGATGGTAGCCAAGCGGCGCCGCCAGCACATAATACGCCTAACCCGCAAGAGCCCAATAGTGGTGTGATTCAAGGTGGCTCTGGTAACGACGTCATCATTGGTGATGTCGGAGGGGCGAAAGTGACTGTTGAGCCAGGCGGTAACTATAATATTGCCCTAATCGTCGACGTCTCGGGGAGTATGGGTAATGCTTCGGGCACCGCCGGTCTAACTCGGATGGAGCTAGCCAAGCAGGCGCTCTCACAACTTGTTACCGAGCTTGCGGGCCATTCCGGCGTCATCAATATTGCACTGATACCGTTTGCCGGTAGCGGACAAACGTCCATCAAAGCATCGGTAAAAGATTTACAAAGTGGCGAGCTTCTTAAGAACTTGACTGACGCCATTGATACGTTAAGTGCTAACGGCGGTACGAACTATTCTGCCGCGTTCAATGCCGCCGAGCAGTGGTTTAGCGGTAGTGATGCCAAGGCTGGGTATGAGAACCTAACCTTCTTTTTAACCGATGGTGATCCCACCTTCTACGGGGCTAATGATCAAGGCCCAGGGAACTCAACAAATGCTGACGTGTTGCGCGCCTCTATCGATGCTTATGGATCGTTGGTGCAGGCTAGTAGCACGAAGGTCTATGGCGTAGGCATTGGAAATGGGGTCAATCAAGATTATTTGAACTTCTTTGACAATACCAATAGCTTAGGTCAAGGAACTGTCAGTGTAATCGATACCGTTACGTTGGCTGATTTTAGTGGCAGTAATGACGTACTTGACAGAGCGTCTAATTGGGCAGGAGCTGGCAGTAATGGTCGCTTTGTCATCGATCAAGGCTATCTGCAAATTTCAGATTCAAGAAACCAGGGTGCCTTCTCTGTTACGAGCGATCAGTTTAACGTGGCCGCCGATGGTAGCCAGTTACGTTTCTCTTACTCCACTTTTAGTAACTCAAGTGACGTCTTTGGATATCAGCTTCAAAAATTGGTTGGAGGCTCTTGGAACTCGCTCATCAATAGCGGTTTGAGTAGAACGGGTGGCTCTACCATTGTCATCAATGATCTGGCTGCAGGTGACTACAGGCTTGTCTACTCTGTAGATGACCGGAGTAACAATAACTCCAATGCAACGATGTCTTTGAATGAAATTGGCCTAGTGTCTCCTGTACCCGTGACAGCCGCTATTGGCCAACCACAAATCGTCAATACAGCAGATGAACTCTCTGTTGCGTTGAACCAAGGATCTACCGAACTGGAGTTGGCAGACGTCGGGGACGATATACTCCGTGGTGGTGAGGGTGACGATATTATCTTTGGCGATGCTATCTTCACTGATAATTTGACATGGGAGGGACGCGACTCGGCTGAGCTTCCAGATGGTTCTGGATTGAAGGCTCTGAAAGCGTTCCTTGAGGATGATCTGGGCCGTGTGCCAACAACGGATGATATTTACAACTACATCAAGGATAACTATGAGAGCTTGGTAGATCCGGACCCTGTTAAAGGTGGCAATGACACGCTGATTGGAGGTCAAGGAGACGATATCTTGATTGGCGGACTCGGTGCCGATACTTTCAAGTGGGAGCTCAATGATCAAGGCACTACCGATCAACCTTCCACTGATACGGTGATGGACTTCAATGCCAGTGAAGGGGATGTGTTGGATATCTCTGAGTTGCTTCAGAACGAAGAGAATGCCACCGATCTGAGTACCTATATCGTTGCAGAAGAGGAGGGGACGGACACGGTTCTGTATATCAGCTCGGACGGCAACTTGGCCGGCAATAAAGAGAACGCAGACCAAGTGGTTCGCTTAGAAGGTAAGAGCTTCTCTGACTTCGGCGGCGGAAGTGCTCAGGATGTCATTCAGCATATGTTGAATAACGACCAGCTCAAAATCGATCAATAACCCCTCACCCAACTCAAAGGCCGCCTCCGGGCGGCCTTGTTGTCTCTAACGAAGGTTTACGTTTCGCAACCAATCGGCGCGTTTACTTACAGAGGAAGCCGCTATGCTCTACATCAAACGAAATGCCCGTGGGGAGATTGTGATGCTCAGCAAAGAGCCCTCGCCTGAGTGTAATGACACCATCGCGGCGGACTCGCCGGAGGTGTTTGCCTTTCTGGCCCAGCAAACGGGGCAGTCGGCGCAAATGATCGCGTCGGATTTGGCGTTTGTACGGGTCGTCGAAGATATGCTGGAAGTGTTGCTGGAGAAGGGCGTGCTCAGTTTTACCGACTTGCCTGCTGCCGCTCAGAGCAAGGTGATGGAGCGTAAGTCGCTTCGTTCTAAGAACGATGTCAACTTGATCGGTGATGATGGCGGTATTATCTGACGCGGCAGGTGCCGCGTCATTCCTATCGTGTTATTTCTTCGAGTCGTCTTCCGTGTTAGCTCAAGCGAACACCGGGCCCCGTTGCACCGTCCACGCCTGTGCGGAATAGGCTTTGTAACTCCTCCGAGTCAATGACCCCCTCAGCGATGACCTGGATACCCAGGGAGTGGCACAGCGTGGCCATGCCGCGCACGATGGTCTGCTGCTCGTTCGAGACGTGAATCCCACGAATCAAGCTGCTATCGACCTTCAGGTAGGCAAGCCCCACATCGTGCAAGTCAGCGAGTTTGGTGAATTCGGCACCCACGTGCTCGATGCCGAACTGACAGCCGAGTGGGCGAAGAGCACTACACAATCCGCGTAGGCTACCAATGGAGTGGGCCGTTAACGTTGCGGGTACTTCGAAGCACAGCTTGCTGGCGAGAGCGGGCTGCTTTTCTAACAGTAAACGCAGCTCGTTGACGAACTGGGCATTGTTGATCGATGCAATCGAGAGGTTAACACCGATACGCTGATCAGGATTTGCCTCGAGTTGTCCCAATGCTTTTTTGACGACGGCCATATCCAGCGCGGGCTCGAGAGCGAAGCGCGTTACCCAAGGAATGAAGATACCGGCGGTCTGCCAAGCATTGGCAAGTTCCAATCGTGCGGGACATTCATAGTGAAGCACCTGGTTCTGGGCATCGATCACGGGGAAATACGCCAACTGTGGGCCTTGTTCGATGGCCACGGTCAGTGCGGTTCGCCACTCGTTATGGTTGCCAAATAGCGACCCTTGTTCCCGTTGGCGTAGGGCAATATTCGTTGAGCTGCTACCGCTTTCGGCTTCGGCCAGGGCGTCGTCTAAGGTAGCCAGTAACGGCCCGCGTTCGTCGTCTGAGTGATACGCTACGATCGCGGTGGCCAAGCGTACATCGGCCTGAGGGGCGCTGGCAGTAACGGTGGCCAGCGCTTGCTGCAAACGGGGCAGCAGGGCATCCGGCTGCTCTTCGAGTGGTAGCATGAGCAGGAAGTCGCTGCCGTTCAAACGGCCGATGAGCGCCTCGTCGGCGCTGGTTTCCAGGGCGGCAAGTGCCTTAACCAACGTACTGAGCAGTTGGTCGGTGGCTTGGTGGCCAAGCTGATCGTTCAAGTGCTCTAGCGCCTGTACACGCACCATGACCATCAGGCCGGTGGCACGGGCATCGTCGCTACCCAAAAGTGAGGCCAATCTGCCCATCAGCACATCACGGTTCAGTGCGCCCGTCACCCGATCATGCTGCAAATCGCGACGCAGCTCATCGAGCTTTTGACTCTCTTGGCTCAGCATTTGGCGTACATTAGCGGACAGCACGTTCATCGCCTGGGCGACTTCGCGTAGCTCTAAGGTGCGGGGCTCTTGGATAGTCGTGAAGCGTCGCGCGCTGATATCTTTAGCTTGAGCCACAACGCGTACCAGCGGGTGCTTGATGCCCCGCACCAAGACGGTGGCAATCGCCAAGCTAATGGCACCTGCCAGCAAAAACCAGCCGGCAAGCTCTAGCATACTGCGCCATAGAGAAGCGTAGGCGTAGCTGTGCTGACTCTCTAGTTCCAGTGTACCGAACTGTCGCCAGCCATCTTGAATCGTTGCAGTACCGGTGGGGACATCAAACTGCACTAAGCTTCTAAACCATGCAGGCACGTCGCCGCTATATCCATCGGCGCGGCGCTCGACAAGAACTTCGCCCTCGGCGTCACGCAGAATGATCGAACGATAGTAGCCGGTATCGAACTGTGCAGAGATCAGCAGCTCCAGAATCACTAGATCTTTGTCGAGCTGGCTCATGGACATGGCCAAGGTGGTGGCATTGTCTGCGTTCTTGATGCGCACTTCCTGCTCGATGTAGTCACGGCTGCTAGTAATACTGATCGCTAAGCTACCTACGAACGACAGTAGTAAGAGCGCAATAATGGCCAGCCAAAGCTGTTTAATCAGCGACATAGCGCCAGTCCTCTTAAATGAATCCTTGTGATTGCATCCGCCCGATCACGCTGCGCCAGCGCGACAGTCGTGCCAGTGGGTCGGCACGGGATTCTGAACCGCCACCTGCCCAAAGCCCGTCGCTGTTGAAGCTAAAAACGGGATCTAGATCGTTACGTTGGGAAGCGGGAGAAATAGAAGGCGCAATGTTATCCAGTACCAGTGGCTCGGCGTTCGGCGTCGAGTAGTAACCTAGCACCATGTGGGCTTGGGTGATTTGACTACGGCCAATTCGGGCGCGAACGTAGATCATACGCAAGCGCTCACCCGGTACTCCCAACTGCTTTAAGGTAATGTATTTAGCAATGGAGTAGTCTTCACAGTCGCCTTGACCTTTACCTAGCGCTTCCAGGGGGGTGGCCCAAAAGTCCTCCTCTCCCCAAACGCGAATATCCTCCACCCAGCGGATGCGGCGGTTGAAAAAATCATTCACGTCACGCAGTTGGGCTTGTACATCCTGGCCGTGCAAGCGCTCCAGCAGGGCGAACCACTCTTCTAAAACGTTGAGCCCCCCCTGTCCATATAGCTGCTGCATACTTTGCCGAAGCCGTTGCGGGTTGAACGCCACAGCAGAGCTGGGATTGATCCCCAGCCCAACGCCCAATAACAACGCGCCAGCAGAAGCCAGAAATTGCCGGCGCGATAGGGAGCAGCATGGAGGGGATGATGAAGTCGACATGGACGCCATTAGCGTTGGTCAAATATCGCTTAAGACTACAAGCTAAGGCATAAAAGCGCTATATCTCCTCAGTAGAAAGTACCAATGTTTACATGACGGGTTCTTCTTGGTGTGGTTTTGCCGTTAAGTCCATACCCAGTGCACGCATGACAGCTAACATCGTCTTCAGCGTTGGGTTGCCTTGCTCGCTGAACGAACGATAGAGCTGTTCACGGGAGAGGCCAGTTTCGCGAGCAAGTTCTGTCATTCCCTTAGCACGCGCTACGATACCCATCGCTTTAGCAACATAAGTGGCATCTCCGGTTTCCAGCGCATCAGCGAGAAAGAGAGCGATGGCTTCATCGTTCTCTAATGCTGCTGCCGGGTCATAGTCGTAAATCTTATCGCTCATGATTCCTCCCATTGTGCTGCCAGACGCTGCGCTGTATCGATATCGTTTTGCTGCGTGCTTTTATCGCCACCACATAACAGGATGACAAGCTCGTTACCGCGTTGTTTAAAATAGACACGATATCCTGGACCATGATGAATACGCAGTTCACTGATGCCTTGGCCAACGGGTTTTACATCGCCAGCTAATCCGTTGGCTAGCCTGAAAATACGAGCAGCAATCAGTGCTTTTGCGCGCGAATCACGGAGCTTACGTTCCCACCGTCGGTAAGTGTCGGTCTGTTTAATAGCGATCATAAAAATATTGTAGTTCTTAGACTACATGCGTGCAAGCTATGAAAAACCGGTGCTTAGCCAGTCGGTGCTGTGCACCAAGTATACTACTGAGAAGAGGCCTGATACGTCTCTTCCAGCATGGGTTCAAGGGCGGGCCAAACGTTATCTAAGATAATGGGCTGTGCGTCAGCGGTAGGATGGATGCCATCGCTTTGCATTAATTGTTGATTGAGGGCGATATCTTCCAGCAAGAAGGGCACCAGCGAGAGCTCGTACTCCTGTGCCAGAGAGTGATAGACCCCGGTGAAGGCATCGCGGTAGGCTTGACCGTAGTTCGGCGGAATATCGATCCCTAGGAGTAATACTTCCGCACCCGCTTGCTGGCTCTGCTCGATTATAGTGGCTAAATTGGCGCGCATTTGAGCGGGAGGTAAACCGCGTAAACCATCGTTACCGCCAAGTTCTAAAAGAACGATATCCGGCTGACGCTGTCCGATAATATCGGCAAAACGTTGGGCACCGCCTGAGGTGGTCTCTCCGCTGATACTGGCGTTCACCACCTGTGCGTCACCGTCGAGGCGCTCTGCCAGCAGCGACACCCAGCCCTGCTCCTGCTCGATACCATAAGCCGCACTCAGGCTGTCTCCCATGACGAGGAGCGTTGGCAAGCCCTCTTCGGCAGTGCTGGCTTGCAGCGGGGCGGCCCCCAAGAATACGACCAGTAGAAGGGTGCTTGATAGACCACCACGAATGGCCATTTGCCACGACTGAAAGGTCAGTATCTGCGTCAACCATGCTGGAACCATGCGTTTTTGTATCGCTAATATCCAAAGAGCTACAGGGAATTTACGCTTCATGTCTTACTCCTCTGACCCTACATCCCATACCGTGACCGAAGGTGCGCCGTTGCGCTCGCTCTACACCGACCCATCTGCAGACCAGAATGTTCCCCAAGCAGCCGCTAGCCAGCCCGTCCTGCAGGCTGAAAAGCTCGCCAAACGGGTGACCAGTGGGGAACGCACGCTGACTATCTTACATGACTTATCGTTGAGCGTAGCGGCCGGGGAGAGTGTGGCAATATTGGGCAAAAGCGGCGCGGGGAAATCCACGTTGCTGGGCTTGCTGGCCGGGTTGGATACGCCCAGCGACGGCGAATTGACTCTTTTTGGCCATGCCTTGAGTCGCTTGGATGAAGATGGTCGTGCGGCATTACGGGCGGGGCGAGTGGGCTTCGTGTTCCAGAACTTTCAACTGCTGCCGACGCTCAGCGCACTGGAAAACGTACTGCTGCCCCTAGAGCTCTCTCCTCGAGCCGGAGAATCGCACGCTGCCCAGCAGTGGTTGGAGCGTGTAGGGTTGGGGGAGCGCACGTCTCATCAGCCTAAGCAGCTTTCCGGCGGAGAGCAGCAGCGGGTAGCCATTGCGCGCGCTTTCGTGACGGACCCCGAGCTGGTGTTCGCCGATGAACCTACCGGCAACCTAGACCCGGATACCGGTGCGCAGATCATCGACCTGCTGTTCACGCTCAATAAAGAAGCGGGCACGACGCTGATTCTCGTGACACACGACCACGCCTTGGCGCGCCGCTGCGACCGCTGCCTGCGGCTGGCCAACGGCCAGCTCGTGCCGTTCGAACCGGCCCCAGTCAACAGCGAGGAAGGCGATGAGTGATATCAACTGGCGATTAGCCGCGCGGAGCCTCAAGCGCGACCTTCGCGCGGCGGACGTGCGAGCGCTGTTCGTGGCCCTGGTCTTGGCGGTGGCCGCGTCCACCATGATTGCGTTCTTCCTTGACCGCTTAGAGCGTGGCTTGGAGCGTCAAGCGGGTCAGATGCTAGGGGGCGACTTAGTCCTCGAACAGCGCGACCCGTTTTCAGACGAGCTGCGCGCCACTCTGGAGCAGGCTGGCTTCACGCTGAGCGATCAAGTGGATCTAGTCTCCATGATCAGCCAAGGGGAGCGCTTTCAGCCCGCCAGCCTCAAGGCAGTCGATGATGTGTATCCGCACTATGGTGTGTCACATGTGGACCGAGGAAACGGCGTTGAGCAAATCGCGTCAGGCCCGCCACCGGGCGAAGCCTGGGCCGATCCTCGGCTGGCCGAGTTGGTCGAGATCGCGATAGGCGACCGCGTACAGGTGGGGCAAGCGGAGCTGACCATTAGCGGGATTATCGAACGCGAAGCGGACCAGTCCGCCGGTTTTGGTAACTTCAACCCGCGCTTGATGCTCAATACCGCTGATCTCGAATCAACCGGGCTGGTACAGCCAGGGTCCCGTATCGAGTTCGAACTGTTGGCCGCTGGTCCACCCGAGGCATTGGATCAGGTTCAAGGGTTGTTGACGCAGCTTCGCCGTGACGGTGTCGAGGTGCGTGATGTTCGAGTCGATCGTCCGCAGTTGGGTAATGCGCTGCAACGGGCAGAAAGCTACTTAGGCTTGGCCGGTTTGGCGGCAGTGCTGCTGGCGGGTGTTGCGGTGGCGATGTCGACCCGCCGTTACGTAGAGCGCCACCTAGATACCGCTGCGCTGCTGCGCTGTTTCGGTGCCAGCCAGTATCAGCTGGTGACGATCTTTAGCCTACAGCTGCTGGGACTGGCGTTGATGGCCTCGCTCATCGGCGCGCTGTTGGGCTTGGTGGGGCAAGCAGTGCTGCTGTGGCTACTGACCAGTTTCCTGCCCATGACACTGCCGCCGCCGGGCATCATGCCGCTATGGCTGGGTATTTTCACGGCGTTGGCGGTATTGGTCGGCTTTGCCGGGCCAACGCTGCTGCGTATCAAGCAGGTGAGCGCGCTCAAAGTACTGCGACGTGAGTTAGACCCGCTCCCGCCCGCGGCGTGGCTGGTGGTCGGCGTGGCTAGCATCGTCTTTGGAGGGCTGCTGTGGCTCTACTCGGGCAGCTTCTCGCTGGCCTTGGCGCTGCTGGTGGGCGGGGCAGCCCTCCTGTCGTTGCTATGGGGCGTGAGTTCCCTGTTATTGAAAGGCATGCTACGTGCCCTCCAGCGCTTGACGGGCGGCAGTGAATGGGCGCAGGCGTTGCGTTTGGGGGGAAGACAGTTAGCCCGTCGTAAACAGGCGGGGCTAGGCCAACTGCTTGCCTTTTCGGTCACGTTCTTTGCCATGGCGATGATCGTGTTGGTGCGAGGCGATCTGCTCACGACATGGCAAGATCAACTGCCCGCTGACACGCCCAATTACTTTGCCATTAACATACAGCCCAGCGAACGCGATGCTTTCGAGCAGGCGGTCGCGCCTCGAGTAGAGACCCAAAGCACACTCTACCCGATGGTACGTGGGCGAATTACACAGATTAACGGCCAAGCACCCAGGGAGGCCGTACCTCCTGATGCTCGAGGCGATAACTCGCTACGCCGTGAGTTGAACCTCACCTGGCAATCAGAGCTGCCCGAAGGGAACCAGGTGGTGGCGGGGCAGTGGTTTGTCGCGGAGCCCCAAGGCTGGATGAGCGAAGTGGATGCCACCGTCTCCAGCGAGTCGCAAACCGTCCCTATTTCGGTAGAGGATGGTTTGGCTGAACGCCTTGGTTTGGGGATAGGAGACGAAATCACGTTTGCCGTGGGGAGCGATAGCATCACCACGCATATTCAAAGCCTGCGCAGCTTGAACTGGGATAGCTTCAATCCCAACTTCTTCGTGATCTTCCCGCCCGGCGTGTTGGAGTCGTTCGGCCATAGCTTTATCACCGCCTTCCACCTGCCGGATCAAGAGCAGGGGCTGGTGCGCGAGCTGGTCATCGACTTCCCTGGGGTGTCTCTGCTCAATGTGGATGCCATTCTAGGGCAGGTGCGCGACGTGCTGACCCAGGTCACTCGGGCGGTAGAACTCGTGCTGGTTCTGGTCCTGTTAGCGGGTGTCAGCGTGCTTTACGCCGCGCTTACCGCCAGCCGCCCGGTGCGTGCCCATGAAAGTGGTCTGCTAAGGGTGTTTGGTGCAGGTAACCGTATGATTTCCCGCGTGCAGGGGGCCGAATACGCGCTGCTCGGGTTTGCCAGCGGCGTGTTGGGAGCCCTATTGGCAGAGCTCGCTACCGCGGCGCTCTACCTCTATTGGCTGGATCTTACACCCCGCCTGCACCTGGGTCTGTGGCTAGCACTTCCCATTGGCGGCGCGCTGCTGATTGGTTTGATTGGCCACGCACTCTCCTACAGCCTGCGCAAACAAGCCCCCGCGGCGAGTCTGGGATTATTAGGCGAGGCGTAGCGTCTCTCTTACAAAAGGCGGTCACGAGCCGCCTTTTTACTACCTGGACGGCAGTGGCGGTATCGTGACTTGGTGATATGCTGAAGCCTTTCAACAGGGAGGTCAGGGTATGCGTAGTAAGGTAATGACATGGGGCGTTGCAGGGGTGTCATTTTGGCTGGTCATAGGGACTGCGCATGCGTCGCTAGAGCAGTTCGAGGCGGATTTGCAGGCGGAGTTGGCGGGCGACGATGCTCGAATGGCGATTGGGCAACTGGTGGAAGAAGCCAATGGCTATGTCGCAGAGGATGTAGCCGTTACCTACCCCAACGGCGATCTGCTCTCGATCGACCGCTATCGCGTGGACGGTCGATACGCGCAGCCCGAGTCGATTACGCTAGACGGCATCCGCCTCACGGAGCTGGGATTCGACACGCCCGTGTTAACGGTGGGCGAGCTGGTCATGCGAGACCCTAGCGCGGCCGTTCCCTCACTGGCCTCTTTCGAGACCGAAGACAGTACCCTCAATGCACTCAGCTTGACCGATATGACCTTTCGGTTGGAGGGTAGCCTGGGCGATGAACTAGCCGCCGAGTTCGATAGCCAAACGCTTGCTGGCTATCTCTCCATTGACGCTCTCGAGCTGGAGGAAGTGAGCCGTAGCGCCGTGGGTTTGATTGCGCTGCAAGGGGTGAGTGGGGAGTTCGATGATCTCGCCACCGGCATCTCCGCAACGCTGGCGTTAGGCGACATGCGGATCGAGGCGCTGGAAGGGCTCGACCAGCCCGGCGAAGAGCGCCTCGAACATGCCGAGTTGAACGGTTTCAGCTTGACCAGCGAGCAGTGGAGCGTGCTGCTGGATAACGCTTGGGTCAAAGGTAACAGCTACCTAGGCGAAGCAGGCTTTCGCGGTGCCGAATTCGATCTGGGTGGGCTGATTGACCTAGCGCCACCTTCCGAACGCGATGAGCTGCAGGCGTTGAATCGTGTGCTGACGGGCGGAACCGGGCGTTTGAGTGCCGAAGGGCAGAGTGCTTCCCAGTGGCATGAGCCCGAACCCGGCGAAGCGAACGGCCGTGCGCGCCTCACCTCCGAAGGCTATCTACAGCTGGACGGCGCAGGCGGGCTCGAATTCTCCATGGATGTGCCCATTAGCCTGCCGAAGGGAGCCACACTAGAGCAGGCCAGCAAAAACCCCTCGCTGTTCGAAGCAGCGACGCTTTACGGTGGCAACGCGACCGTGGCTTACCGCGATGAGGGGTTGCTGCCGCGTATAGCCACCGAAATGGCGGCACAAGGGAGGATCAGCGAAGAACAGGCGATTTCGCAAGCCTGGTCGCAGGCCCAGCAGCTCGGGCCGCTCGTAGGCCCACAGCTCACCAAACTGATGGTAGGGATGGTGGATATCATGGCCGGAAAGGCCCAGTCGCTGACCGTTCACGTGGCGGTACCCAATCCCTTTATGCTCAATCAATTCATACTCGACCCCATGGGCAGCAGCGAGCGGCTCACCTTTACCTTCGAACTCAAGTAGCGTGGTTGTCCAGTCGGTCAGTTTTTAGCGCGGCTGGCAACATGAAACATGCTCATGCAAGACCTGACGCGGATGCGATGAAAGTCGCGTCCGGCTGCGGTATCATAGCCGCCTCGCTTCTCCATGATGATCCTTTCGTAACGAGGTTCCCGCCGATGTTCAGCCGTGACATGACAATTGCCGGATTCGATGATGCGCTGTTTGATGCAATGCAAAAAGAAGTGGCACGCCAAGAAGCCCACATCGAACTGATTGCTTCCGAAAACTACGCCAGCCCCCGCGTACTCGAAGCACAAGGTAGCCAGCTGACCAACAAATACGCCGAAGGCTATCCCGGCAAGCGCTACTACGGCGGCTGTGAATTCGTCGATATCGCCGAGAACCTGGCCATCGACTACGCCAAGCAGCTGTTCGGCGCGACCTACGTCAACGTGCAGCCGCACTCGGGCTCGCAAGCCAACAGCGCCGTGTTCCAAGCGCTGGTCACGCCGGGCGACACCATCCTCGGTATGAGTCTGGACGCGGGCGGCCACCTGACCCACGGCGCCAAGCCGAATTTCTCCGGCAAGCACTACAATGCCATTCAGTACGGCCTGAACGAGCAAGGCCTGATCGACTACGATCAAGTCGCCGAGCTGGCCCGTGAACACAAGCCGAAAATGATCATCGCCGGTTTTTCTGCCTACTCGCAAATCGTCGACTGGGCGAAATTCCGTGAAATCGCCGATGAAGTGGGTGCTTACCTACTGGTCGATATGGCCCACGTCTCTGGCTTGGTCGCTGCAGGCGTCTACCCCAGCCCGCTGCCCCATGCTCACGTGGTGACCTCCACGACGCATAAAACCCTGCGTGGCCCACGCAGCGGCGTGATTCTGTCGGCAGAGAACGACCCGGACATCGAGAAGAAGCTGCAGTCAGCGGTGTTTCCGGGCGGCCAGGGCGGCCCGCTGATGCACGTGATTGCGGCCAAAGCGATCTGCTTCAAAGAAGCCATGGCGCCCGAGTTCAAAACCTACCAGCAGCAGGTGGTCAAGAACGCTCAAGCCATGGCGTCGGTCTTCATCGAGCGTGGTTACGATATCGTCTCAGGCGGTACTGAAGACCACCTGTTCCTACTGTCATTGATCAAGCAAGGCGTGACCGGCAAAGATGCGGACGCCGCGCTTGGCCGCGCCCATATCACTGTCAACAAGAACGCCGTGCCGAACGACCCGCAAAGTCCGTTCGTCACCTCTGGTCTGCGTATCGGCACCCCCGCCGTGACCACTCGCGGTTTTGGCGAGCAAGAGTGCGCACAGCTTGCCGGGTGGATTTGTGACATTCTCGACGTGCTCGCCAAAGGCGAAGACACCAGCGCGATCGAAGCCGACGTGCTGAATAAAGTCGCAGACGTATGTGGTCGTTTCCCGGTGTATAAATAAGCACTGCATTGCCACGTGGTATGCAGAAGCGCTAGCCCTAGCGGGCTAGCGCTTTTTTTGTTGAAGCGCACCTATCAGGCCGAGGGGGGATTTTGGCGAATGATGCTTACCTTTTGCTGCTCTTTGGTCCATTTGCCTGCTTTCTTGTCGATGTACTGGAAATGCTCGTTGGTGAAGCTTCCCTGGTTGCAAGCGTGACGGTAGGAAACCGTGGGCACGTCTGCTTGATCCAATAGCTTGATGAAAACGCCTGGCCCGGTCAGCTCGAAGACGTTGGTCAGCTGATTCTCGACAATGTTTTGATGTACCTGCTCGATCAATTTGAGCAGGTTGGGATTGCCCGGGCGGCTGGCGATGAAGTAATTGCTCAACTCTCCTTTACGTGTCGTCACATATAATTCGTCGATATCTGCTGGTACGACCCGACCCAACGGCCAGATAGCGTGGGCATCGATATCCAGGTAAACGCCGCCATGTTTATACAGCGCCAATAGCCTCCAAAAATCGGCTTGGGCAGCACCAATTTGCAGCTTGTCGTAGCTCTCGAGCCACTCTGGGCTGAAGTTCTTTTCGATGAAGCCGTGGCGCGCTTGGGTGATCATGAATCGATACTCAAAGCGCGGTGCCATCAGGCGGTTGAACAAATAGTTGAGATACACCGGCAGGGTGACTCGGTTCGTAAAGTTGGTTTGCCAAATGATTCGAGGGATACTGCTCTCTTGCTTCGACGAAAGCCAAGGGGCTGCTCTTTCTGGCAGGGTAAAGCGCTTGGCAGGAAAGAGCGCGTGAAACCCATAGCTCAGCATCTTGGTAATGTTGGCAAACAGTTTGATCACCCGGCTGATGGCCACAATATGAGGCTGGCGGGTACGGCGACGTAGAGACATAGTCGTCCTTTCGATGAGCAAATGAAAAGCCTAGCGTATCGGCTAGGCTTTCAGAAGGTACGGTGCGTCAAATCGGGTGTTTTACCATCCGCCCTGAGCCTCTAACAGGCTGCGCATATTATTATCCAAAGGTAGCTGGAAGTCTGCACTGCCTAACACCATGGCATCACCAGCGCGTACGACGCGGGCACTTACGTATAAATAGTCCTGGCCCTGAGCGTAGGTGCCCATCAGGATGGAGCGCGCATTGTGCTGAGAGCTTAGCCGTTGAACTTGGCGCGATAGAATCAATTCCCCCACGCTCTCTTCGATAAACATGCTATCGCGCATTTTGACTTCGCGAACCTGCATGCCTTGTTGGGCGAGTGCCGAGGCCATGATCTCGGAACTGATCCGACCAAAGGTCGACGATTGACTCAGATTATCGATACTGACGAACGTGGCTGCAATCATCGGGCTATAGCGAGTCAAGTCAGGATTGTTAGCGACCATCCGCTGCGCCGCTTCATGGGCGAGCTCTGACAAGTCTGGTTCTGGTTCTTGAGGTTGGGCGCTATTGCCTAGGTTAGCGCAGCCTGCCAGCAGTAGCGTCATGCAAAGCGTAGCCAACATGTCAGTGCGAAGCAGGCGCACCGACGGTAACGCAAAGATCGAGCGTAGAGACATAAACATTACCAAGTATCAGTGATAGAAACAGTCGGCGTCGTAGGCGTTCTAGGTACCCGATGCGGGGCGTATTGGCGGCGATCACCCGAGTTAATGTAATAGATATTGGAGGAGGAGTAGAGGATTTGATCCTGTTCCACTATCTGGGTGGTGATGATGATTTCTTCATTGCCTTTGGGTGTCCAGCTACCGCTGGTGGTATCGGCCACCATCGCCGCTGGGATGAGCGCAAGTGCTGGTTCACTCCAGTTACCTAAAGGAATACTGGCCACCGCGATGCCGCTCGCTAAGGCCGTGTAAGCGCCGAAGGGCGGTCGTGTATAGCCACGATCTCGATGCTCGACGACTTCCACATCGATTTGAATCGTGGCGCCGTTGGCACGTGGCTGTGTCGTGACGCTACCGCCGCCGGATACGAGCTCGCTGGTTAGCAGTGTTCTAAAGCCACGCTCGAATTCCCCGCCACTGTAATAGGAGCCGTACTGCTCATGCTCCGGCGCCGCAATGTGCAAGTCGCGAAAACGCACTCGTTCGCTGGATAAAATGCCCGCGGCTTCATGCTGTGCAAGGACCTCCCAATGCTGGGCTGCCTGCATCTTTTGCTGTTCCGAATAGGGGTATGTCGTAGCAATGGGCGCTTGGGAAGTGCTGGCGTAAAAACAGCCGCTGAGCATCAGGCTCGCAAGTCCCAGGCCAACGGGGCGTAAATAACGGGCAATGGGGTGTGTCATAGGACGAGTGCGCACCTGGTAGTTCCTTATCGCTACTAATCGGCTTTTTGATAGACTAGTTTGCCATGCTTAGCATAGATCGGCCACGAGGTTAAAAACTTGAATGAGTAATCACCCCCATGCTTGAGGACCACCGTAGCGGCCCGCGTCATGATTCGCTGCTATCGACATACCCTGAGGACGATAGCAACAGCGGATGGATGATTAGCTATATCGATATCATGACGCTCCTCGTCGCGCTGTTCGTCATCATTATCGCCGCCGCCGGCGTCACGGGTCCCAATTGGGCCCCTGACGAGCCAGTAGCGGACACAAGCACGGCCCATACGACACCATTGGAAGTGCCTTTGCCGACCCTGCTGGAGGAGCGGCGCCAGTCACGTCCGCTGATGCCGACAGTGGTGCCGGGTGAGCTCAACCCCATGGCGATCAGCGCCGCATTGGGTGTTGCAGGACTGCCGCCACGCGTCGCACGTTCGCCCAGCGCGCCGCCCTTATTGGCGCTTCCCGCTGATGCCGATGCAGAGCCCAGTTCAGAGTGGAACCTGGTCGCATCGCTGACGGACAGTCGCCAGGCCAGGCGGCCGTCTCCCTCTTTGTCACAGCCGCTTCCCCGGTTGCCCACGCCACTGGTCCAGGTAGAAGCACCGTCGGAGGCACTGCCTTTGGCCGATTATATGGTGCTGCTCACGGACCGGCCGCCGGTGAACGTCCGCGAGGTGAGCGATGAGGCAATCAGTGGCGCGCTTGCGCTGATGGACAACCTCGCTGAACGGGTCGATACCTCGCCTTACTTACCCAACCTGGAGGGTGTCGAAGTCTCGCGTGTGGCAGAGGGAATTAGTCTGAGGGTGCAAGATAGGCTGCTGTTCCCTTCGGCAACCGCCGAACTGACCCAGGGAGGTGCCTCGCTGGTGGGTAGTCTGTTGGAAACGATCCAGCGTTACGAGGGGGAGGTGTGGGTCGAAGGCCACTCCGATAGCCAAACTATCAACACCCCGGAATTTTCGTCCAATTGGGCACTCTCCAGCGCCCGTGCCATCGCCATCGTCGAAGCCTTGGAAGCGGCTGGCGTTGCTGCAGAGCGCTTGCGAGCCGTGGGGTTAGCCGCGACGCAGCCGCTCGAAGACAACAGCACCGCAGAGGGTAGGGCGCGTAATCGCCGTGTCGAAGTCGTGATTCACGTAGAGTGATGTTTTCGTCGAAGGGGGATGTACTAAATGAGCGTGTGGGAGGAGTGAGCTGAAAAAAAAGCCCGCCGGGGGAGGCGGGCATGAAAGGGCTTGGCTCACTGCAGCCCACTGACATCAGGTGAGGGGGTGTACAAGGTTGTCAGTGGGTACAATTCGAGTATAGCTATTTGCGAGCGTTTGCCAAGGCCTTGTGCAACTTTTTTACAGGTATTTCACGACTAGATATTTCACGACTGGGGTTGTTTATGACGCCCTAAACCGCACTATGTTAGTGCATTTTAGGTGCTCTATTTTGGTGCTCTCGTAATCGGTCATGCCGATTCTTTTTTAAGTTTTTGATTTATTTTATATAAATAGTGTTGGCACACATTCTGCTTTATTGCTTATCTGAGAACGACGCCTGAGTAACGGCTTTTCAGATTGCGATAAGGTGGCGCCATGAACGAACACTCCCGCACGACACAGACTCCTCCCATGTTGGCGAGTCTTCCTCTCCAGCCTCTTGGAAGCCCTGATCCGGCGCTGACACCACGTTTGGTGGTGACCGATCTCGACGGGTCGCTGCTCGATCATCATAGCTACGATTTTTCGCCTGCAGCACCTTGGCTCGCACGCCTGAAACAGCTGGGCGTGCCGGTGATTCCGGTGACCAGCAAAACCCGTGCCGAACTAGTGACGTTGCGTGAGTCGCTGGGCCTGACCGCAACGCCATTCGTAGCGGAAAACGGCGCAGTGATTGGCTTGCCCCCAGGCTGGTGCCATGCGCGGCTGGATCGCCCTGGTAGCGGTCGAGATGGGGTGGTCGTCAAGCACACCGGCGTGGACGTTGGGTTCATCCGCGCGCGACTGAACGTGTGGCGCACGCGGCTGGGCGTGCGTTTCACTCGAATGAGCGAGCTCGATATCACTGAGGTCATGTCGCTGACGGGATTGGATGAGACGCGCGCGAGAGCTGCCCGACAGCGCGAAGGCAGCGAGCCGCTCATCTGGCAAGACGACGACACTGCCCTAAAAAATTTCCGCTTAGCGCTAGAGGGCGACGGCCTGATGCTGACTCAAGGTGGGCGTTTTTGGCATGTAATGGGCAACGCTTCGGATAAAGGCAGCGCCGTCGATTGGCTCATCAAGCGCTTTACTGCGCTGCGCGGCCGTCCGCCGCTATCTCTAGGCCTGGGCGATGGCCCCAACGATATATCCATGCTCGAGGCGGTCGATCAGGCCGTGGTCATCAAAGGGTGCCACGAACTGGCCGTCACCCCGTCGAATGAAGCGCTGTATCGCACTCGAGCGGCCGGACCCGCCGGCTGGGCCGAGGGGGTGGCCTACTGGTGGGGGCGAGACGACCGCCGACTAGCGGCGGCCCCAGTACTGCTAGCCGTCACGGCCTAACCCATCAAGAGGTTCGCGTATGAGTGACTTCCATCAAAACGGCGTCATCACCGATTTTCATAATCTTACCCGTCGCCCGGTCGAGGCGCTCGAGCAAGAGCTAAGCCAGTTCGCCAACCGTCGACCGATGGGGCTCATCCTGCCGTCGCTGTTTTCCGAGTTGGAGGGACCCGCGCTATCGGCGATCGTCGATGAGTTGGTAAAGGTGCCGTATCTCAATGAAATCGTGATCGGCCTGGATCGTGCCGACCGTGAACAGTTTTTGTATGCCCGCGAGTTTTTCTCCCGTTTGCCTCAGCACACGCGCATTTTATGGAACGACGGCCCACGTTTGCGCGAACTCGATGCCGAGCTGGAGAGCCACGGCCTGGGCGCACTAGAGCCCGGCAAAGGACGCAACGTGTGGTACTGCGCGGGATACGTATTGGCCTCCGGCCGTTCATCGGTGGTAGGCCTACACGACTGCGATATTCTCACCTATGACCGTAGCTTGCTGGCGCGGCTCATGTATCCCGTGGCGCATCCGCGCTTCAACTACAGCTTCTGTAAAGGGTATTACCCTCGTATTGCCGAAGGAAAGTTGAATGGCCGCGTGTCGCGGTTGATGGTGACGCCGCTGCTGCGGGCGCTCAAGACCGTATGCGGGCCGCTGCCTTATCTGGATTATTTGGATAGCTTTCGTTATCCGCTCTCGGGCGAGTTTGCAATGCGCAGCGACGTGCTGGAAGGCATTCGTATTCCCGCCGACTGGGGGCTTGAAATCGGCGTGCTGTCCGAACTCCAGCGTAACTACTCTCATCGTCAACTATGTCAGGTGGATATTGCCGATGCCTATGACCACAAGCATCAACCCGTCAGCGAGGGGGATGCTACCGGTGGCCTGAACCGAATGAGCTTGGACATCGCCAAGGCCCTGTATCGCAAGTTAGCGACGCAAGGAGTGAGCTTTAGCAGTGAAGACTTCCGCACGCTCAAAGCCACGTACTATCGTTTGGCGCTCGATTTGATCGAAGCCTACGATCACGACGCCACCATGAATGGCCTCAGTTTGGATCGTCACTGTGAAGAGCAGGCGGTAGAGCTGTTTGCCAGCAACCTGTTGGAAGCGGGAAACCTGTTTTTGGACAATCCCCGGGAGCGGCCCTTCATTCCTAGCTGGAACCGCGTACAAGCCGCCGTGCCCGACCTGTTGGCCAGGATGCACGAGGCGGTAGAGCTGGATAATCAAGGCAAGGTCTAGTCGAGGCGTATTAGGCATGGCATGGCCTCCGCCGTGCTAGGCGGAGGCCATGTCTGGGCGATTAAAAATCGCTAAAGGAGGAGGAGCGGGCCATAGGTGGGGTAATGGCGGCCTGTGGTGCTTGGTGGTCGAGCTTGAAGTTCGTCACTAAATGGCGGAGCTGGGTGCTCAGCTGCGCGAGTTGCTGGGTCGCGTGGTTACTCTGCTGTACCAACCCTGCGTTTTGCTGCGTCATTTGGTCCATCTGTGTCACGGCCTGATTGACCTGCTCGATACCGCTGCTTTGTTCGATGGTGGCTGCCGAGATGTCCTGCACCAGCGTGCTGAGCTGCTGAATGTCAGCCACTACACCGTTGATCATTTCACCCGTGTTTTTAACTTGGCGGCTGCCTGCGACCACCTGAGCATCCGCGTTTTCGATCAAACCTTTGATCTCCTGGGCAGCAGACGCCGAGCGGCTAGCCAACTGGCGAACCTCGTTGGCCACCACCGCAAAACCACGCCCCTGCTCCCCCGCGCGGGCTGCTTCTACAGAAGCGTTAAGTGCCAGAATGTTGGTCTGGAACGCGATGGCATCAATGGTATTGACGATACTGCTCATCTGCGTGGCGCTGTTGTTGATGTTCTCCATGGTATGAATCACCGACGCCATGGCGTCGCTGCCACGTTGAGCACTTTCCGCCGTTTTGGTGGCGAGGGTACGAGCATGGTCAGCATGGTCGGCGTTCTGCTTCACCGTTGCCGTTAGCTGCTCCATGCTGGAGGCGGTTTCCGCCAGCGACGCAGCTTGCTCTTCGGTACGGGTGGAAAGCTCTTCGTTGACGCCAACGATTTGCTCCACGCCGTGATTCACCTGATCCGCGCCGTGGTGGATGTCACTGATGGTGCCCGCCAGCGTTTCGCGCATGCGGTTGATGTCATACAGCAAGCTATGCTGATCGTTAGCGGAGAGGGTGGCCGCTTGAGTAAGATCGCCATCGGCGATGTGACGTACTACCGTGGCGGCATAGCGTGGATCACCGCCCAGTCGGCGGGCAACGTCACGAATGACCCAGCCCATCAGGAGGGTGACCGGTACACCGATCACCAAGAGGATGAAGGCGGAACGAATCAACCGGGCAATGAAGGCGGCATTGATATCGTCGACATACACGCCAGCCGCCAGCGACCAGCCCCACTCTGGCAGGTAGGCAACATAGCTCACTTTAGGCACTTGGTCGTCACCGCTAATACGCCGTGAGTAGTAGTCCACGTGGCCACCACCGGCTTGGGCAACGTCCAAAAAGGCTGAATAGAGTCGCATACCGCTGGCGTCTTGATAGGCGCTCATATCCTCGCCTCTGGGGCGGTTAGGGTGCGAAACGATCGCTAAATCGTCATCGAAAGCAAAGACGTACTCCCCCTCACCAAAACGAACGCTGGCGATGCTGTCGATGGCTCGCTGCTGCGCTTCTTCTTCGGTCAGTTCGCCGCTCTCGGCGCGTGCCTGTAGCGCTTCTAACTGTCCATGGATGCTGCTCACGATATGCTGAATACTGTCGCGTCGTTCACTTTCGATGGTTTGGCGGTTTTCCCACGCTAACCACCCCACCAGCAGTAGCATCGCCACCCAAATGATGCCCAGCGTGCCCCAAAGTTTCTGTGTCGTTGTCAAACGGTTCATGGTGTCCCTATAAAAAATTCCAAGCAGTAAGTAAGCCCTCACTGTTATCGGCCATTATCGTTCATACCTTAGTCGAGTGAATCGAAAAGTAGGGATGGAAAGCACTATTAATTCTTTAATGATATAAATATATAACTTTATTTGCGCTACACTCAGGGCACGTACTCAACGACAGTTATCCATCAATGGGAGGCTCTCGATGCAACGCCCCATCGTGACCCACTTTTTCGACGAACCTACCAATACATTCAGCTATGTGGTGCAAGATCCCGACAGTGCTGCGTGCGCCATCATCGACTCCGTACTGGACTTCGATTACGCCGCTGGCCGCACCGACGTTCGCTCGGCGGAGCAGATCATCGCCTTTGTGCGCCGCCAGGGGTTGACGGTGGAATGGATCTTAGAAACGCACGTACACGCCGATCATCTGTCGGCGGCCCCCTATCTACACTTGGCGCTAGGCGGCAAGACCGGTATTGGTGCCCATATCGTCGATGTGCAGGAAATATTCGGTAAGGCTTTCAATGCAGGCTCGGAGTTTGCCCGAGACGGCAGCCAGTTCGATGCGCTCTTCAAAGAGGGCGATGTCTTCGCCATTGGTGGGCTCGAAGGGCGGGTGCTGCACACGCCGGGCCACACGCCCGCCTGTCTGACCTACGTGATAGGCGACGCCGCGTTTGTGGGGGATACCTTGTTCATGCCGGACTACGGTACCGCGCGCTGCGATTTCCCCGGCGGCGACGCACGCACGCTCTATCAATCCATTCAGAAAGTGCTGGCGCTACCCGAAAAAACGCGGCTGTTTTTATGCCACGACTATCAAGCACCTGGACGTGAGCACTATCAACATGAGACGAGCGTGGCCGAGCAGCGCCGAGCGAACGTCCATGTGCATGACGGCATTAGCGAAGAGGAGTTCGTCAAGATGCGTACCGAGAGGGATGCCACGTTAGGTATGCCGCGCCTGATCATTCCTTCGGTGCAGATCAATATGCGGGCGGGGGAAATGCCCCCAGCAGAAGATGACGGGCAAGTGTATTTAAAAGTGCCGATCAACCGGTTTTGATGTTGGAAAGTAGAAGGCGAGATCATCAGTCATGAATGAAACAGCCAATGGGTTGGCAAGTTTGCAAGGGTTGATGGGAGGCGTGTTGATAGGCCTCTCAGCGGTATGGCTAATGGGGGCGCTGGGCCGTATTGCCGGTATTAGCGGCATCATTGGAGGGCTGATGACCCAGCGCCCGAGAGGAGACAGCGCGTGGCGCATGGCGTTCTTGGCTGGGCTAGTCAGCGGCCCGTTGCTGGTGATGGCGGCCGGGGGCGGGCTGGGTAACGTGGCAGGCGTGCCCGGTGCGGTGATCGGTGAACCCGCAGGCGGCGTGCCGCTCATGCTGTTGGCAGGCCTGCTGGTAGGGGTAGGCACGGGACTTGGCAGTGGCTGTACCAGCGGTCACGGCGTATGTGGCTTGGCGCGTTTGGCGCCTCGGTCGATAGCGGCCACCGTCACCTTCCTGGTCGCGGCCATCGCGACGGTCTATGTGGTTCGCCATGTCATGGGAGGTGGAGCATGAGGGTTCCAGCGGTCAAAACAGCGGCGGGATATTTCGCTGGCCTGCTGTTCGGTGTAGGACTCGCGATCTCCGGGATGACCGACCCCGCGCGCGTGCTCGGCTTTTTGGATGTGGCTGGTGCCTGGGATCCGACGTTGATGTTCGTACTGGGTGGCGCCGTCGGCACCACGTTCGTGGGCTATCGCGTGGTCTTCGCTCGCGGCACGCCGCTGTTTGGCACCCACTTCCAACTGCCGAGCAAGCAAGAGCTGGACGCCAAACTGTTAGGCGGCGCGGCGCTGTTTGGCGTGGGCTGGGGGCTATCGGGTTATTGCCCTGGTCCTGCGATCGCCTCCATCGGCGGAGCAACGTTGCCGCTGCTCGCGCTGTTGGCGGCCATGGTGTTGGGCTGGTTCATTGCTCAGCGGCTGTCCCGCTAGCCAAATGGGCAGCAATACCAGCCGCATCGACGCTCTCATGGCGCTTCGCTACCCATCATCTCGATGAAGCGCTCGTCGCTGGGCAGGCCTTGAATACGGTCTATGCGGACCGTGCCGCTGTCGGTTTCGCGTTGAAACGCACTGGTGGGAGTGGCGTAGAGGCCGAGCTGTTCGAAGAGTTGATTGTTGTCGTAGACCTGCTCTTCGATGTCTCGTGGCTGTGCGCTGGGGGAGAGTTCATCGCCCTCACTATGGCGATGTAGCGCGGCGGATGGGTCCTCGGCGCCCAGTATCGTGGCGGCGAGTGCCGGGCTATTGGGGGCTAGAATACCCACCATGATATGGCGCAGCTGGACCTTGCCAGCCTCTACCCATGGGCGGGTTTGTTGCCATAGTTGGCGGCAATAAGGGCAGTTGGCGTCGGTAAAGGTGTAGATGACGCGTGGCGCATCCGGGTTGCCATCCTGGATCCAGTGGCTCTCTTCGAGCAGCGCCCACGTGTCGGCTTCCAGCGGCGCTCGTACGTGCTCATCGAGCTGGGCCTCAGTCAGGTCGGTGCCTTCACCGTCGACCAGCGTGCCAATGATCGCATGCTCTCCATCGGGGGTGAGATAAATCGCCATGTCCTGCCCTTGCACGCTGGCCCCAAAGCCGCGCATTCCGCCCGGTGCATCGAACTGACCATGAATCGTCAAACCCTGGTTGGCGAGCGCCTGAATGGGCGCGGGCAGCTCGTCAGCGAAGCTGACACCGGCAGTGCTAGCTGTCGCGGCCAGTAGGCTGACACGACCGAGACTTTTTAATGAAACCCATGACATCGCATAATCCTTTCAGTAAAACGGCGTGGGGCACTCGCGCCTCCTTGCCTCGTGACATGATCGTCACACAGTATCGCAGCGGATGATTATGTAAGAGTGACGATCATGGATGCCTGAGTCGTTATGTCGCAAGCGTCAAGCGTCAGCCACCAGCCAGCACACGGCATAGGGTGGCAGCGTCGCGTCATGGTGAGTACTCGCACTGCCGATCGGCTGCCAGTCATGCTGAGTAAGCGTTTGATGGAGGGCATCCCCTGCGTGAGTGAGATCGACCTTGCCATCGGTCACGTTGTAGAGCGCGAGTAGGCGTCGACCGTTAGGCAGGGGTCCACGCTCGAGGGCGAGCAGCTCAGAGGGAGTGTCGATCACGCGCTGCGGGGCGTTGGGGTGGAAACAAGGCTCTTGGCGACGCTGTGTTAGCAGCCGATGCAGGGCATGAAAAACGTCATGAGTCGGGGTGGCGGGGCTTTCTAATAACAAGGCAAGCTCATCGAGCTGCCAGCGTCGGCGGTTGATCGAGCGCAGGCGGCCGCTACGTTCCACACCTTCCACATCGTTCAGCGTGCCGGTGAGCGTGTGGATATAGAGCGCAGGGATCCCTTGCAAGCTGAGCATGATCGCTTGGCTGCAGAGAAAGCGTGCAATTTGCCACGGGTCCGGGCCACGGCGGGTGCCGCGCATCGCCTCGAACCATGTGATATTGATCTCGTAGGGCGTGTCGCTGCCGTTAGGATTGCTGCGCATGCTGACAAACCCACCAAAGCGGTGCATCAATTCCAGCAGCGCGTCACGCTCGTGGTCGGGTAGCAGGCCTTCAAGAGGCCGTACACCTATACCGTCGTGGCTGGCGGTAAAGTTCAAGTAGGTACACTGCGGCGGCAATACCGGGAGGCTGTTCAACCACGTTTGTAGCGTCGTCGCTTCCCCGCGGGTCAGGGTATGCAGTAAAAGCGGGGGCAGGGCGAACTGATACACCATGTGGGCTTCGTCGGGAGTGCCCTGCGTCAACCGCTCCAAGCCGAAGTAGCTAATGTTTTCGGCGTGTGGCACGTTGGTTTCGGTAATTAACAGCGTGCCGGGCGCCACCTCATCCACGATAGCGCGCAGTAAGCGCACGACGGTATGGGTCTCTGGCAGATGGATGCACGGGGTGCCGAGCCGTTTCCATAGAAAGGCCACTGCATCCAGGCGAATGATGCGTACGCCTTGCTGCAGGTAGAACAGCAAAATGCCCACGAACTCGAGCAGCACGTCCGGGTTTTCGAAGTTGAGATCGATTTGATCTTCCGAAAAGGTAGCCCATACGTGGCGGGTGCCGCGACGCGTCGAGATCGGCACCAATAACGGGCTGCTGCGCGGGCGGGTGACCTGGGAAACGTCCGTGTCTGGCTCCACCTCTATGAAATAGTCGCGCCCGGGTAGGCTACCGGTGAGATAGTCGACGAACCAGAGCGACTCTCGGGAGACATGGTTGAGTACCAAGTCAGCCATCAAGTCGTAGTGGCTGGCTAGGGTTTGGACGTCCGACCACGCGCCCAGCTCACTATTGACCTCACGATAATGAATCACCGAAAAGCCGTCGTCGCTGCTCCAAGGGAAAAAGGGCAGCACGTGAACCCCACTGACGGTGTCTCCCAGATAACGTTGCAAAAACGTATCCAGCACGGCTAGCGGTGGCGTTCCTTCATCGACGATCGAGTCGCCGTAACAGATGACCCACTGATCCTTTTCGCTCCACATTGGTGCATCGACAGATTGACCGTTAACGGTCGGTGCAGCGTTTGCTCCCCCGCGAAAATGCGCGACGTGTTGACCTATTCGCCGCTGCACTTCCCCTGCGCGCGGGCCGTATAGCTGGGTGAGGTAGTGGTGAACGGTCTTTTCGAAAGCGGTCATAACGGGCGTCCTTTCAATCATCCTTCGACAAACGCTGCAGCTTGTGTGCCAAATCGTTACAATACGTTGAGATAGGGGCTGTATAACACCGCCATACGATAGCTCGGCGGGTCGGCTACCGCCGACAGCTGGCGATAAAACAGTTTACAAAATAGCGAAGGGCTCGTAGAGCACGCACCGTGACGCTGCGTCCCTTCGTTCAGGCTGACACGCTGCACGTACTGGTTTTAGTGCGTACTGATAATAGGTTGACTGCCATGCATTGCCCTTTTTGTGGTGCAAACGATACGAGAGTGACGGATTCCAGGCTGGTGGCAGAGGGTGACCAGGTGCGCCGACGCCGCCAGTGCGCCAGCTGCCATGAGCGTTTTACGACGTACGAGACCGCTGAGTTGATCATGCCGAGGGTGGTGAAGTCCGACGGTTCTCGCGAGAGTTTCGATGAAGCAAAGCTACGTGCGGGGATGCTCCGCGCACTGGAAAAACGCCCGGTCAGTGCCGAAGCGATCGAAGCCTCGGTAGAGCGCATTCGTCAAACGTTGCGCGCACGTGGTGACCGTGAGGTGAACGCCCGGGAGGTGGGCGAGGCGGTGATGAAAGCGTTACGTAGCCTCGACCAAGTGGCCTACATTCGTTTTGCCTCTGTATACCGCAAGTTTCAGGACCTGGATGAGTTTCGTGCTGAAATCGATCGGCTCTCCCAAGAGCCCTCCGATGAGCCGGCCGGGCAGGGATCACCGAACGGAGCGTCATGATGGGTGAGTTCTCCACTGCCGATCATCGCTACATGGCCCGCGCGATTCAGCTGGCCAAGCGGGGGCTTTACACCACCGACCCTAACCCAAGAGTGGGGTGCGTGATCGTGCGCTTCGATAGCGATGGAGATGCTCGCATCGTGGGGGAGGGGTATCACGTGCGGGCTGGGGAACCCCATGCCGAAATCCATGCGCTTCAAGCGGCAGGCAACGCTGCACAGGGCGCGACGGCGTACGTCACGTTAGAGCCGTGTTCTCACACGGGGCGCACGGGTCCTTGTGCCGTGGCCCTGGCCAAGGCGGGTATCCGTCGCGTGGTGATCGCGATGCAAGACCCCAATCCCCAGGTCAGTGGTGGCGGTATCGCACACTTGGCCTCCGCCGGTATCGCCGTGCAGGTAGGCCTCCTGGAAGCCGACGCCAGGGCGCTCAATCCCGGCTTCATCTCGCGCATGGAACGCCGCCGGCCCTTTGTGCGGCTGAAGATGGCCATGAGCTTGGATGGTCGGACCGCGATGGGCTCAGGTGAGTCGCAATGGATTACCGGGCCCCAGGCGCGCACGCAGGTGCAGCGCCTGCGGGCGCGGTCGAGCGCCATCCTGAGCGGCGTGGAGTCGCTCATCATGGATGACTCCCGGTTGACGCTGCGGGCCGACCAATTAGCCTTGGGCAACGCCGACGACATCACCCAGCGCCAACCCCTGCGAGTGATTCTCGATTCTCGCCTGCGTCTTCCTCTGGCGGCAGCGTGTCTGCGCGAGCCCGGGCGCACGCTGATCATCACCACTGACCAGCACAGCGAAGAGAAACGGCATCGATTGGCGCAGGCCGGGGCCGAGATTCACGTGCTGCCAGCCGAAGGCGGGCGCATTGCCCTGGCTGACATGCTGCGCTGGCTGGCAGATAATGAGCAGGTGAACGAACTCTTGGTAGAAACGGGAGCGACGCTTGCGGGCGCGCTGCTGGAAGCCGGCCTGGTCGATGAAATGCAGCTTTTCGTCGCGCCGACATTGCTGGGCGGCGAGGCAAGACCGCTGTTTTCCCTGCCGGGAATGACCCAGATGGCCGATCAAAAGCGCTTGACGATCCTCGAGTCGCGAACCGTGGGAAACGACTGGTGGATCATAGCCGCCCCGCACGCTGACTAGCGCAAGCCGTCATTGCAAGGTACCCTGACGCCCGAATTCGCATACGATGCGAGCCTATTTTTTGGAGATTCCATGGCGCACTCCTCTTCAGAGGGTTTATCCCCCATCGCTGAGCTGGTAGACGACATTCGCCAGGGCAAAATGGTGATTCTCATGGACGATGAGGATCGCGAGAACGAAGGCGATATCATCATGGCCGCCGAAATGGTGAAGCCAGAGCATATCAATTTCATGGCGCGCTATGCCTGCGGCCTGATCTGCATGCCGATGACCCGTGAGCGCTGCGAGCAGCTCAATCTGCCGCTCATGGTGCGCGATAATGGCTCCGGTTTTGGCACCAAATTCACGCTCTCGATCGAGGCGACCGAAGGGGTCACCACCGGCATTTCAGCCGCCGACCGCGCCCGTACGGTGCAAGCCGCCGTTGCGCCGAATGCCAAACCGACGGATATCGTTCAGCCAGGGCATATTTTTCCGCTGATGGCCGAACCCGGTGGCGTGCTGCGTCGCGCAGGCCATACCGAAGCCGCTTGCGATTTAGCCGCGCTGGCCGGATTGGATCCCAGCGGCGTCATTTGTGAGATCATGAACGATGACGGCAGTATGGCCCGCCGCCCTGAATTAGAGGCCTTTGCCAAAGCACACGATATCAAGATGGGCACCATCGCCGACTTGATTCACTACCGTATCGTCAACGAACAAACGGTAGATCACGTAGAAACGACGCAAGTGACCACCGTCCATGGTGAGCTGGCGCTGCATGTGTTCCGTGATCGTATTCAGGGCGCTCACCACCTCGCGCTCGTGAACGGCCAGCCCACACCCGAGCAGGCCACTACCGTGCGCGTGCATTTGGCCGATACCCTGCGCGATGTGATGGGGCTGATGAAGGGCGATCAATGCCGTTGGGATGCCCACCGCGCCATCGAACAGATTGCCCAGGCGCCTGCCGGGGTGTTCGTACTGATCGATGACGGGCGGCCACATCAAGATTTGAAAGACCAGCTAGATATCTATCTGGATCGCGTGCGTCAGCCGCGCACCAGCGACTCCGATGGCTCTGGCAACTATTTAACGATTGGTACGGGTTCGCAAATTCTACGCCATCTCGGCGTGGGGAAAATGCGCCTACTCAGCTCGCCGTGGAAGTTCTCAGCGCTCTCTGGGTTCGACCTGGAAGTGGTCGAGCGGCTGGGGCCCAATGACACGGCCGACGAGCCAACTTTTCAGCAGGAATAAATCGATGCAATCCCTTTCGCAAATTGAAGGTACTTTCGTAGACGTCGATGGGCGCTACGTGATCGTGGTGGGCCGTTTCAATCACCACGTCGTGGATAGCTTGGTAGAAGGTGCCGTCGACAGTCTGACGCGCCACGGTGTGGACATGGAAAACATCCATATCGTTCACGTCCCCGGTGCATGGGAATTACCGCTGGCCGTCAAACGCGTGCTCAACGTGATGAAACCCGACGCGGTGATCGCCCTGGGCGCGGTCATTCGCGGCGGCACACCGCACTTCGAGTACGTGGCGGGGGGCTGCAACACGGCCATCAATCATCTTCAGTTGGAGTTCGATACGCCAGTAGCCAACGGTGTACTGACCGTCGAGTCCATCGAGCAGGCCATCGAGCGTGCCGGCACCAAGGCGGGTAACAAAGGCACTGAAGCGGCCATGGCGGCGATGGAAATGGTCTCTCTACTGCGTGCCCTGCCGGTGGGAGATTCCCAATGAGTGAGCGTCGTGAGCGCAAGCCCTCAGCCGCACAGCAGGGGCGTCACGCCGCCAGGGAGTTAGCGGTACAAGGGCTTTATCAATGGCAGATGACCGGTAAATCGATTACCAGCATCGAAGCGGAATTTCGCAGTCAGGTGGCCGACGACGATCTCGAAGATCACGAGAACTGGGTCAAGGTCATGGAAATCGCCGACAAAGCGCTGTTCCATGAGCTTTTACACAACACGGTGCGCTTCAAAACCGAGCTGGACCGCGAAATCGCCCCGTTGTTGGATCGCCGCCTGGAAGATTTGGACGCGGTAGAGCTGGCCATTCTTCGCTTGGGAGCGTACGAGCTCTCCCGGCGAATGGAAGTGCCTTACCGCGTAGTGATTAACGAAGGCGTTGAGCTGGCAAAATCATTTGGCGCCACCGACGGCCATAAATACGTGAATGGCATTCTCGATAAGCTAGCCAACCGCTTACGAAGTGCCGAAGTCAGCGCCCGCCGCTTGTAAGCGGAGGGGGCTGATCAAGCGTTTAAGGGGCCTTTGTGCTTGCCGAATTCGATCTGATTCGACGTTTCTTTATGTCGCCGCAGGAGGCGCAAGCGACGAATGGCGTTGCCCTAGGATGCGGCGATGACGCCACCCTATTGATGCCTCAGGTCGGCCAAGAGCTGGCCGTGAGCGTTGACACGTCAGTGGTGAACGTACACTTCCCTCATGATGCGCCGGCTCAGGCAGTCGGTCACCGGGCGTTGGCGGTGGCCCTCAGCGATTTGGCGGCCATGGGAGCCGTCTCGCGCTGGTGCTTAATGGCACTGACGCTCGACCAGCGCGCCTTCGAGGATGACGCTCATGCGGAACGGTGGCTGTCCCGCTACGCGAGGGGGTTCCATGCGCTTTGCCAGCAGCATGCCACGGTGCTGGCGGGCGGCGATGTCACGTCCGGTGAGTTGAGTATCGGCGTTACGGTCATGGGCGAAGTGCCTGCAGGATCAGCAATGACCCGGTCAGGCGCCCGTCCAGGCGATGTCGTGGCGGTAACCGGGGCGCTAGGCGGCGGCGCGGGCGGGCTAGCGCTGTGGCAACGGGGTGAGCGAGACCTCGCACATCCGTTGCTCCAGCGCTACCTCATGCCACAGCCAAGGCTCGACGCCGGCATCGCTCTGCGCGGAGTGGCGACGGCGGCGATGGACATCTCCGACGGCTTGTTGGCGGATTTGACCCACCTGCGAGAGGCGTCTCACGTGGGGGTCGACCTGGCCCCCGAGTCGCTACCGCTGGCCGAGGGACTGGTCGAGTGCCTCGGCCACGAGCAAGCCCTGACGGCAGCGCTCTCTGGAGGAGACGATTACGAACTCTTGGTCACGCTACCGCCCGATCAAGTCACTAAGGCGGTTGCTAAACTGGCCGAGAGTGGCCTGTCGCTGAGGGTAATTGGTCGCTGCACGGAGACGTTGGGCTTGACGGGCGTGCCTGACGGCGGAGCGACGGGCTGGCAGCACTTCCGAGGGGGTGCATCATGAACCGTGCACCAGCGAGCGTTTGGCGACGCCCCACTCACTTTTTTGCCTTCGGTTTGGGCAGCGGGACGGTGCCTTGGGCGCCGGGCACGTTTGGCACGTTGGCGGCCATTCCCTTCTACTGGATGATGGCCGACCTTTCCCTCGGTTGGTACTTGGGGATCGTGCTGGCCGCATTTATCGTTGGGGTTTGGCTATGTGACAAAACCTCCCACGATCTGGGTGTGCACGATCATTCGGGGATCGTCTGGGATGAGTTCGTTGGCTATTGGATTACCATGGCCGCCGTGCCATTCTCCTGGGAAGCGGCGCTGTGGGGGTTCGTGGTGTTCCGCATTTTCGATGTCTTTAAACCGTGGCCCATTCGCTGGGCTGACCGCCGAGTGGCCGGTGGGTTTGGCATCATGATCGATGATGTCATGGCAGGGATTTACGCCTGGAGTACCATGCACCTGTGGTTTTGGCTGCATTGATCGACGGGTGGCGTGGAATCAGGTCTCGATGAGGGGCCGTTCAAGGAGATAGCATGCGCAAGGAACGTTTGATCGTGCCTGTTCTCGCGACGATTGCCGTCGTGTGGATGGTCGCGCAACTGCTATCCAGCGTGCTTTTCGAGCGCAGTCTCCGTCAGGCGCTCGAAGATCTAGAGGCACGTGGCGAGTGGCGTGTTAGCCAGGTAGAGAATCGACAAGGATGGCTCACTTCTCGGGGGCGGCTGATTCTTTCGCCGCTGCTGGGACGCCCCTGGCGTCTAGAGCTCACCTACCGAGCACGACACGGGGTGTTGAGTACCGATGTCGAAGGCACGCTGCTGCCGCGCTTGGATAGCGTGCTACAAAAGGCGGTGGGTGAAGTCTCGGCACCGTCGGTCCCCCGTTGGCAGGGCCGCTATCAAACCTTGAGCGGTCATACCGAGCTGCGCTTGGCACTGGCTCCCTTCGTCATTCAGCAAAACGGGCGCGAGCTGGAGGTTCGCGGTGCCCGAGTACGCTTGGAAGGCGTGTTTGGGGATTGGCGCCTGCGTGGACTGCTCGATCAGCTCACCCTGACCGACGGCCTATCACAACTCACGCTGGGTCCCGCCACCTTGGAAAGTCGCTATACCTACATCGACGATGCCTACCACTTTGCCCAGCGTGACCATCTGCACATCGAGCAGCTAGCGTTGCATTACCCTGCCTACGACATCAACGTAGCGCCTCTGGATCTCCATAGTCACATGGAGCTGGATGAGAGCGAGCTTCGTCTAAAAGGCGAGCTGGTCGTTGGCGACGTGCATGTGCCGAGTGAAGCGCCTGACACCCCGCTCCTGAGTGGTCGTATCGAGGCAGAACTCTCGCGTTTGAATGGGGATGCCGTTCGGCAAACGATCCGTCGACTGCGCCAAGAGGCCGCCTGGGGAGACACTAGCTTGCCCATGGCAGAAGGGTTATTGGCTCGCTTGGAGCCCGACCTGCGCCAAGTATTGAGTGACTCTCCGCGCCTCGATATCACCACCATCGCCTTGGACAGCCCGTTATTGGGGCTGCAAGTCAATGCCCAGGGGGCCCTGTTCTTCGATGCACGTCGCTTGGAAGAGCTGAGCGTAACGTCACTGGATAAGCCAGTCGAACGCGCCCGCTGGATCGAGCGCATCGATGGTGACTTCGTGTGGCACGATGCGCCTACCGTGGCAGCGCTCTGGCTGGGCTTACCACTGGGCACCCGTGAACTGCAGTTCGACGTGATTCGAGGCGTATGGCGCGTCAACGGTCGACCCATGCCATCGTTGTGGCCGCCTAACGAGGGTTAGGTAAAACGCTTTTAGGGTTGAAGTTTTCCCACCCTGCCCACATTCCTTTCAACATACAAAGCGGCAACAGCCGCAGGCTACTGTTGATGGAGGGCGCATGAGCGACCAGGATTACGACCGCGATCAAGAACCCCTAGATTGGCTCACCGATGCTGAGTCACAGGAACAGGACGCTCAAGAGCAGAGCGCCCACGGCGAGGCCTACCGTTCGGACGGTGAGCGGGTAAGTTCGCTCGTGCCCGCCAGCGATATGTTGCCCGAGCGCATCTACTTGCTCCCGATTCATAACCGCCCCTTTTTCCCCGCCCAGGTGCAGCCCCTGGTCATCAACCGCGAACGCTGGGAAGAGACCATGCGTCGCGTTGGCAATACTCCGCACCACACCATTGGTGTCGCGTTCGTGGGTGAGCAGGGCGTCGACTCCCTGGATCACGACGGTTTTCCTGAGATTGGTACCGCCGTCAAGGTGCACAAGCTCAAAAGCGAAGATCAGCAAATCCAGTTCATCGCCCAAGGACTTCAGCGCTTTAAAATTCAGCGATGGCTCTCCAAAGAGCCGCCGTACTTGGTGGAAGTCACCTACCCCAAAGAGCCGGTCAATGCCGAAGACGAAGAGACCCGTGCCTACGCCATGGCGATCATCAACGGCATCAAGGAACTGCTGCCGATCAATCCGCTCTACGGTGAGGAACTCAAACACTACCTGAACCGTTTCAGCCCCCACCAGCCAGGACCGTTGACCGACTTCGCTGCAGCCATTACGTCGGCCAAAGGCCCCGAGCTTCAGGATGTGCTGGCCACGCTGCCAGTGGCGGAGCGAATGCACAAAGTACTGCCGCTGCTGCGCAAAGAGATCGACGTGGCTCAACTGCAAAGCGAGATCAGCGAGCAGGTCAACGCGCAGATGCAGGAGCGTCAGCGGGAGTTTTTCCTCCGCGAGCAGCTCAAGGTCATTCAGCGTGAGCTGGGCATCTCAAAAGACGATCGAGAGAACGATGTCGATACGTTCAGAAACCGCTTGGAAGCGCTGGTGGTGCCCGAGCGGGTGCAGGCGCGCATCGGTGAGGAGTTGAACAAGCTCAGCGTGTTGGAAACCGGTTCCCCAGAATACGGCACCACGCGTAATTACCTCGACTGGCTGACCTCGTTGCCTTGGGGTGTCACCAGCCAGGACAAGCTGGATCTTGCCCATGCTCGTCAAATCCTCGACCGCGACCACGACGGCTTGAAAGATGTCAAAGAGCGCATCATCGAATTTCTGGCCGAAGGCACCTTCAAAGGTGATGTGGGCGGTTCCATCGTGCTGCTGGTTGGCCCGCCAGGGGTGGGGAAAACCTCCATTGGCCGCTCCATTGCCGAGGCGCTGGGTCGCGAGTTCTACCGCTTCTCCGTGGGCGGCATGCGAGACGAGGCCGAGATCAAAGGTCATCGCCGCACCTACGTAGGGGCGATGCCCGGCAAGTTGGTCCAGGCTTTCAAGGAGGTCGAGGTCGAGAACCCGGTCATCATGCTCGACGAAATCGACAAGCTGGGTCAGTCCTTCCAAGGCGACCCCGCGTCGGCCCTGCTCGAAGTCCTCGACCCTGAGCAGAACGTCGACTTTTTGGATCACTACCTCGACGTACGCATGGATCTGTCCAAGGTGCTCTTCGTATGCACGGCCAACACCCTGGATAGCATTCCTGGCCCGCTCCTGGACCGTATGGAGCAAATCCGCCTGTCGGGCTATATCGCCGAAGAGAAGCTGCAAATCGCCAAGCACCACCTCTGGCCGAAGCTGCTCAAACGCGACAATTTGCCGAAAAAACGCATCAACCTCAGCGATGCCGCGCTCAAGCAGGTCATCGAGGGGTATGCACGTGAAGCTGGCGTTCGCCAACTGGAAAAGCAGCTCCACCGTATCGTGCGCAAAGCGGCGGTGAAACTGCTGGAAGAGGATATCGAGACCGTTAAAATTTCGGTGAAGAACCTCGAGGAGTTTCTTGGTGCCCCGCTTTTCCGCAAAGAGAAAGTGCTCAAAGGCGAAGGCGTGGTGACGGGGCTTGCCTGGACCTCCATGGGCGGCGCGACGCTCCCCATCGAAGCGGGCAAAGTGCACTCTCTGGATCGCGGCTTCAAGCTGACAGGCAAATTGGGCGATGTCATGAAAGAGTCTGCCAACATTGCTTACAGCTACACACTGGGTCACTTGGCCGAGTATGGTGCGGATGCCGACTTCTTCGACTCGGCGTTCGTGCACTTGCACGTGCCTGAAGGCGCCACGCCAAAGGATGGCCCCTCTGCTGGCGTGACCATGACGACGGCGCTGCTATCATTGGCCAAACACCAGGCCATCGACCGGCCGCTGGCCATGACCGGGGAGCTGACGCTCACGGGGCAAGTGCTACCGGTAGGGGGCATTCGTGAAAAGGTCATCGCCGCGCGCCGAAGCGATATCTTCGAGGTGATTCTTCCTGAGGCCAACCGTCGTGATTACGAGGAGTTGCCCGACTATCTCAAAGAGGGCATGACCGTTCATTTTGCCAATCGCTATAGAGATGTCGCCAACGTGGTCTTCAAATAGCGATTGAGCCTGACCCTCTTTCTGTTCACGCCTGCGCCGCTCTGAAGAGAGCGGCGCTTTTTTATAGCTATTCACTGGTTAGGCGCCCGGTAAATTCGTGATAATAGTTCAAAATCAATTATTAAAAATAAAACCTCTGGGGAGCTTCTATGCGCAATAACCAGCCCGTTACGCAACGTGAATACGTGCTCGACGAAGAGACGGTACTCATTTCACGCTCGGATTTGAAAGGGAACGTCACCTATGCCAACGCTGCTTTCGTAGAAGTCAGCGGCTATTCGAGAGATGAACTGCTGGGAGCACCGCACAACCTGATCCGTCACCCCGATATGCCCGAAGCGGCCTACGCCGATTTCTGGAAAACCATTCAAGCGGGCGGAACGTGGCAGGGAACGGTGAAAAATCGTCGCAAAAATGGCGATCACTATTGGGTCAACGCTACCGTTGCCCCCTTGCGAGACGGCGATCGCATCGTGGGCTATACCTCCCTGCGCCGTAAAGCGTCGCCAAAGCGCATTGCCTTGGCCGAGCAGGTGTACGCCGACATACGTGAAAAGGGCAAGTCGCGCCGCTATACGCTACAACAAGGCGCATTGCAGCGCCGGGGGCTGGGTGGCATTGTCGCCCGCTTTCAATTCACCAGTCTCAAAGCCAAATTGATTGGGATGGTCGTGGCAGCCGTCGTGTTGCTAGGGCTGTCGGGTGGACTGGGTCTTTACGGCTTGAGCGTGTCTGGTGAGCGACTGGAAACCCTCAACCGTTCTGGATTGGAGTCCGTCGCCGATTTGCAGCTCATCGAGCGCCATATTGGACTGGCCGTCGAGGAGCTAGAGCCCGCCGTCAGAAACCCGCGTCGTGTCGATATGGAAACGGTATCGTCACAATTGGCGGCCAACACTCAAAGTGCCCAAACACTATGGGAGGCGTATCGCCAAACCAGCAGCGCGTCGTCAACGGTGCTCCAGGGGTTCGATGAAGCGTTCGCCGCTTGGCGCGGCGGCGTGACGGGCGCCATCGAAGCGATCGATCAAGCCAACGGTTTTGCAGCGTTCGAGGCGCTCAATAGCGTGGTGCTGCCCGCAACGGCCAATATCCGAGAGCTCAACAGCCAGCTAGTGGACGACGAGCGTGCCGGTGCCGCCGATCTGGTGGAGGACGCACGACAAGGCCGTCAGCAGATGTTCATTGCTCAGCTAGTACTGCTGTTGATCGGTCTTTGCATACTGGTGGCGCTCAGCGTGTTCATTCTGAAGTCGGTCTTTCGCAGTTTGGCGGGGGCGCGTTATATGACGTTTCAAATCGCGGCCGGTAACCTGGCGGCGCGTGAGCGTCGCCAGAGCAACGATGAGCTGGGGGAACTGCTCTACTCGTTGGATACGATGCGCTTCAGTCTCTCTAGTATCGTGGGCGACGTCGAAAACCGCGTGTCGGTCGTCACGCCTGCGATCCAACAAATTGCTGCCGAAAACGAGGAGCTTGCTTCGCGCACGGAGCAGCAAGCGTCGTCGCTGCAGCAAACCGCCTCGAGTATGGAGGAGATGACCTCCACCGTTCAGCAGAATAACGACAATGCGCGTCAAGCCACGGAGCTAGCCCAGCAAAATGCCGCCAGCACGCGGGATACTCGCCAACAAATGGAGCAGCTCGTCGAGCGCATGCAGCGCATTGCCAAAAGCGCCGAAAAAATGACCGAAATGATCGGCGTCATCGACAGCATTGCTTTCCAAACCAATATCCTGGCGCTCAACGCCTCGGTAGAGGCCGCCCGTGCGGGCGAACATGGCCGGGGCTTTGCCGTGGTCGCCAGTGAGGTACGCACCCTAGCCAGTCGTAGTGCCGATGCCGCCCAGGAAATTCGCAAAATGATCGATAGCACGACGCAAGAGGTGAGCGGCGGGCGTAGCGCTGTCGAGCAAGCCGAGAGCGCCATCGAGAACGTCGTGGCGCAGGTCAGCCGCGTCAGCGAGCTCATGGCCTCGATCAGTACGGCATCGAACGAACAGAGCAGCGGGATTGGTCAAATCAACGCCGCCATTGCCGAAATGGATGGGGTGACCCAGCAAAACGCCACCAAAGTGCAGTCGATCGCGGCCTCGGCAGACAACCTGGCGCTGGAAGCCTTCGAGCTTGCCAACGTCGTCGATGCCTTCCGCCTCGAAGGCGCTCAGGCCGAGAGCACCAGCACGGCCCGTGAAAAGCTGGCGCGGGCTCAGAAAGCCGTCAAGCAGAACGTAGCAGCCCTGCCGAGTGACGCGCCGACGCAAGAATCGAGCGCTCGCCAGCGCGGGCATACGCCGGCTCAAAATGAGAACAAGGAGTGGGATGCGTTTTGAATGAGGTGAGGCGCAGCGCTGCGTTTAATCACCATTGATGTATCGCATGATCGATCATTTGAATATGCCACCCGCCGGGTGGCATATTTTTTGCTGCATCTTTTGGTGTGAGGCGTTGGTCGGAAAGCGGCTCGACGTCAGGTCACGGCTTGGTAAAAAGGACGTCGCTGGGTCATAGGCAAAACAGGCCTTTCTCAAAAATAACAGGTGGGGTTCTTGATGAGCATATCCAGCCAAGCAGCATTCGAACTCTCTGATGATCAGGTGTTGATTTCACGCTCTGACCGCCAGGGAAAGATCACCTACGTGAACCAGACATTCGTCGATGTCAGTGGCTACGCGCAGACAGAGCTAATGGGGGAACCCCACAGCATCTTTCGTGATCCGGACATGCCTGCGATGGTTTTCAGCAATATGTGGGCGACCATCGAAAAGGGAAAAACGTGGCAAGGGGTCGTCAAAAATCGCTGTAAAAATGGCGACACGTATTGGGTACATACCACGGTAGCACCGTTACTCGATGGTCAACGAGTGGCAGGCTATACGGCGATTCGCCGTAAAGCCGGACAAAAAGCCATTGCCCGCGCCGCCAGGGCGTATAGCACTATGCAACAGGGCCGAAGCCGAGGGTTCAAGCTCCATCATGGTGCATTACGGCGCACCGGGGTGCGCGGATGGGTGCAGCGTTTTAGCTTCAGCAGTATGCAGGCCAAACTGATGGGGATGGTCATTGCCGCTATTGCGCTGCTGGCCGTGGCGGGGGCCGCCGGCGTGTATGGCATCACCAGCTCTGCTGACCGGCTGCGCACACTGAACCAAACCGGGCTCGAAGGGGTGGCCAATCTGCAGCAAATCGAGCAGGGTACCGCCCAGCTCTTGCAGGCGCTGGAGCCTGCCGTGCGTAACCCGCGACGTGCCGATCTGGATCTGCTCGAAGAGCAGTTGAACACACTCCAAGGTGATATCAACCAAACATGGCAGGGGTTCACCGCCCAGCGCACGGAAACCAGTGGCGTTCAGCAGGGGCTGACGGCGCATTTGACGACGTTCTTGAGCGGCGCTGAGACGGCATTCACCGCGATACGCGATGGCAATGGCTTTGCGGCGTTCGAGGCGTTCAACGATGTCGTGAAGCCGACCTCCGATAGCATTAGTGCCACCATCAATTTGCTGGTCGATAACGAGCGTGCCGCGGCTCAAACACTCATGGCCAATGCAGAGCGTCAGCAGCAATGGCTCTTGTGGGGGCAGTTGGGCGTCTTACTCTTCGGTATTTTGCTGATGGTAGGGCTCAGCGTGGCCGTGCTACGGTCGTTGATCAAGTCGCTCAATGAAGCACGTCGCGTCACGTTTCAAATTGCAGCAGGTAATTTGGCCAATCGGGTCACCCTCAAGCGAAACGATGAGCTTGGCGAGCTATTGGCTTCTCTGGAAACCATGCGTGCCAGCCTCTCAGGATTGATTACCGAAGTCGGCAACAAAGTGGAGATCGTCACGCCCGCCTCGGAGCACATCCATCAGCAAAACGAGGAGTTGGCTTCACGCACCGAACAGCAGGCCTCGTCGCTGCAGCAAACGGCCTCCAGCATGGACCAAATGACCGCAACGGTGCAGCAAAATACCGAAAACGCGCGTCAAGCCAATCAACTGGCCATGCAAAATGCGACGACCAGCCGCGAAACGGGTGAGCGCATGCAGGCGTTGGTGGAGCGGATGGAGCGCATCGCGGCAAGCGCCGCTAAAATGAACGATATCATCACGGTCATCGATGGTATTGCTTTCCAGACCAACATCCTGGCCTTGAACGCCTCGGTCGAAGCCGCTAGGGCAGGTGAGCAGGGCCGAGGATTTGCCGTAGTCGCCAACGAGGTACGCAATTTGGCCGGGCGCAGTGCCGATGCGGCGGGCGAGATTCGCCGATTGATCGATACCTCCTCTCAAGAGATTGCCGGTGGCGCGGATGCCGTCAAAGAGGCCGAGCGATCTATCGAGCAGGTGGTCAACCAAGTGATGCGGGTAAGCGACATCATGGAAGAGATCAGTACCGCCTCGGACGAGCAGAGCAGCGGCATTGCTCAGATCAATACGGCGGTCTCTGAAATGGATCATGTCACCCAGCAGAACGCGACCAAAGTGCAGTCGATTTCCAGCGCCGCCCAGCGCTTGACCCACGAAGCGCTAGACCTAGCGAACGTCATTGCCGCCTTCCGGTTAGAGGGCGCGGAGGAAGAGAGCAGCGAGACAGCGCGGATGCGACTGTCTCAGCGTAACGATCCAGCTCCCGGCCTACCGTCGCAACATGCGTTACAAGCGCGCGCAGAGGCGCTATCCACACCTGCGCCCAAGCGTCGAGAAACGGCTCCTGCCGAGGAGGAGTGGGAGACCTTTTAAGGAGGCATCAGCACCCCACGCGTTTGGTTGCCCTCTACATCTAGTCTAGGCGGTGCGCTCATGCCACAATCTAAGGCCGCTGGATTCAATTGCCTGCCGCCACGTATGCGGCAGGCCACGATAAAGATGTAGAGGACACCATGCCTGAGTACCGCTCCCGTACCACCACCGCTGGCCGCAATATGGCTGGCGCTCGTGCCCTTTGGCGTGCCACCGGTATGAAAGACGACGACTTTCATAAACCGATCATTGCCGTTGCTAACTCGTTTACCCAGTTCGTCCCAGGGCATGTGCACTTAAAAGACATGGGACAACTGGTGGCGCGCGAGATCGAAAAAGCGGGAGGCGTGGCCAAAGAGTTCAACACGATCGCCGTGGATGACGGGATCGCCATGGGCCACGATGGCATGCTCTACTCGCTGCCGAGCCGCGACATCATCGCCGATAGCGTCGAGTACATGTGTAACGCCCACTGTGCCGATGCGCTGGTGTGTATTTCCAACTGCGACAAGATCACACCAGGCATGTTGATGGCTGCGATGCGTCTCAATATTCCGGTCATCTTTGTCTCCGGCGGCCCGATGGAAGCCGGGAAGACCAAGCTGCTGGATCACGGCCTCGACCTCGTCGATGCCATGGTCATGGCGGCCGACGACAGTGTCGATGACGAAACCCTCGCCGAAGTCGAGCGCAGTGCGTGCCCTACCTGCGGCAGCTGCTCGGGCATGTTCACCGCCAACTCCATGAACTGTCTGACCGAAGCGCTAGGGCTAGCGCTGCCGGGTAACGGTACCGTGCTGGCGACCCACGCTGACCGTCGTCGTTTGTTCGAGACCGCGGGGCATCGCATCGTCGAGCTGGCCAAACGCTATTACGAAGGTGAAGAGGCGCACCTGCTACCCCGCGCGATTGGTAGCAAAGCCGCTTTCAAGAACGCCATGACGCTGGACATCGCCATGGGCGGCTCGACCAACACCATCCTCCACCTGCTGGCCGCCGCCCAAGAAGCGGAAATCGACTTCACCATGGCGGACATCGACCGTCTTTCTCGGGAAGTGCCGCAGCTATGCAAGGTGGCCCCCAATACCCAGAAGTACCACATCGAAGACGTTCACCGTGCCGGGGGGATCATGGCCATCCTGGGTGAACTGGACCGCGCGGGCGTATTGGATACCTCGGTGCCGACCGTCTATGGCGACAGCCTGAAAGCGGCGCTGGATGAGTGGGATATCATGCGCTCGCCAAGCCCAGATGTGGTGGAGTTCTTTAAAGCAGGCCCCGGCGGCGTTCCCACGCAAACCGCGTTTTCGCAAAGCGCCCGCTGGCCGAGTCTGGACGGCGACCGTGCCACCGGCTGTATTCGCGACCTGGCGCATGCGTTCTCTCGCGAGGGCGGCTTGGCCGTTCTCTACGGCAACATCGCGCTGGATGGCTGCGTGGTGAAGACTGCTGGCGTCGACGACTCCATTCTGGTCTTCGAGGGCAAAGCCCACGTGGTGGAGTCGCAAGACCAAGCGGTGGCCAACGTCTTGGATGGCAAGGTGAAAGAGGGGGATGTGGTGGTTATCCGCTACGAAGGTCCCAAAGGGGGGCCGGGCATGCAGGAGATGCTCTATCCAACCTCTTACTTGAAATCGAAAGGCCTAGGCAAAGCCTGCGCGCTGCTCACCGATGGCCGCTTCTCTGGCGGCACCTCGGGGCTGTCGATTGGCCACGTTTCCCCAGAAGCAGCGGCGGGCGGCGCCATAGGCTTGGTCGAGCAGGGCGACACCATCTTGATCGACATTCCCAACCGCGCGATCAACGTGCAACTGAGCGATGCCGAGCTGGCCAAGCGCCGCGAGGCAATGGACGCCAAAGGTAAAGATGCCTGGAAGCCCGTCGAGCAGCGCACGCGTAAGGTCACACCTGCGCTCAAGGCGTATGCGCTGCTCGCTACCTCTGCGGACAAAGGCGCGGTGCGCGATCTGTCCAAGCTAGATTAAGTGACACCACAGCCCGTCTCGTGCGGGCTGTTTTTTTGCCAGCCTGAACCGTCACATCGACTAAGGATTGTAATGAAGGCGATCATCAACGTTGGCCTCGTTGGCTATGGTTTTGCGAGCAAGACGTTCCACGCCCCGCTCATCCAAGCAACCGAAGGGATGGACCTAGTGGCCGTCTCATCGAGCGATGCGGCCAAAGTGCAGGCAGACCTGCCCAATGTAGAGGTAGAAAGCCAAGCGCTGGCGCTATGTAAGCGACCGGATATCGACCTGATCGTCATCCCCACGCCAAACGACACTCACTTCCCGTTGGCCAAAGCGGCGCTATCTGCTGGAAAGCACGTGGTGGTCGATAAACCCTTCACCGTCACGCTCTCCGAGGCCAAGCAGTTAAAAGCCCTGGGAATGGACAAAGAGCGGTTGATATCGGTGTTTCATAACCGCCGTTGGGACAGCGATTTCCTGACGCTCAAAGCGCTTTTGGAAAAAGGGACGCTGGGGCGGGTAACGGGGTTCGAGTCGCGCTTCGATCGCTTTCGCCCCGAAGTGCGTGATCGCTGGCGGGAAAAAGCCACCCCTGGCGGCGGTATTTGGTACGACCTAGGACCGCACCTCCTCGATCAAGCCTGCGAACTGTTTGGCATGCCCAGTGCCATTTTGCTCGAGCTAGGCGCACGCCGCGACGGTGCCAGGGCCGACGACGACTTTCTCGCTTTGCTGGAGTATGACGATCGACGTGTCAGCTTGAGTGCCGGTACGCTGGTGGCCGAGCCGACGCCGCGCTACCGCGTGCATGGCACGAAGGGGAGCTACATCAAATACGGCCTAGACCCGCAGGAAGATCGTCTGAAAGCCGGGGAGACGCCGTCAGCCGCTTGGGGCGCAGATGGCCCTGGCATACTCACGCTGCGCGAGGGAGAAGGCGAGGAGGCGCCACTGGTGCGCCACGATCATCCTTCGCTGCCAGGTGATTATCTCGCCTATTACCAAGGGGTGAGCGCGGCGATTCGTGATAAAGCGCCGCTTCCAGTGGATATCGATGACGCCCTTCGTAGCATGGCGCTTCTGGAAGCGGGCCTAGACAGCCACCGCCAGCGTCGCTGGATTCCGCTCAAGCATCATCTGTAATGCTCAACAGCCAGAACGCCCGGCGCGTTCTGGCTGTTGAACCAGGCGGTTAGAGCAAATCCATCTCACTACGGCGCTTCTCTTCGCGCAACTTATCCCGCGCAATATAGAGCGCTGCAATGGCGCGCGCTTCATGGAAGTCTTCGCGCATCAGTAGCGCGGGTAACTCTTCGATGGCATGGGTCTCGACGATCAGCGGCTCGGGCTCGTCGCCCGGTAAGCGCTTGGGGTAGAGGTCCGTCGCCATGAGAACCTGCATACGGTGGCGCATGTAGTTAGGTGCCAACGACAGCTCGACCAGCGGTTCGATGCGATGCGCACCGAAACCGCACTCTTCCATTAGCTCGCGATTCGCGGCGGTCACGATGTCTTCACCGGGGTCGACCAAGCCTTTGGGCAGCGTGAGCACGTAGTCCTCGAACCCTGCGGCATACTCCCGAATGAGTAACACGTGCTCTGGGTCGGGCATGGCAATGATCATGACCGCGCCTCGATCAGCGCCGGTCAACCGCTCGAACTGTCGCTCCTCTCCGTTGGAGAAGCGTAAGTCCAGCGCTTCGATTTGGAACAAGCGGCTTTGCGCAACACGCTGGCGCCCCAGGATTTGCGGCTTGCGTGGGTAGCCGTTTGGCGTATCGCCGTGTGCTGTATCGTCGCGTGACATCCTGCCTCCGTGGCTGCAAAAAACGGGTTACGCTACAATAGCACGCTTACTCTTTCAGACTGGAGCGGCAATGATTGATTGGCGAGAGATCGATACCGTCCTGCTCGATATGGATGGCACGCTGCTGGACCTCCACTTCGACAGCCACTTTTGGCTCGAGCATCTGCCACGTCGCTACGTCGAGCTGCACCAGTTAGACCAAGCCAGTCAAGACGCGTTGAAAACCCGCATCATGGGGGAGCAGGGGACGCTGAACTGGTATAGCCTGGCGTACTGGAGCCGCGAGCTCGATGTCGACATCGTCGCGCTCAAGCGCGAAGTGCAACACTTGATTGGTCTGCGCAGCGATGCACACGATTTTTTGACGTGGCTAAACCAGTCGCACCCCCGGGTCGTATTGGCGACCAACGCCGACCGCGCAAGCTTAGCGTTGAAACTCCCCCTCACGGGGTTGGAAAACTACCTGGACGCCATCATCTCATCGGAAGACGTGGGGGCAGCCAAAGAGGAGCAGGCGTTTTGGTTGGCTCTGCAAGAACGGGAGCCGTTCGATCCTGCTCGTACGCTCTTCATCGATGATAACCCCCGCGTTTTAGAGAGCGCTCGCGAGTTCGGTATCAAGCATCTGTTGGGTATCAAGCAGCCCGATAGTCAGCGCCCCGAAAAAGAGCTGCAGGAATTCATCGCTCTGGATCGATTTGCCCAACTGCTGCCAGCCGATCTGCCAGGGCAGCATCCACCCACCTGAGGAGAGCGTGAATGAGTGATAGCGTTCGCTTGGATAAGTGGCTATGGGCAGCGCGGTTTTTCAAAACCCGCGCCTTAGCCAAAAAAGCCATTGAAGGCGGAAAAGTTCACTACGATGGCGCCCGCGTCAAAACCAGCAAGAACGTCGAACTGGGCGCGCTGATCCGCGTTCCGCAGGGCTGGGATATTTTCGAAGTGGAGGTAACGGCGCTCTCGGATCAGCGTCGGGGTGCCCCCGAGGCGCGCAAACTCTATGCAGAAACCCAAGAGAGCGCGACGCGACGTGCCAAAGAAGCCGAGGCGCGGCGGCTGACCAATGAAGTCATGCAGCACCCCCTCAAGCGTCCTGACAAAAAGCAGCGGCGCGATATCCAGCGTTTTCAGCGTCAACAAGGGGAGTAAGCCGCGGCTGACTCCCAGCGCTCTCTTTTGACTCTCTCTTTCATGGTCTCGTTATGTCCGATCAAATCCAACGTTTTCTGTTCGACCAAACCAACGTGCGTGGCGAAATCGTCACGCTCGGTACCGCCTATCAGGAGGTACTCGACCGACACGCCTACCCACCGGCAGTGAACCAACTGCTGGGTGAGCTCCTGGCGGCGGTGGCGCTACTGACCGATACCGTCAAGCTCGATGGCACGCTCAGTATCGAAGTGCGTGGCCAAGGGGCGCTCGCTCTGCTCATGGCGGAATCCAACCCAGGTGGCGAGCTGCGAGCGATCGCGCGCATTGCCGAAGACGCCGCGCTGCCCAGCGAGCACGCCAGCTTCCGCGAGCTGGTCGGGGAGGGGCAAATCGTGATTACCCTAGACCCGCGAGAGGGCCACCGCTATCAAGGGATCGTCGCGCTGGACCACGACACGTTGGGTGGCTGCCTGGAAGCCTACTTTGGCCAATCCGAGCAGTTGCCGACCCGGCTTTGGCTCGCAGCCGATGGTGAGCGGGCAGGCGGCCTGCTGCTTCAGCGCCTGCCGGATGCGTCGCAAAATCAAGACGTCGACGCCTGGGAGCGCAGCGTGTACCTGGCCGACACCATCAAGTCAGAGGAGCTGCTGGGTCTGGAGCAGCGTGACGTGCTCTACCGTCTTTACCATGAAGAAACCGTACGGGTCTTCGATCCCAAAACGCTCCGCTTTGGCTGCACCTGCTCGCGGGAGCGCATGAGCCACGCGCTCTATACATTAGGAAAGGACGAACTGCGCGATATATTGCACGAGCAAGGCGCCATCGACACTCAATGCCATTTTTGTCACACGAAATATCACTACACCGCCGCCGATATTGAAATTTTATTGGAAGACCCAGGTGCGCCGCCGCCGGTGATTCACTAATTGTGTAGTCGGCGCTGGCTGGGCATGTTGTTTGGCCTATCGTCTAGACCTCCCAGGTGGTCCCGTCTAGCGCCAGGCGGGCAAACGGTTGTTTGAAAAGTTACTGCGCTGCAACACAAAATGTAGTGGTATTGTAGTAGTTTAACTACAAGATATTTGCTCGAAGCCCCCGTTTCCCGGGGGTTTTCTTTTTGCCATAATGCGCCGGACTTCAGCGCACCTAGTCAGCTGTGACCACCCTGCCAGCGGCTAGGATGATTTCTCAAGGCGTCGGCGACGCCCGGTAAATTAGAGACCCAGGAATCGACATGACCACGACTCAAGCCGCCCCCCAAGCCCACGTCAATCTCAGCAGCGCCGAACTGATCGAGCGCGCCGTGGCCCGTGGTGAAGGCCGCCTGTCCGCCAATGGTGCCCTGGTAGTCAATACAGGACTACGCACTGGGCGTTCACCGAAAGATCGTTATATTGTCGATGAGCCGACCACCCGCGATAGCATCGACTGGGGCAGCGTCAACCGTCCCTTCGACGCCGACAAGTTTTCCGCCTTGTGGGCACGGGTCGAAGAGCACCTGGAGAGTCGTGATCACTTCGTCGCCGAGCTTCACGTTGGCAGCGATGCCACGCACTACCTGCCAGTACGCGTCACGACGGAAACCGCTTGGCAGAACCTGTTTGGCCGTACCATGTTCGTGCGCCCTCAGGCCTACAACCAAGCTGCGAAAGACGAATGGACGATCCTTAACGCTGCCGGTTTCGATTGCGACCCGAACCGTGACGGCACGAATTCCGATGGTTGTGTCATCATCAATTTCGCCGAGCGCAAAGTATTGATTGCGGGTATGCGCTATGCAGGCGAAATGAAGAAAGCCATGTTCTCCGTCCAAAACTTCCTGCTGCCAGCGTCCGACGTGCTGCCGATGCACTGCTCGGCCAACGTCGGTGAAGATGGCGAGACCTGCCTGTTCTTCGGCCTCTCGGGTACCGGCAAAACCACCCTGTCTGCCGACCAGGCGCGCTTCTTGATCGGTGACGACGAGCACGCCTGGGGCGACGGTATCGTCTTCAACATGGAAGGCGGCTGCTACGCCAAGTGCATCGACCTGTCCGAGAAGAACGAGCCGGTCATCTGGAACGCGATCAAGTTCGGCACCGTGCTGGAAAACGTCGTCCTCGACGACCGTCGCGAGCCGGATTACGCCGACGACAGCCTGACCCAGAACTCCCGTGCGGCTTACCCGCTGGAGCACGTCGAGAAGCGCGTGGCGGAAAACCTGGCAGGTGAGCCGAACGCCATTGTCTTCCTGACCTGCGACATGTCGGGCGTGCTGCCACCCGTCTCCATATTGTCCAAAGAAGCGGCGGCTTACCACTTCCTGTCGGGCTACACCGCTAAGGTCGGCTCTACCGAAATGGGTTCGTCCGAAGGTCTGGCGGCGACGTTCTCCACCTGCTTCGGTGCACCGTTCTTCCCGCGTCCGGCCCGTGAATACGCGGACCTGCTGATCAAGCGCGTCGAGAAAAAAGACGCTCAGGTCTACTTGGTCAACACCGGCTGGACCGGCGGTGCCTACGGTGAAGGCGGCTCGCGCTTCTCCATTCCGACCACCCGCGCGATCATCAGCGCCATTCAGTCGGGCATTCTGCGTGACGTAGAGACCAAACACATCGACGGCCTGAACCTAGATGTACCGGTCGCCGTGCCGGGCGTCGACTCCAGCCTGCTCGATCCGCGTGACACCTGGGCAGACCGCGACGCCTACGACCGCCACCTGCAGGAGCTGGCCACAAAGTTCGTCGATAACTTCAAGAAATTCGAAGGCGTCAACGACGCGATCATTCAAGCAGGCCCGCAGCTGACGTGATTTTTTACGTCTCGCGAACAGTTGCCGAACGTAAGGGCAACTAAGTAGTCAGAAAGGGACGGTGCGTAGGCACCGTCCCTTTTTCTTATCTGCTTGTTTCTCTTTGCTATTCGACCGTTGTCGATGGGAGTCACGCCAATGAAACGTCGCCACTTCCTAGGACTGGCAGGGTTGACCGGTTTGGCCGGTGTATTGCCGGGAGTCTCGTTCGGTTTTCCCCGTCTCGATCTCGAAGCCGCCCCGGATTTGGATACGCTGGAGCTGAGTGAAGAGCAGTGGCGGGAGCGCCTCTCTGACGACGCCTTTTATGTACTGCGCGAAGAGGGCACCGAAGCGGCGTTTTCGAGCCCCCTGGATGAACAGTACGGTGAGGGCGAGTACCGGTGTGCAGGCTGCGATTTGCTGCTCTTCACCAGCGCCATGAAGTACGACTCGGGCACCGGTTGGCCGAGTTTCTTCGACCATGTCGAAGGTCACTTGCTGACCAAACTGGATTTCAAGTTGGTCTGGCCGCGCACCGAGTACCACTGCGCCCGCTGCGGCGGTCACCAGGGGCACGTGTTCGAAGATGGCCCCGAGCCAACCGGCCTGCGCTGGTGCAACAACGGCGTGGCGCTGCGCTTCGTGCCTGCCTAGCGGTATCGGGTGTCGGCCACGCAGCCCATGCGACCCAAGCCATGCCACCCTAGGTGGTTTGTGGTACCTTGTCGGCACCTCGAATGCTGCATGAGTTAGTTGCACGTTATGGATGTCAAACAACGCATTACTGCACGCTTGGCCGAAGAGCTAAGCGTCCGGCCGGAACAGGTCGCCGCCACGGTAGAGCTTCTGGATGGGGGCGCTACCGTGCCTTTCATTGCCCGTTACCGTAAAGAAGTCACTGGCGCGCTGGACGATACGCAGCTTCGCCAATTGGACGAACGCCTGCGTTACCTGCGCGAGCTGGAAGAGCGTCGTGAGGCGGTATTAGCCGCCATCGATGAGCAGGGCAAACTGGATGCGAGCCTTAAAGCGACCATTCAAGCCGCCGATACCAAGCAGCGTTTGGAAGATTTATACCTTCCCTTCAAGAAAAAGCGCCGCACCAAAGCGCAAATTGCCCGTGAGGCGGGGTTGGAGCCCCTGGCCGACGCGCTGCTGGCGAATCCAGCGCTCGAGCCCGAAAGCGAAGCCGCCCACTACCTGCGTGAAGCCGAGGGGGATATCCCCGCCATCGACGATGCCAAAGCGGCGCTGGATGGCGCCAAGCAGATTCTGATGGAGCGCTTTGCCGAAGACCCGGAGCTCATTGGTCAACTGCGCGAGCGGCTATGGCAAGAGGGCGAGCTGAGTGCGCGCGTGCTGGAGGGCAAACAGCAGGAGGGCGCGAAGTTCTCCGACTACTTCGAGCACGACGAAAAGCTGGCGAAAGTGCCTTCGCACCGGGCGCTGGCCATGTTCCGCGGCCGCAACGAAGGCATCTTGAGCCTGGCGATCCGCTTGCCGGGCGAAGACGACGCGCCCATCCATCCCGCCCAGGTAGCGATTGCCAAGCAGGTGGGCATTAGCGATGAGGGGCGTGCAGCGGATAAGTGGTTGAATGAAGTGGTGCGCTGGACCTGGCGTGTGAAGCTTTATACCGCGCTGGAAACCGAGTTGCTGGGCCGCCTGCGCGAGCAGGCCGAACAGACCGCCATCGACGTGTTTGCCGCCAATTTGAAGGATCTGCTGCTCGCCGCACCGGCCGGACAGAAAGTGACCCTGGCGCTCGACCCCGGCCTACGTACCGGCTGTAAAGTAGCGGTGGTCGATGCCACCGGCCAGTTCGTCGACCAAGCCACCATTTATCCCCATGCGCCGCAAAACCGCTGGGACGAGGCGCTCAGCGTGCTCGCCAAGTTGGTCAAGCAGCATGGCGTGGAATTGATTGCCGTGGGTAACGGCACCGCCAGCCGGGAAACCGACAAGCTCGCGGGCGAGCTGGTAAAAGCGCTGGCCCCAGCCCATCGGCTGAGCAAGGTAATGGTATCCGAGGCGGGCGCATCGGTGTATTCGGCATCCGAGTACGCCGCGCGCGAACTGCCGGACCTCGACGTGACCATTCGCGGCGCTGTCTCGATTGCCCGCCGCTTGCAAGACCCCTTGGCCGAGCTGGTGAAGATCGAACCGAAATCCATCGGCGTTGGCCAATATCAGCACGACGTTTCTCAAGTGCAGCTCTCGCGCAGCCTGGAAGCGGTCATCGAAGACTGCGTGAACGCTGTGGGCGTGGATCTCAATACCGCCTCCAGCGCGCTGTTATCGCGTGTGGCAGGCCTCAGCGCGGCGATCGCCGACAATATCGTGGCGCAGCGTAACATTCAGGGGGCGTTCAAGAGCCGTAAAGAGCTACTTGAAGTGAGCCGCCTGGGCCCGAAAACCTTCGAGCAGTGCGCAGGCTTCTTGCGTATCAGCAACGCCGAGAACCCGCTGGACGCCAGTGCGGTTCACCCCGAGGCCTACACGCTGGTGGAGCGCATTGCCAAGCAGAACAGCCGCGACGTGAAAGGGCTGATTGGCGACAGCGCCACTCTGAAAGCGCTCAAGCCCGCCGACTTCGCCGATGAGCGCTTTGGTGTGCCTACCGTAAGCGATATTCTCAAAGAGCTGGATAAGCCCGGTCGCGACCCGCGCCCGGAGTTCAAGGCCGCTGAATTCCGTGAGGGCGTCGAAACCCTCAACGATTTGAAGCTGGGCATGGTGTTGGAAGGCACCGTCACTAACGTGACCCACTTTGGGGCCTTCGTGGATATTGGCGTTCACCAAGACGGCTTGGTGCATATTTCGGCGCTGTCCGACCGCTTCATCGATGACCCGCGCAGCATCGTCAAGGCGGGGGATATCGTCACGGTGAAAGTGATGAGCGTGGACATTCCGCGTAAACGGGTTGGGCTATCCATGCGCTTGGATGACGAACCGGAACAGCCCGAGGTGTCGGGCAGTCCGGCCTCGCCAGCGCCGCGCAAGCCTGCCCGAAGCCAGCGCCAAGGTGGCAAGCGTCCAGCGAGACAGCAAGATGAAGCCCCTGCCGCCATGGGGGCGCTCGGTGCTGCGCTGCTCAAAGCCAAGCGGGGCAAATAGTCGCGTGTCTTGAATATTTCACCATTGCCGCCATATCCTGCTGTCTATTCTCGATTAGAAAGCAGGGTAATGGTTATGGCGATGCCAGCTGATCTCAACGAGGCCTGCGCGATGCAGACCTTACTAACAAGGAGTGTTCACCTTGTCTGAACCACTCACTGTGCCACCCTCGCTCACCGCCCAGGTAGAGCGGCTGCTGCCGAGCGCGCGGTTAGGGCGTTTGGGTCGCCTGCGTCGCGGATTGGAAAAAGAGGGTTTGCGGGTCGATGCCCATGGACATATCGCCCAAACGCCTCATCCGCACGCGCTTGGATCGAAACTGACGCACCCGCATATCACCACCGATTACTCCGAAGCGCTGCTGGAGTACATCACCCCGGTCTACTCCGAGCCGAAGGAGGCACTGGCCTTCTTATCTGATCTGCACACATTTACCTATCATCATCTAGACAGCGAGTGGATCTGGCCGGGCAGCATGCCAGCACGTCTTTCTGGCAACGACAGCGTACCCATTGCTGATTACGGTCGCTCCAATGTGGGCACCATGAAGCACGTTTACCGCAAAGGGTTGGACGTGCGTTACGGGCGTATCATGCAGGCCATTGCAGGCGTGCATTACAACGTGTCGTTGCCAGAGGATATGTGGCACGCCCTACGGGAAATGGAAAAAGCCACCAATATTCCCTTCAATGATTACCGCTCGACCCGATATTTCGGGATGATTCGCCACTTCCGTCGCCATAGCTGGCTACTGCTCTATCTGTTTGGCGCCTCGCCGGCCATCGACAAGAGCTTTCTGCCGAATGGCCACGTGCCGGATAAACTTCAGTTGCTGAGCGACGACACGTATTACGCGCCTTATGCGACCACACTGCGCATGTCGGATCTTGGTTACCAGAACAAGGTGCAGGCGCAGCTCAAAATCTGTTTCAACTCGCTATCGAACTACGTCAATACGCTGCGTCATGCCATTTCCACTCCCTGGCCCGACTACGAAGCACTCGGCGTGAAAAACGGCGACGAGTGGCGGCAGCTCAATGCCAATATCCTGCAGATCGAAAACGAGTACTACAGTGATATTCGGCCCAAGCGTGTTGCCAAACAGAACGAGACCCCCAGCCAAGCCCTGGAGGCGCGTGGCGTCGAGTACATCGAAGTGCGCTGCCTGGACCTCAACCCGTTCGACCCGCTGGGCGTCACCGAAACGCAGATGCGCTTCGTCGATACCTTCTTGATGTGGTGTCTACTTAGCGATAGCCCATGGATTTCCGACGAGGAGTGCGACCGTTTGGACGATAACCGTCGCTTAGTGGTAGAGCGTGGGCGCGATCCGGAGCTTCGTCTCACGCGGGATGGCGAGTCGGTCACACTGCCTGAGTGGGGCGAGCAAATCTTTGCGGAGATGGCCGATGTGGCGCGGCTGCTCGATGCGGTCGAAGAGGGCGAGCCCCACGCTGCTGCGCTCGACGAGTTGGCGCCACGCCTTCAGAATCCATCGCTAACACCGTCAGGGCAGATGCTGGCGCGTCTGCAGGAAAGCAATGGCTCACTGAGCGATACGCTGCTTGAAATGGCGCAGGCGCAAGCCGATAAGCTAAAAGCCACGCCCATGTTACGCTCGCGCGAAGCACTGCTGGCGCAGTTGATCGATACCTCGCATCAGCAGCAACGGGATATCGAAGAGGCCGACCAAGAGAGCTTCAGCGCGTTTCTTGAGAGCTATTTTGCCAAGGCGCGTGAGTCACGGGCGCTGTCCGCTTTACCCTCCGAGGATGCCTAATGACCCCTTCCGCTATTCGTCCGGCGGCACTTGCCGGTGTTGCCTTTTGCGTATTGATGATGGCCGTTGCCTTGAGCCTAGAGCACATTGCTGGCTTGGAGCCATGTCCGCTATGTATTTTTCAGCGCGTAGCGGTCATCGCGGCAGGCTTGGTGCTAGCCATGGCGGCCATCCATAACCCCAAAGGCGGTGTTGGCAAAGGCATCTACGGCGTATTGGGGCTGGCGGCCGTAGGCACTGGTGCCTTCATTGCTGGGCGGCATGTGTGGCTGCAGGGGCTGCCTGCCGATGAAGTGCCGAGCTGCGGCCCAGGGCTCGATTACATGATGGATATCCTGCCCATGCAGGACGTTGTCGCCATGGTGCTGACAGGGTCAGGCGAGTGCGCTGAGATCGACTTCATGCTGTTAGGGCTGTCACTGCCTGCCTGGACGCTGATCGGTTTTCTGGTGCTGGCCCTGGCGCCGCTGCGTATGCTGTGGCTAGCCATCAAGCGCTAGCATAGTCGTTAGGCAGCCGATCTATCGACGGCTGACTAACGCAAGCGTTGACTATCGAAGACGTACTCTCCAGTATCAAGGAAATCATTCCCGCCAGGATTGACAGAGGTAGAAGGAAAAGCGAGTCTAGCCCTGTTCAAGGCGGCTATCTGCAAGGAGAAAGCCCCATGCTCGAAGATTGCAAAAATGCCCTGGAGCGCTGGGGGGGCGTGCACAGCCTGATCGACCGCTGGCTGGATCAACGCCGAGCGCTGCTGGTGAGCTTCATTGAGCTAAAAGATGCCTGTGACGCGGAGCTGGAAGCCGTGAGCAAGGCGCGCATCGACACCTTTAGCGAGCTGCTGATGGACTACATCAGCGCGGGTCACTTCGAAGTGTATCCGCAGCTTGCGGAAGAAGCCAAAGCCTTCGACGACGATAGCGCGCTGCAAATCGCCGGTAAATTGCTCGAACGGCTAGAGATGTCCACGGCCATGGTGCTGGAGTTCGACGAGGACTTCGCCTCTTCAGTACGCTGCCAGCAAAACCTAGCGCGCCTCCCCGCCTGGATCGACCGCCTCGCCAAAGGCCTGACCGAGCGCTTTGCCCTGGAAGACCAGCTCATCGCCCGCTTGCACGCTGCCCACAGCCCCCAGCAGGCCAAATCCCCCGCCTAACATCTCATCATCAGGCAGCGCGCCCGCTGCCTGATGCACAATGCTTCACCACTCACCATTTATTTATCACGCCTTAACTTACCTCCTATCACTAGCATGCACGGGGTAAGCAGGAGGGTGAGGGCAGTGGCGAAGGTGAGGCCGCCGGCAATGGCGCTGGACATTTGTGTCCACCACTGGGCAGACGGCGCGTTGAAACCTAATGCCGGGGCAAACAAATTGACGTTGACGCCCAACACCATCGGCATCAACCCCAGTACGGTCGTAATCGCGGTGAGTAGCACCGGGCGCAGGCGTAAACAGCCTGCTTCCAAGGCCGCTTGAGCGGGGGGCATGCCCTCGGCGCGCAGCTCGTTATAGGTATCGATCAAGACGATATTGTTGTTCACCACGATACCCGCTAGCGCGATGACCCCCATACCCACCATCACGATGCCAAAGGCTTGGCCGGTGATCAGCAAGCCCATCAACACCCCGGCGGTCGAGAAAACGATCGCCGACAGCACCAGCGCGGCTTGGTAGTAGCTATTGAACTGCGTCACCAGAATCAGTGCCATCAAGCCAATCGCAACCAAGAAAGCGCTGACCAGAAACTGCATCGACTCCTGCTGATCCTCTTGCTCACCGGCGACGTTGACCATCAAACCGTCGGGCAGTTGGCCTTGGCCAGCGTCCAATAGCGCGCGCAGCCGCTCATCGGCTAAGAATCCTGGCGCTAAGTCGGCTTCGACCGTAATGGCGCGACGGCCATCGATGCGGTTGAGCGTACCCACCTTGGGCGCAGGAGTGATCTCGACGAAGTGGGAAATCGGAACCTGGCCCCGTGGGGTATTGATGGTCAAACGTTCGAGCTGGTTCAGCGTGCGCCAGTTCTCCGGTAGCCGCACGCGAATGTCCACCTCGTCGTTGACCATGGGCGGGCGGTAAGACGCCACTTGCAGGCCGGTCGTGAGTAGCTGCACGGCACTGCCAATCGTGGTGATGTCGGTCCCCATGCGTGCGGCCGCTTCGCGGTCCACATTCACCTGCCACTCCACGCCCGGCAGGCTGCGGTTATCCTGAATATCGGTGAAACCGCCCAGCTGGCGCATCATGGCCGTCAGTTGATCGACCCCCGCATCGGCCACCTCTGGGTCCGTCGCGCTGACTTCCAGCACGATGGGCTTACCGCCGCCGGGACCCATTTCCTGCTCTTGGAATTCCAGCGTAATGCCTGGGATGTCTTGGGTACGCTCGGCCATGTCCGCCAAAATGGTGCGCGCCGGGCGGCGCTGGTACCAGTCGATGAACTGAAACTGCAGCATGCCAATCACATCGCTGCCCATCTGCTGATCGGGCACGGCGTAAGAGCGCGCATAGAGCGCTTCCACTTCGCCCATGCCTTCCAAACGCTGCTCTACGCGCTGCAGGATGGCATCCGTCTCTTCCGCCGAGAAATCACCGCGAGCGCGAACCAGCACCTGGGCGCTGTCGGGTTCGACGTTAGGAAAGAAATCCACGCCATGATTGAAACGGGCATAGCCGGTGTAGAGCAGGGCGATGAGCAGTACCGCAAACAGCAGTACCCAGGCCGGATGCTGCAGCAGGCGGCCCAATAGGCGACGATAACCACGCCCGAGCGCCGTGCTTTCGTCTATCGGGCCGGAGCCGCTAGCGTGCGAAGTGCGGGTGAACAATCGGCCGAGCGTAGGCAGAAACACCAGCGCCATGGCCAGCGAGGCCAGCAAGCATAGAATCACCGTAGCCGGCAGGTACTTCATGAATTGGCCCACCACGCCCGGCCAAAACAGCAGCGGGATGAACACGGCGAGGGTCGTTGCCGTAGAGGCGATGACCGGCCAGCTCATGCGTGAGGCGGCATTGAGCCACGCTTGATGCGGCGCTTGGCCGTCGTGCAGATGCCGGTCGGCCAACTCGCTGACGACGATAGCCCCATCCACGAGCATGCCCGCGACCAAAATCAGTGCAAACAGCACCACGATGTTGAGCGTGAAGCCAAACGCCCACACCAGCAGAATGCCGGTCAAAAACGCCCCTGGAATCGTCAGCCCTACCAGCAGCGCCATCCGCCAGCCCATCACGGCCACCACCACGATCAGCACCAGCACCACGGCGGTCAATACGTTATTGAGCAGCTCCGAGAGCATGTTCTGCACGGTCACCGATTCATCGAGAATGGTGGTGACACGCAGCTGCTCCGGCAGCAGCTCCTCTGCTTGGGCAAAAGTGGCCCGCACCGCCTCGATGGTGGCAATGATATTGGCCCCGGCGCGTTTGGAAATTTCCAATACCACGGCAGGCTGGCCATCGATCCGGGCGAACCCTTCCGCCTCTTTGTAGGTCGGGTGAATCCAAGCCACATCGCCAAAGGTGACGACTTGGTCATCCTCGACCTTCACCGGCATGTTCATCACGTCGTTCAGCGACTCGATGATCCCAGGCACTTTTAGCGCTAGTCGCCCTGCACCGGTATCCAGGCTGCCCGCGGCCACCAAGCGGTTATTACGCGACACTTGATTGAACAGCGTATCGAAATCGACGCCGTAGCTCTCCAGCACCAATGGGTCGACGACGATTTCCAACAGGTCCTCCCGCTCCCCCGCGATGTCCACTTCGAGCACATCGGCAATGCCTTCGATCTCCTCTTTCAAGCGCCGGGCAATGGTCATGCGCTCGCGGGTATCCAGCTCACCGGAGAGGCCAATGCTCAGCACAGGAAACTCGGAGACATTCACCTCCATCACCCGAGGCTCTTCGGCTTCGTCGGGTAGGCTGCTGCGGGCAATATCGACACGCTCACGGACGTCGGCCAGCGCGGTATCGGGATCAAATCCGGGGTCGAACTCCAGCGTCACCGAACCGTGCCCTTCGCTGGACTGTGCGGTGAACTTACGCAGCCCCTCGATGCCACGAAGCTCTTGCTCCATGGGGCGCACCAAGAGACGCTCGCCATCTTCAGGGCTCACGCCCTCTAGGGCGAGCGACACATAGATGATCGGGATCGTCACGTCCGGGTTCGCCTCTTTGGGAATCATCTGCCAAGCGGTCGTCCCCGCTAGCAATAGCCCGACGAGCAGTAGAAGCGTAGTGCGTGTATGGGTGAGGGCGGCATTAATCAGTCGACGCATGACCACCTTCCTGGGCAGACACGGGCGTCACTGCGTCGCCGGGGCTCACCAACCCCGCGCCCAGTGTGATCAGCGTAACGGGGTTGGGGAGGCCGGTCACGTAGGCGCGTTCGGTGTCGGCGCTCACTAGCTCGACCGCCGTTTGCACCACGCGGTTTTCGTCATCGACATGTTTGATGGCTAACTGACCACGATCATCCAGACTAAACAGCGCGGGAGAGAGCGTGTGCACCTGTCGAGGGGGCAGGGTGATGGTGAACTCCGCGCTTCCCCCGGCCAAGCGTAAGCGTTCGGGGTTATCCAGGGCGACTTCGATATAGAAAGTGCGCGTCGCCTCCTCGGCGCTGCTGCTGATGTAGCTGACCTCGCCGGTGAGCGAGCCACCGTTGAGCAGGCGCGCCGTCACCGGCAAGCCAACGGCCAATTTGCCCACCTGCTGTTGCGATACCCACGCGGTGCCGGTCAAACGGCGATCATCGATCAAGCGCGCCCACTCTTCGCCAGGCTGGAGCAGGTCGCCAAGCTCCACCTGAACACGATCCAGCACGCCTTCGAACGGGGCCGTGGGGCGGGTGTCTTCGAGCTGCTTCTCCAACTGAGCCACCTGAGCCGCGCTGGCGCTGAGTGCGCTTTGCAGGCGCAGCAGTTCCGGTTGCGAGATCAGCTCACGGCGGCGCAGGTTTTGGGCACCGGCGTACTCAGCCTCGGCCAGTGCTAACTCGTCTCGGGCTTGCTGTAAACGCTCGGGCAGGGCGTCGTTATCCAGCACGAGTAGCGTTTCCCCCTGATCCACGCTCTCCCCTTGCTCGATAGGCTTTTCGGCCACGTAACCCGCGACGTTGGCACGCAGTACCGTCTCACGCTCGGCGGTGAGCTGGCCTTGCAGCACCTGCTGAGGAATATAGGGTGTGCTCTGTTGCCTGTTGACCTCCACACGGGGCAGGGCATCGGCCTCTTCCGCGTTGTTCTCTGGCGGAGACGATTGAAACTGCTGAAAATCGCCGACGGCCAACCAAACCACTAACGCCAGCACCAGCAGGCTTGCCAGCGCATAAGAAGGGGAAATTCGTCGCATGGGAAGTCACTGTTCCAAGGGAATGACAAATTAGATAGCGCGGTAAGGATGGTACCGCAGCCCGTCACACCATAGCGTAACTGGCCGTTTTCAGCGAGTATCAAGCCCGCGTGCAAATGGGTAGTCGTCTCATGTCTGATTGAGTTTTTGAGCATCTGGGCATAACATCGTGGCGCTATTCTTTACCAGGCGAACCTCCATTAGGCGAACCATCAAGGAGCAATGATGAAAGATCCAGTCCGTATTGCGATTACCGGCGGTGCCGGTCAAATCAGCTACTCTCTCATTTTCCGTATTGCCGCTGGCGACATGCTGGGGCCGGATCAGCCCGTCATTCTCCAGCTTCTCGAAATTCCTCAAGCGATGGACGCGCTGAACGGCGTCGTGATGGAAGTCAACGACTGTGCGTTCCCGCTGGTACAAGACATCGTCGCCACCGACGATCCGAACGTAGCGTTCAAAGATGCCGATTTCGCCCTGCTGGTAGGTGCACGTCCGCGTGGCCCGGGTATGGAGCGTAAAGATCTGCTGGAAGCCAACGCTGCGATCTTCTCCGTGCAGGGTAAAGCACTGAACGACCACGCCAGCCGTGACGTCAAAGTGTTGGTCGTCGGTAACCCGGCCAACACCAACGCGCTGATCGCTTCTTGCAACGCGCCGGATCTGGATGCAGGTCAGTTCACGGCCATGACGCGTCTGGACCACAACCGCGCGCTGACGCAGCTGGCTCAGAAAACCGGCAAGCACGTCACCGACGTCGAAAACATGATCATCTGGGGCAACCACAGCGCCACGCAGTATCCGGATCTGGCCCAGTGCAAAGTCGACGGCAAAGCCGCTTTCGATCTGGTCGAGCGCGACTGGTACGAAAACGACTTCATCCCGACCGTTCAGCAGCGCGGTGCCGCCATCATCAAAGCGCGCGGTGCGTCCTCTGCCGCGTCTGCCGCCTCTTCCGCCATCGACCATATGCGTGACTGGGCGCTGGGTTGCGACGGCATCGTCAGCATGGCGATTCCCTCCGACGGCAGCTACGGCATTGCCGAAGGCATCATCTACTCCTACCCGGTGCGTTGCCAGGGTGGCAAATATGAAATCGTCCAAGGCTTCGAACTGGACGCGTTCAGCAAAGAGAAGATGCAAGCCACCGAAAAAGAACTGCGTGAAGAGCGCGCCGCTGTCGAGCACCTGCTCGGCTAAACGCGCCGTTTGGCACCCGCCAACCGCATCCACCCCGCAAACCATGCTTGCGGGGTTTTTTATGTCCAGCGCAATGGATTTGGATGGAACGTTATGTCGCTTGCGGGATAGCTTCAGTGGATAAACCCGTAGCGCGGCGTAAGCGGAGTGCACCCGCGAAGCAACGCGAGGAGCGTTGCCGATGGGGCGGGGTGGGTGGTGGTGGCACGTTTGGTTCGGTAACGCCATCGGGGCGGCTGGCGCCGCCCTCCGCGGGTGCCTCTTTCGCTCGTTGCTCTCGCTCTTTCGTTACGCCGCGCTACGGGGGTGCCTCGATTTGCTGTGATGTAGTCGCTGGGTGCTCGATTTGTCGAGATGTAAAGTAGCCTGGCACCTCGATGTCTCGTGGTGGTGGCGTCAGCAAATTTCCATACGGTTTCGGCCGCTACGTTTAGCTTCGTATAGGGCTTGGTCGCTTCGTGCAAGGAGGCTGGACAGGTCTTGGCTGGGCTGGGTGAGGCGTGTGACGCCCAGGCTCAACGAGACAGGGTTGGGTGTGGGGTACGTGTGCGAAGCTACGGTTTGAAACCGTTGGCGTAATTGTTGACCCATGCGCAGTACAGCATCGTCATCGACGTCTTTCAGCAGGAATACGAACTCATCGCCGCCCAAGCGGGCCATCAGAGCGTCCGCTGGCAATGTTTGTTGAGCGATATCGCCCAGGGCGATCAGTAGGTGATCGCCCGCGGCGTGGCCATAGAGGTCATTGACTTGCTTGAAGTTGTCCAAATCGACCAGGAGTAGCGCCCCAGGCTGGCCTGGGGTGATGCGCTTTAGCACGCGAAGTGCCTGGGTTTCGAAGCCACGCCGATTGAGCAGTGACGTCAAGGCATCGCGTTCGGCGAGATGCGTGATGTGACGCTCTCGCTGGTAGCGCACGGTGCCGGTCATCGAGAGCGCAATCAGCAAGATGGCCATGGCACCCTCCACCAATGAAACGCGAATGATGGCTCCACGAAAGGCCATGAGGTCGACCAGCGTGTTGGGGGCCAAGGGCAGCAGCCCCTTGGCGATGTAAAAAAGACCGTGAATCAACAAGACGTAGTGCAATTGGCGAGTGCCGAGAGTGGCGCTGCCGGACTCCAGTTTGAGCGCCCAACTAGCCCTCAAGGCGAGCAGCCCTACCAATAACGAATTGAGTGCCAGATAGAGTTTGGAGCTGGTCAAGGGGGCGGGGAGTAGCAGCAGTGCGCACCAGATGACGACCAGCAGCCACCAGGCCTGGCTGGGACGTTGGCCGACGAAGCGCAAGACGCCCAGCAAGAAGAGCCAGTGGGCCAGGATCAGCAGGCCATTGGCAAACCACACGCCGACCAGGAAGAAACCATTGGCGCGTAGCAGTGAAAGACTCGAGCCCACCGTGATCGTGGCAAACCCTGCCGCCCATAGCAGCAGCGCCCGTTCTCGAGCGCCACGCCACTCCATCAGCAAATAAAGCGCCGCTGAAGCGGCAATGGCGATGGTTAGCGTTAATAGGGTAGGTGGGTCGAATGCCATTAATCCCGCAAGCTCATGATTCGCCAGTGTCGCTCTTCGGCCACTTGGCGAAGCGTATCGTCAGGATCTACGGCGACGGGGTTATCGACCACTTCCAGCAGCGGCAGGTCGTTATGGGAGTCGCTATAGAACCACGCATCATCGAGGGTGCACTCTTGCCCTTCCAGCCACGCTTCCAAGCGGGTGACTTTGCCTTCCCGGTAGCTGGGCACACCGGCCACGCGTCCTGTGTAACGGCCATCGACCATCTCGGGGTCGACGGCAATCAGGTCGTCCACGCCCAGCCGCTCGGCAATCGGGCCAGTGATGAAACGGTTGGTGGCCGTAATGATCAGCAAGGTATCGCCCTTGGTGCGGTGTCGCGCCAGCAGCTCTTCCGCCTTGGGTAGAATGTTCGGCTCGATCTTGCTAATCATAAACTGTTGGTGCCAAGCAGCAAGTTGCTCTGGGCTATTGTCAGCCAGCGGTTTCAGGGCCAGCGCCAGAAACGCCATCATATCCAGCGTGCCGGCATTGTAATCGGCGAGAAAGCGCTCGTTGGCCTCGCGGTAGGCCACCGGGTCCACTGCGCCTTGCTCCACCAGAAACTCCCCCCAGGCATGATCGCTATCGATGGATAGCAGCGTATTATCCAGGTCGAAAATGGCCAGACTCACGGCGCTCCCCTTGACGGTCAATGTTCGTTAGTTATAAGCGACACAAAGCGCGGGATTATCGCAGAGTCACCTGGGTTTAACCACTTAGCGTTATATTGTATTGATACGGTTGTCTCCCTTATGGAAAAATGGGGACAACTGAAAATTTATGAAGGTGATGTCCGTGATCGACGCTGACGGCTTTCGCCCCAATGTTGGCATTATCATTGCCAATAGCCAGGGGCAGCTGCTTTGGGCGCGTCGTGTAGGGCAAAATGCGTGGCAGTTTCCCCAGGGAGGCATCAAAGCAAGCGAGACTCCACAACAAGCGCTTTTTCGTGAACTCCACGAAGAGATCGGCCTAACCGCCGACGATGTTGATATTGTCGCCTGCACCCGGGGCTGGCTGCGCTACCGTCTGCCACGACGCATGATTCGTACCCACTCACGGCCGGTGTGTATCGGCCAGAAGCAGAAGTGGTTTTTACTCAAAATTCGTTGCCAAGAAAACCGCATCTGTATGACGGCCACGCCCAAGCCGGAATTCGACGGTTGGCGATGGGTTAGCTACTGGTACCCACTTGGGCAGGTAGTACCGTTCAAACGAGAGGTCTATCGGCGCGCACTCCGGGAGCTTTCCCCGCGTGTGCAGCGCTTGGCACAAGATGATGAAGGATAACGCGCACACCGTTGCGGGGTAAACGCAGCGGTCACCGGCGGGAGAATCCCTCAGCGAGGCAAATAATAGTGAATAGTAAAACGTCCATGCTTGAGGTGCTGCGACGCGTTATTCAAGAAGTGAATGGCGCAAGAAACCTCGACGCCGCGCTGTCGACCATGGTGCGCCGGATACGCAAAGCCATGCAGACCGACGTGTGCTCCTTTTATCTCTACGATAAAGAGCTGGAGTCGTTGGTGCTGATGGAAACCATCGGCCTGCGTACCCAAGCCGTGGGTCGTGTCGTGTTGCCGCTGGGGGAAGGCCTAGTGGGGCTGGTGGCCAAACGCAGCGAGCCGCTCAACCTGGAAGATGCTCGGTCGCACTCCCATTTTCGCTACTTCGAAGCCACGGGCGAAGAGCGTTACTCTAGCTTTTTAGGGGTGCCCATCATCCACCAGCGGCACATGCTCGGGGTGTTGGTGGTGCAGCAAGCGGAAAAACGCCGCTACGACGACGAAGACGAAGCCTTTTTGGTCACCATGGCCGCCCAGCTAGCCGGTGTGCTGGCGCATGCATTGGCCACGGGCAACCTCTCGCGACCGGCACTGCCGGGCGGCCAAGCCATGTTCAAAGGCGTGGCGGCTTCGCCCGGCATGGCCATGGGCGAAGCCGTGGTGATTACCCCGCCTGCCGATCTCAACAGCGTTCCTGATCTGATTCCCAGCGACCAAGAGTACGAAATCGCTCGCTTGAAAGAGGCCATTGGCAAAACCCGCGATGAGATTCGTGCGGCGGCAGAGCGCTTGGTCAATCGTATCTCCTCTCAAGAGCTGGCGCTGTTCGACGTCTACCAGCAGATGCTGGGTGAAGCGGCACTCTCCGAAGAAGTCGAAAAACGAATTCGGGAAGGGCAGTGGGCGCCGGGGGCGCTGGCCGATGTCGTTCGCCGCCACGTTCAGTACCTGGAGCGGGTAGATGACGACTACCTTCGTGAACGAGCGGCGGATATCCGCGATCTTGGCCGCCGTGTGCTGGCGCATCTTCAAGAAGATACGCCTTCCACTCCAGAAACCTATCCAGATAACGCCATTCTGGTGGGCGATGAAATCAGCGTGGCTATGCTGGGTGAGGTGCCCCGCGACAAGCTCAAAGGGTTGGTATCGGTGCGGGGCTCCAGCACGTCTCACGTCGCCATCGTCGCACGCGCGATGGGGATTCCCACCGTTTTGGGTATGGTCGATCTCCCGTTGCCGCGTCTCAATGGCGCGCCCGTGGTGCTGGATGGTCACCGGGGGCGCTTGTTCGTTCGCCCGGCGGCCGAGCTGCAAACTCGCTATGCCAGCCTGATTGCCGAAGAGAAAGTGCTGAGCGAAGTACTCGAGCACGAGCAGGACCTGCCCAGTGAAACCCCCGACGGCTATGAGATGCCGCTGATGGTGAATACCGGGTTGGCGGTGGATGCCTCTGCGCTACTGAAAAGCCGCATTGGCGGGGTGGGGCTCTACCGCACCGAAGTGCCGTTCATGATTACCGAGCGCTTCCCCGGTGAAAAAGAGCAGATGCGCATGTACCGCGAACAGTTGGAAGGGTTTGCGCCCCTGCCGGTCGTCATGCGCACGCTGGATATCGGCGGCGACAAAGACTTGCCTTACTTCCCCATCGAGGAGGCCAACCCGTTTCTAGGCTGGCGAGGCATGCGGGTGACCCTGGATCATCCCGAGGTGTTGATGGTTCAGCTACGCGCCATGCTCAAAGCGTCCCACGACCTGGGCAACCTCTACGTTCTGTTCCCCATGATCACCAACGTCGAAGAGGTGGATGAAGCCATTCGTCTGCTCGATCGCGCCATCTTGGAACTGGGCGAAGAGGGCATGAGCGTCGAGCGGCCCAAGGTGGGGGTAATGATCGAAGTGCCCGCCACGATCTATCAGATGGACGCGCTGGCCAAGCGGGTCGATTTCTTCTCGGTGGGCAGTAACGACCTCACTCAATACCTGTTGGCGGTAGATCGCAACAACCCCCGCGTCTCGAGCTTGTACGATGCGCTGCACCCTGCCTTGCTCGGCGCGTTGCAAGAGCTTGCCCAAGACGCCAAGCGGCTCGACAAACCCATCTCGCTATGTGGTGAGTTGGCAGGGGATCCGGCGGGCGCGCTGCTGCTGATGGCGATGGGCTTTACCAGTCTCTCCATGAACGCCCCCAGCTTGCCAAAAGTGCGCGCAGCGATCCGCCGCGTCACGCTGGCCGACGCCCAAGCGCTGCTCGATGAGATCATGCAGCTCGATACGCCCGTACGGGTTCATGAGCATCTCAATAAGCGATTGGACGAGTGGCAGCTATCGCACTTACTACCCCCTCGCGATTAACAGCGGCTACCGCGTCTCGCAGAGAACGTTTAGCGTCGTGTCACCCAGATAGCGACCGAAGGGGCCAAAACGCTGTTCGGTCAGGGTGGCGTTGCCTCGGGCGTCGAGCGTCAACCATGTGGTCGCGCGGGTGCCGTACTGCTCGCCAACGATGAAAGCCGCCGAAAGCTGGCGCTCGAGCTCGAGCCCAACGCCGGTATCCGGTAAAAGAGATACCTCCGCCAACGCGGGATCATGCAGCGCACCGCCGGTGTCACGCCGCCAGCGGTACTCATCGCTGTCTGCTAGCGCCTGTCGCGCGGCCTGCAGTTTGGGCCATGGCGTATTCAAGTTGGCATTCGAGAGCCCATGACACCCAGGGGCGACCTCCCTCAGCGCTACGCCGTCGTATCCTCGGTGCAAGTGCCAACAGTGTTGGGGCGTCGCCACCAGTAAATTGAAGCCCGCGTAGCGCTCGGCATGTCGGCTTGCCAGGGCGTCGAGCCACTCGGCAGGGTCGCTGGCGGTCAGCGCACCCGCGACCAATTCGCCCCGGCTGGGGGCGTTTGCAGGGGTGACTAAGCGCGTGTCGCGCACGTTGGTGAGCGCGGCGACCACGCCATGCCGATTGGCCGCCAGCCACGTGCCCCCGGCTTCTAAATCGCGGCCTCCATATAAAGGAACATCTTGCCAAGTACCTAGTGGCGCAGTAGGGCGCGCATGGAACTCATCGCGATTGCCTGCCAAGCGAAACGGCGTAGCGCTATCGGGCGCCCAATGAAACGTGATTAAACACATACGAAGCCCTTGAACGGCAGCAGGCGTGCCGCTTTGTGTGAGTGGTGTACCGGCGTGGCATGACAGGTGTGCGGTGTCGACGTACACTTAGCACAGAAACGTGCGGCATAAAACGTAAGGATTCACGCCATCGCTCTTTACAAGGCATGCTGCCCTTTGCCAACCAGGAAGTCGAGAATGATGCAACGCTATCAGCGAGAGCACTTCTGGAATGCCGTTATCTGGCCGGTGTTATGGCCACTGCTCCTCGTACAGGCCGCCTTAGTGCTGCTCTGTGTGTTGGTAGGTGCCGTGATTTGGTTAATGTCACCTGGCCAGGCTTCGTGGTCCACCACGCTCTGGCTCACGCTGACCCTGCTGCTAGGAAGTTGCCTGAACGTCGGCGCGTTTTTGATGTTGATCAAAGCACGGGCCAAGTTCAAAGATGCCTTGTTCATCCAAGGCCTCAATGAGCTGGAACGGCGCATCGATACGCTGCAGCAAGGCATCATGCCCCATGCGGCGTTGCTGCTGGACGAAGAGAGTCAAGAGCGCCCGCTCAAGCGGCTCACCCGCGCCAACGATCAGTTGGCAAGCTTGGTGAGCGCGTTACAGAAAAGCGGCCATGTCGCTACCGCAGAGACCGAGCAGTCCAAGTCCGACCAAGCGCTGCTGGATGACCTGCACCACCAGCAAAAGCAGCTCAAGCACCTCATGGCAGGAAGAGAGCGTGCCAGAGAAGAGTCGCGTTTGAAATCGGGTTACCTAACGCTCATGCAGCGGGAAGCCGACAGCCTGTTCGATCATCTTGGCACCATGCTGACCGAAGAATCCTCAGAAGCCTGTCGGCAAAACGTCACCCACGTGCGCGAGCGCTTGGCCGATATTCGTTCGCTGTTGGCCAACTTCGTTCAGCAGAGTGTGAACGAAGCCGATACCTACGATCTTCCTCTATCCAGCGAGCAAAGCCCGCGTGTGCTGGTCGTCGATGATGGCCCTGTGAACCTCATGCTCGCGCGGCAAATGCTCGAGTTGCAAGGGCTACACGTTGAAGGCGTGAGTAGCGGCGAACAGGCGCTCGAACGTCAGCAGTCTGCGTTCTACGACCTGGTATTCATGGATATTTTCATGCCGACACTCGACGGGCTGGAAACCACCCGCCGCTGGCGACGGTATGAGCATCAGCGCGCGACCAAACGAAGTGTCATGATCGCCCTGACCGCCAATGCCGATACCGCCGGGCAAGACGCCTGCAGCGCCGCCGGGCTGGACGATATCCTCGCGAAACCCTACCAGCCCGATACCCTACACGGCATGATCAAAAAATGGTTGCCTAACGCCTTGGAGAAGCCCAACGAATGACCTTCGCAGCCATTTTGGCCAGTTATCTATTGCTCGGTGCCGCCGCAGGCACCATGGCCGGTTTGTTTGGTGTGGGCGGTGGCATCATCATCGTCCCCGTTCTGGTCTTTGCCTTCGGGCTGCAGGGCATTTCCCCCGAGATCACCATGCACCTTGCGGTGGGCACCTCGCTCGCCACGATCGTCGTGACGGGCGCCTCTTCAGCGTTGGGCCACTTTCGCAAGGGGAGTGTGCATCGTGCCTGGTTCATGGCGTTATTACCGGGCTTGATGCTGGGCGCCATTGGTGGGGTCTTCATTGCCGGTAATTTATCCGGCACCGTGTTAGGCACCTTGTTTGGCGTCTTCGTGCTCTTGTTGGCCACTAAAATGATCATGGGGCTGACCCCCAGACCAGGCACGCTGGCCCCCAGCAAATTTGCCATGACCCTCGCTGGAGGCGTGGTCGGGGCCATTTCCGCGCTATTTGGTATCGGGGGCGGGGCGATGACCGTGCCTTGGTTATCGCGCTGCGGTGCCACCATGACGCAGGCGGTGGGAACCTCTGCCGCCTGCGGCTTACCAATAGCGGCAGTAGGAGCGATCACGTTCATCGTGGTCGGCTGGGGCAATTCGCTGCTACCCCCTTGGGCGACGGGCTTCGTCATGTGGCCTGCGTTCATAGGCATCGTTGCGACCAGCGTGCCGTTTGCCCGTCTTGGTGTGCGCTTGGCTCACGTGTTACCCGCCCATGTCCTACGTTACTGTTTCGCTGCGCTGCTCGCTGTGGTGGGGATACGCTTCATACTGGCGTAACCCCGCCATGGCAGATGATGGCATGTCTTTTATTCAATTAGAGAAAATGAATGATCAACTACCCAACGATAGATCCTGTCGCGATTTCCCTCGGCCCGTTGCAAGTGCATTGGTACGGCCTCATGTACGTGGTCGGCTTCGTGGCGGCGTGGTGGCTAGGCTGCAAACGTGCCCCGCGTCTAGGAATGAACAAAGACGACATCGGCGATTTGCTCTTCTACTGCGCCATTGGGGTGGTCGCCGGTGGCCGCTTAGGGTACGCGCTGTTCTACGGCTTAGAGCAGTGGCTGGCTGACCCGCTATGGATCTTCCGCGTTTGGGATGGCGGCATGAGCTTCCACGGCGGTTTGATAGGCGTACTGCTGGCCGCTTGGCTATTTGCCCGCCGCAAGCATCTGGCTTTCTTTACATTGACCGACTTCATTGCACCGCTCGTGCCCATTGGCCTTGGCGCAGGGCGCATTGGTAACTTTATCAACCATGAGTTGCCCGGCCGCGTGACCTCGCTCCCCTGGGGCATGCCCTTTCCCGGAATGGGGCCTGAACCCCGCCACCCATCGGCGCTCTACGAGGCGCTATTAGAAGGCGTCGTGCTATTTGCGATCCTCTGGTGGGTGTCTGCCCAACCCCGCGCACGTGGGTTTGTTTCAGGTCTTTTCCTGTTGGGTTATGGCGTCTTCCGTTTCATGGTCGAGTTCGTACGCATGCCCGATGCCCACATCGGCTTCATCGCTTTCGGCTGGGTCACCATGGGCATGCTGTTAACCTTACCCATGATTGCTCTCGGCCTCATATTGATCGCTTGGTCACGCCGCCAGCCCATCGATGCCAAAGCTTGAAATACCCCATGCACGCTACGAATGCCAATGCACTCGTAGCGCGTGGTAAGCGGAGCGCACCCGCGAAGCACCCCGTTAGGGGTGCCGAAGGTGGCGCCGCTGGTGGATCAAAGCGAGGTAGACAAGGCGGTTGAGCGCTTTGGTGGGGGGTGAAGCAGCGATACCATAGACGCTGCATAACTCGACGGCCTAGAATACAACCCCACATCCGCTGTTAATTTGGAACTTCTGTGACTGTCACAACGCCCACGCCTACCATGACATCAACGTTGCCCGCGTTGGAACAGCCTTATCTAAACCTGATGCGCACCGTGCTGGAGCAGGGCGTTGATCGCGGCGACCGCACCGGTACGGGGACGCGCTCGGTGTTTGGGCATCAAATGCGCTTTGATTTGTCCCGCGGCTTTCCACTGCTGACGACCAAAAAGCTACATTTGCGCTCCATCATCCACGAGCTTTTATGGTTTCTGAAAGGGGATACCAACATTGGGTATCTCAAAGAGAACGGCGTGCGTATTTGGGACGAATGGGCCGATGAGCACGGCAACCTGGGGCCTGTGTATGGCTACCAGTGGCGTAGCTGGCCAAACCCCAAGGGCGGCAGTGTGGATCAAATCGCCAATGTCCTCGAACAGATCCGCACGAACCCCCAGTCGCGTCGTTTGATCGTATCGGCATGGAACCCTGGTCAAGTCGATGAGATGAAGCTGCCGCCTTGTCACTGTCTGTTTCAGTTCTACGTCGCCAACGGGCGACTCTCCTGCCAGCTTTACCAGCGCAGTGCCGATATTTTTCTGGGCGTGCCGTTCAATATCGCCAGTTACGCGTTGCTGCTTAGCATGGTGGCCCAGGTCACGGGCTTACAGCCGGGGGAATTCGTTCACACGTTAGGAGACGCGCACCTGTACAGCAATCATTTGGAGCAGGCGAACGAGCAGCTTGAGCGCACACCCATGCCACCGCCCAGGCTCGTGCTCAATCCAGAGGTCACGAACCTATTCGACTTCACCTTCGATGATATTCAGATCGAAGATTACGCGTCCCATCCGCATATCAAAGCAAAGGTAGCCGTATGAGTCAGCAAGCCACCGCCTATGAACCGCTGGTGCCCGTTGCGATGATCGTCGCCATGGCCAAGAATCGCGTCATTGGCGTCGATGGCAAGCTACCCTGGTACTTGCCTGAAGATTTGAAATTCTTCAAACGTATGACCCAGGCCAAGCCGCTGGTCATGGGGCGTAAAACCTTCGCCTCCATTGGCAAGCCGCTGCCCAATCGTCTCAATATCGTCGTGACTCGGGATGCCCAGTTTACTGCAGAAGGCGCGCGCGTGTGCCATGAGCTACCGGCTGCGTTAGCGCTGGCCGATCAGCAGGCGACGATCGAAGCGGCAGAAGAAATCATGGTCATGGGCGGCGGCGAGATTTACCGTCAAGCCTTACCGTTTGCCCAACGTCTCTACATCACGGAAGTCGATATAGAGGTGGACGGCGATGCGCACTTCCCCGCGTTCTCGACGGAAGAGTGGCAAGAAGTTCAGCGAGTCGCCGGGCAGCCCGCAGAAGGGCAGCCAAATTATGACTTCGTCGTGTACGAGCGTGTCAGCGACTGATTTGGGTCAAAGGAGGGGGTTATGGCCGCCAGCGTACTGCATCTACTAGAAACGTTAGAAACACGGCTCGAACAAAACAAGGCCGAACTCATTGCGCTGCGCGAAGAGAATCAGCAGTTGAAACAGCAGCTAGCCGCGCTATCGACTCGCGCCTCAGGGGAGCCTACGACATCGCCCGCTGAACACGAGACCGATGTCGCGGCGGCAGAAGAAGTGCCGAACGAAGTACCCGAGCACGTGCCAGCGGCGGTCAGCGAGCCAGCAACGCCAGATGTGCCAGAAGCCGTCACGCAACCCTCGCCGCAAGCGTTATTGAAGCAGTGGTATCAGCGTTACCCACATGCCTTCTTCAAAGGGCACACCAAACCCTTGAAAGTGGGGATTCACCAGGATTTGGCCGAGCGCGAGCCTTGGCCGAGTAAATTGATCCGTCGGGCGCTGGCCAACTACGTCAATTTGCCGCGTTATATCAAATCCATGCGTGAAGGAGCAGAGCGTGTCGATTTAGATGGCCAGCCTGCAGGCAAAGTAGATAAAGAAGCCGCGAAACATGCCAATGAGCGGCGACAAGAGGCGCCCACGAAAAACCGAGCGGAACGTCCGGCTCCCCCCGCGAAAAGTCGCACGAATAAAGCGCAGCCAGCCGCGAGTAACTCATCGCCAAACGATGAGAAGCTCCCTGCGAGAACGCCCGTTCCAGAAAAAAGTGAGCAGAAAAAACCGCTTACCATGGAAGAGAAGCTCAAAGGCCTGCAGCAAAAATTCGAAGGGCGCTGAGACCTGAATCCTTGGACGGGGTTCCATAAAAAAACACAAATCGTAAAAAAACACTGTTTTTTTCTATTGCGTTCCCTGGAATCCCGGTATAGAGTTTGACCTGCGAGCATTGGACTATAACAAGGCTTTGTTGAGGACATGTCGCATACCACCGGGAAAAACCGGCGGATGAGAAAAAGAGCATGGCCCGCAAGCCACTTGCTGGCTTCTACGAAGGCCAGTAATAACGATCGAAACAGTAAGCTAGTTAAAGGAACCTATATCATGAAAAAGACACTTTTAGCGACTGCTGTCATTGGCGCCCTGGGTGCCTCTGCTGCCGCTCAAGCAGCGACTGTATATGACCAAGACGGCACTCGTCTGGACGTATACGGCCGTATCGCCATGGGTATCGAAGGTGGCGGCCCCGAGTACGATAGCAACGATAATTACCAAGATAACGGTGCAGAGTTTGTAGACGTTTATTCTCGTCTTGGTCTGCGCATGAGCCAGGAAGTGACGTCTGACCTGACGGCTTTCGGTCGTCTAGAATGGCGCTTTGATGGTGATGAGAACACCACCGATGGTGGTTTCAACGAACTTCGCCAGAGCTACCTGGGTCTGCAAAGCAAGCAGTACGGTACTTTCCAAGCTGGTAACTTTGACAGCTTCTACAGCCAGTTCGTATCTCTGCCGTTCGACGTTTACATCTTCGCTGATAGTGACCTAGAGTTCGCTGGTCACCCGATTCAATCACGCGGCGACTCTATCGGTTACTACACGCCTGACCTGCAAGGCTTCACTGCGTTCCTGCAGCTGAAACACTACAGCGAGCGTGGCGAGCTTGAGCCGGTTCGTGAAGAAGGCAACGTAGTTGCACCGCAAGGTGGTGTTCGTTACCAGCAAGGTCCGTTCACCGTAGGTCTGGGCTTCGTTGAAGACGTAATCCGCGGCGGTGGCAACGGCGAAATGCTGGGCGGCCTGATCGGTTCTTACGCTGTAAACGACCAGTTCTCTGTTCGTCTGGGCTACGAAGGTCGTGAGCACAACGAAGCACTTGATCTGGGTCCGAACCTGAACGGCTTTGACAAAGTAGGTCTGGGTGCTACTTACACTACTGGCCCGTGGGCGTTCACTGGTGATGTCTATGACATCAGCGCTGACGGCTCCTCTGCTGAAGACCGCACTGCGTGGGCACTGGGTTCTTACTACAAAGTTTCCAGCAACTTCGACGTGTTCCTGGAGCTGAACCAGCGTGACCAGCAGTCCATCGACGTCACCATCGGTGGCAGCGAAGGTCCTGTTAGCGTTGAGCGCGCTGACGGCGACGACATTTACTACCTGACAGGCGCTCGTTACCACTTCTAAGCCTTGGTCTAACCAAGCTTAAAGTTGTAACCCCTGTAGTAGTTAATGAGCCGGCCCCTTTTGGGGCCGGTTTTTTTTATGCTTAAAAACTAGAAAATTCATCTCGCTGACGTGGGGTCTGTGTCTGACAATCAAGCAGTACAGTTGCAAAAGATGGCATAGCATTACAGCGTTGCCGATAAACGGTATGATAGCCAGCGTTTATCGCTGCCAGCCGATGTTGAAAAGAGCGTGTCCGGCTGTGTTCATTAACGAACTAGGTGAGCTGATAGGGAAAGTATGAACGTAACCGTGTTTGGAACAGGCTATGTAGGGCTGGTGCAAGGAGCCGTTCTTGCGGACGTGGGTCACAACGTCGTTTGCGTGGATGTCGATGCCGAGAAAGTAGCGCGTCTTGAACAGGGCATCATTCCTATCTATGAGCCAGGGCTCGAAGCGCTCGTCAAAGAGAACTATGCAGCGGGCAGGCTGACCTTCACGACCCAGGCGGAGAAAGGCGTCAAGCACGGAGAGGTGCAGTTCATCGCCGTTGGCACCCCCCCAGACGAGGATGGCAGTGCCGATTTGCAATACGTGTTGAAGGTGGCCGAAACCATCGCGACGCATATCGAAACACCAGTGGTCATCGTCAATAAATCCACGGTACCCGTTGGCACAGCCGATAAAGTCACTGCCGTGGTGGAGCAGGTATTGGCCAACCGATCAGCGAACCTATCGTTCGATGTGGTCTCCAACCCCGAATTCCTGAAAGAGGGTAGCGCGGTAGCCGATTGCAAAAAGCCTGACCGCATCATTATCGGCACCACGAACGCTGCCACCATCGATATCATGCGTGAGCTCTACGCGCCGTTTAACCGTAATCATGACAAAATCATCACCATGGACGTGCGCAGTGCCGAGCTGACGAAGTACGCAGCGAACTGCATGTTGGCGACGAAAATCAGCTTCATGAACGAAATGGCGAATCTCGCCGAGCGTTTGAATGCCGACATTGAAATGGTTCGTCAAGGTATCGGGAGCGATCCTCGCATTGGTTACCACTTTATTTATCCGGGCGCAGGCTATGGCGGCTCCTGCTTTCCAAAAGACGTTCAAGCACTAATACGGACAGCCGAGGGCATTGATTTCGATGCCAAAGTGCTCAAAGCGGTCGAAGAGCGTAACCAGCTTCAAAAAAACACCCTATTCGAAAAAATATATCGTCACTTCGGCAGCGCGCTAGAGGGAAAAGTCATCGCGCTATGGGGGCTTGCCTTCAAGCCAAATACCGATGACATGCGTGAAGCGCCCAGCCGTGTGGTGATGGAGTCTCTATGGCAAGCGGGTGCCAAAGTCCAAGCGTACGACCCGGAGGCGATGGAAGAAGCCCAGCGGATTTATGGCCACCGTGATGACCTGACCTTATGTGGCACGAAAGAAGGTGCACTGAAAGGCGCCGACGCCTTAGTGATCGTCACAGACTGGCAATCTTTTAAAGCGCCAGATTTTAATTTAATCAAAGCAACGCTGTCTCAACCGGTGATTGTTGACGGTCGTAACTTGTTCGACCCGAAGCGCATGGTGAAAAAAGGAATTACGTACTACGGCGTTGGGCGATAAATAATAATAGCAAAATAAATACATTTAATTAGGGAGAGGGGTTGAATGCAGCCAGGGACATAACCGCATGGCGGTAAATGGAGGGCTATAATGAAAGAAAACTATGGAATGGAAACTAGAAAAAGCCAGAAGCAAATACCAGAGGATATGACGCTGGTTAGCTTTGTTACGCTTCTACTAAAACAGTGGAAGGTCATGCTGGCCTGCGTCACGTGTGTCATGCTGCTGACGCTGGCGGCGCTTTGGCTGAAACCCGTCAAATATGGCTTTGCCACCATGTACGCGGTGGCCTCCTATGAAACCCTGGAGGGCGAAAGGGAAGGTCTCGAAACGCCAGAAGAAGTCATCGCAAAACTAGAAAACGTCTTCATCGAACAGCAGCGCAGGCAGCTATTAGAAGACGAAAGTGTGGAAGGAATACCGTTCGACATCGACGTGACGAATCCGAGAAATACGCTGCTGCTGCGTATCATGAGCGAATCCCAGGCGGTGCATCAGCCAATGATCGAGCGGTTCCACGAGGGGATAGTCACGTCTATCCAGCAAGACCAAGAGCAGCTAGTGGAGCGATTGACGGCAGGGCTGAATGCACAGCAGGAGGCTTACTCCCAGGCGCTTGAGGCAGCGCAAGCGTCCAACAGCGACAACGCCCGCGAATTGGAAGCCTCGTTTTTCGAGAAAATGCTGCAGCTCGAACGTCGTATCGAGAGTATCAACCCTGGCGACGCCACCCAGCTTGCCGTACAAAGCCTCGAACCGGTGGGTATAGGTAGCTCCTTTATTTTAGCGTTCGGCGTATTGGTGGCACTGCTATTGGCGCCTTTAGCCGCCGTATTTAGCGTATTCGTCAAACAAGTGGCGGCTGCTTATCGGCGTGCCCAGTAATGAGAGGGCGTTAACGCACTCATTGCCCGCCGGAGCCAGTGATGGATATGAAACTAAAACGGTGTGTCGACTTGCTGCTGCTGAGTTTTCTCATGGCATGGCCCGTCGTCGATACGCTAAACGGCTATCTCTACTACCAGGACATGGCATGGCCGAGTATTTCTGCCCCCTATAAAACGCTAGGGTTCGTGGCGCTATTGGGCGTGCTAATGATCTACCACGTAAAGCAGTTTTTATACGCGCTGCTTTGTGCCGCGCTGGTGGCCCTGTGTGTGTTCTATCAGTTGGTAAGCTACGGGCAGGCCGTCGAAAGCATTACCTGGGCCGTCAGGGGGCTACTGACGTTAGTGCTTCTGTTTTATTTGATGGGCGAGGCAAAACAAGCCACCAGTTTTTGGAGCCTGAAAAAACTGGCAGGCTTGATGTTCCTGTACTTCTTCGTCATGTCGGTGAACGTCACGCTGGGCGTACTGGGGGTCGGAGAGTCTCAATACGCTGGGGGTATTGGCGGTAAAGGCTTCATCATCGCAGGCAATGAAATGAGCTATTTGATGCTCGCATCGGCCAGTATCGTGCTCTTTCGCTTGGCCGAAACGCGGGGTGCTGCGTGTCTTGCGTTCGTGTTTAGCGTATTCCTGCTGTTTTTTCTAATGAAAGCCACCAAGGTCGCCATGCTGGGCATCTGTCTGGTGTTCGTATTTGCATTGATTCACAACGGTTACTTTAAAGTAAGTCGTCTCCCCATGGTGTACCTAATCGCGTTAGTGGGCGGAGCAGCCGTCGTGGTGTTCGGGTACCCCTTCATAAAGTCGACAGGGCTTTGGGATCGAATGCTTTTCCTGTACACGCTTCACGGCGGCTTTTGGGGGGCATTATTGAGCGGGCGGCTCTCGTTCTTGGGTGAGGCCATCGAATTGATCGTCGTGCCATTTGGATTTTGGGATGTGCTATTCGGCGTGGGCGTCGACCATCTCTTGGCCGTTCGTGGCTCGCTCGTAGAGATAGATATGATCGATGTATTCATTACCTTTGGCGTGATGGGTGGGGTGCTGTTCTACTTGCCATGGCTGTTAGGAGCGGTATGGTCCGTACAGCTACTCAACCAGCAGCCAAGATATGGGATTAGCTTTGGGCTGCTCATCATCACCATCATCGGCGTCAGCCTCACAGCGGGCCACGTGGTGAACTCAGGTATTGCCTCTAGCGCGACAGCGCTATTGATCGGCTACCTCTATCGACTCAAAACAAGGTTGCCGACCTTCAAGGAGGAAGCGTGAACATTTTATTGGTAGGCTCGTTTGGTGGCCATTTCATACAACTCAAGCGCCTTTACGGACAGCTTGTCCAAGAGATCGAACCCAATAGCGTCGAGTTCAGCTTTGCCAGTACGGAACCAGGCCTAACGGTCGATGGCAGACGCGCCCATTGTTGCCCGAACATTCACAGAGGGAGCGGTATCAAAGCGCTACTCTCGGCGCTGCGCCAATCCTATGGCGTGTTGAAAGCGGCCAAGCCCGATGTCGTGGTATCCACTGGCGCACTGCCAGGCCTACTGCTCTGTTTTCTCGCCAAAATGAGTGGCAAGAAAGCCATCTGGGTGGATAGCATGGCCAATTACCAGCAGCTCTCATTTTCCGGCAAGCTGGCGCGCTACTTCTGTGACGTATGCTTGACCCAGTGGGAACATCTGGCAGCCAGCGACAAGCGGGTTAGCTACTGGGGGAAAGTTTTATGATCTTCATCACCGTTGGCACTCAGCTGCCTTTCGATCGCTTGCTGAACAACGTGGCCGATTGGCGTGAACGAAGCGGCTACTCAGGCGACATCGTTGCGCAGGTAGGCGAAGAGAGTCACTTTGCTCACCCCGATATGCAGATCGTCAAAACGCTATCGAGTGACGAGTATTACCACTGGTTTTGCCAAGCGCAGGGTATCGTCTCTCATGCCGGGATGGGCAGCATTTTGTCCTGTCTGGAACACGGTAAGCGCGGTGTGTTCATGCCCCGTCAATACGCGCTGGGCGAACACCGCAACGACCACCAGCGGGATACCGCGCGAGCGTTTACGGGCCAATACCCATCGCTGGCCTTCTGCGACGACGCCCCAGCGCTCTTCAACGCCCTCGATGCGTTGCTCAGCGCACCAACGGATGCCGAGCCGATCGAACAAACTCCACAAAACAACACGCTAGGACGGCGTATCGCCGAACACCTTGGTGTGAAAGGGCGCGCCTCATGAACCGCCTGTTGCTATGGACGAATCTCTACCCCACCAAAGCGGCCCCGCACTATGGCACCTTCGTCAAAGCGACCGAGCAGGCTTGGCGACAAACATTGGGCAGCGATAACGTAGCGTTGGTGGCCATTCGAGAAAAGCCCACCAGCAAGCTCAGTAAAATCACGCTATACGCCGATTTGCTAACGCGCTGTGCGCTGTCGTTACGCAACAAGCCAATCGGTACGCTGCTCGAGGTGCATTATCCCGTCTACTTTCTACCGCTGCTTTACTTGGTGGCGTTGATAAAACCCAAGCACTTTTATCTCGTATTGCGTTTTCACGGAACGGATCTTACGCAAATTGCCAGCTCTAGGCTGTTTCGCCGCTTGTTCGATCGTTTGAAAGATAGCGTAGACCTCTGCGTCGCACCCTCTGAGCACTTTCGCCACGAAATCAACACCCGTTTGAACGTGCCACTGTCGCGTATCATCAAAGTCTACCCCGATAGCGTGGGGGAACACTTTGCAGCACCAGCGCGAGCCCACGGTACAGCGCCTAATGATGCCTTCATCGTGGGTTGTGTATCCCGCCTGGAGCCGGGTAAGAACTGTCGAACGTTACTAGAAGCATTTGCCAAGCTATCGATGCCTAACAAGCGGTTGGTACTGGTGGGCGATGGCACTCAGCGAGCTACCCTGGAAAAATTGGCGCAGCAGCTCGGCGTGGCGGACATCACCACTTTCAAAGGTGCCATGCCCAGGGAGCAGTTGCCAAAGGTGTTGGCCGACTTTTCCGTTTTCGTATTTCCCTCGACGAGAGAGAGCTTTGGTTTGGTGGCTGTCGAGGCGCTCGCCTGTGGTGTTCCCGTCATTGCCAACGCCCAGCTACACGCCGCCAAGGAGTACCTGCAAGAGGGCAAGAACGGCTATTTTTATGAAGGAGGCGTGGACGAGCTGGTCGCGGCCATCGAGACCTTTCATGCCCAGCCCGAAGCGGTGCGGGCAGCATTGAGTGAGCATGCCCAAAGCGTGCGTCATCGGTTTAGCGATCAGCGGGTCTTCACCCAGGGCGTGAACGATATTTTGAATCAGCAGAAAAGCGAATGAACATGTCGATGAATGGATTCGAAACGGGTGGCTGCAATGGGTAAGCCTAAAACCATGACCTTTTCAGAGCGTTTTCCGCCCCAGGTGGTTTTTCCCTTTTTTGACGTGCTTGCTATTTTTGCGGGTGGATGGTTAGCGCACTGGCTGAGATTTGGGTCGCTCCACCTGCACGAACGGTACGTGCTGGCCTTGATCTGTATTGGCCTTCTGGTGTTGGTCATCAACAGTATGTCCGGCAGCTACCGTCGCTGGCGGATAACGCCCGTCGGGCAGATGCTAGGCAAATTGCTGCTGGTGTGGATAGCGGTAGGCATTACCGCCACGTCGCTCATTTACTTTTCTCACTCCGCCAGCCGCTACTCTCGGCTCTGGATTGGTCTCACGCTGGTCATCTCGTTTTCGGTGGCAGGCGGTGCGCGTTTGCTAGTGCAGCTTGCCTTGCAGCACGTTCGGCTAAGAGGTGGCGCGCGGCGTCCGGTGTTTTTGATCGGGCCGGCCAGTAACGTATTGAGTGTGGCGGAAGGCATTCGAAGTGCCGCTTGGGAAGGGCACACCATTGCCGGGGTAGAGCGAATCAAAGGGCAGGTCAACGACGAGTGTATCAAGCGCATCGTGCGGCGTATTAGCCGCTCGAATGCCCGCGAGGTATGGATTTGCGTGCCGTTCGAGATGGGCCAAATCGTGCGGTCGCTGTTTTTTGCCCTGCGCAACCACACGGCAGAAGTGCGCTTCATTCCGGCGTTCGAAGATATGCACCTGCTCAATCACCGCATGAGTGAAGTGGCCGGGCATTACGCGATCGATTTGAGTGTATCGCCCATGAGCGGCATGTCGCGCTTCGTGAAACGCAGTGAAGACATCATTATCGGTTCGCTCATCTCGATCATGATCCTGCCGGTATGCTTGGGCATAGCGCTGGCCATCAAGCTCACCTCACCAGGGCCGGTTCTGTTCAAGCAGCATCGGGAGGGTTCCAACGGGCGTCGCTTCAAAGTCTATAAGTTTCGCTCGATGCACGTTCACCAAGAAGAGGCCGGTAAAGTGACCCAAGCCAAAAAGAACGATAGCCGCATCACGCCCATTGGTGCCTTTTTAAGGCGCACGTCGCTGGATGAACTGCCGCAATTTTACAACGTGCTACAAGGAAGAATGTCCATCGTGGGGCCACGCCCGCACGCACTGGCCCATAACGAGCAGTACAAAGAGCTGGTGGAGTCTTACATGCGCCGCCACAAAGTGAAGCCGGGCATTACCGGCTGGGCGCAGGTCAATGGTTTGCGAGGCGAGACCGATACCGTGCAAAAAATGCAGCGGCGGGTCGAGTTCGACCTGTGGTACATCGACAACTGGTCGCTTTGGCTGGATTTGAAGATCATCGTGCTCACCGTTTTCAAAGGGTTCATCAACAAAAACGCCTATTAGTCGCCCAACAGAGCGTTAGTGGGGTGTGGTAACATGGCACTTTTCAGGCACTTGCCTGACTAACGTGCTTCTTCGTTGCCAGGACCGGTATTTCAATGACGTTCCCTCCCCACGCTACTACCCGTAGCACCAGCGAGCTTCCTCATCAGTTGACGGGTGTGGCGGTTTTCTTGCTCACGGCGGTGAGCCTGGCCATCCCCAGTGGTTACTCCATCGGTGCCGTCATACTACTCCTCGCAGGCGTGGGGCTGATCCTCACTCGTCGCGTTCCCGTATTGAGCAAGCAAGACGGCTGGGTCATTGCGGCGCTGGTGGCGTACGCGTTGGTGAGCATGCTGGAAGCCTGGTGGGATGGCCAAGGCAGCCGAGGGTTCGATAAGCCGAGCCGCTTCATTTTGGCCATTCCTGCCTTGTTGTGGGTACTGCGCTATCCGCCCAAGCTCGCTTATGTATGGGGCGGCATAGCGCTGGGCGCCATCAGCGCAGGCACTTGGGGCGGCTGGCAAAAAATAGTCGAAGGTGTGGGGCGTGCCCAGGGCCACACGCACGTGATTCAGTTTGGCAATCTCAGCATGTTGTTAGGCGTTTTATGCATGGCCGGGCTTGGGTGGGCCGTGGTGCAGCGCCATCGTGGCGTGTGGGTAGCCCTGCTGCTAGCAGGCGCGGCAGGCGGTGTAATGGGTTCACTGTTCTCGGGCAGCCGTGGCGGGTGGGTAGGCTTTCCTATCGTACTGTTAGTGCTCTATCGGGCCTACGGAACACAGCTCTCCACGTCATGGAAGGTAGCGGCCATGTCTGCCGTACTGATTGGCGGGTTAACGGTGTATGCCGTACCGCAGATGGGGGTGCAAGCGCGTGTACACCAAGCCTTTAACGATGTGGCGCTGTACGTTTCCGGTGAAAACCGCTCCACCTCGGTAGGCTCGCGGTTCGAAATGTGGCGCGGTGCTGCCCAGCTCATTCAAGACAAACCGCTCATGGGTTGGGGCAGCAACGGCTATGCCGATGCGATGGCCGACTTGGGTGAGGCAGGCGTGATCAGTGCCGAAGCCGCTCGATACGGGCACGCCCATAACGAGTTTATCGACGCGTTTGCCAAGCGAGGATTACTGGGCCTAGCCGTGCTGCTGGCGCTCTATCTTGTGCCCATGCGCCTGTTTGCTCGGCACTTACAAGCCAGCCACCTAACCACGCGGGCCGTGGCTACCGCCGGGGTGCTGCTCCCCGTCACGTTCATGGATTTTGGGCTAACGCAGGTCTTCATGGAGCACAACAGTGGCGTCATGATGTACGCCTTTATGCTTGCGGTGCTATGGGGTATCTACTCTCAGCGTATTAAAGAAGGCTAACGAATTGTTTTAACGATATAAAAAAATCGGCTCTCGAGCCGATTTTTTTATTGTACGCCGCCTAATGCACATCTTGCTAAATAGAGTTAATTTTCTGTACAAGCCTTGTCAACGTAGAGCCCCAGCGGTTAATCCCTTACAATGCTGGGTGCTTTTTTGATAGCGCCGGTTCACCACATTTCATCCGCACAGCGTAGGGCAAGGGAATGCGCCCGTTATAATCCCTGGGCGGTAGCGTGCCTTTTTATTGGAAATCATCATGTCAAACTCCCTCATTTTCATAGCGCGGCCAGCTCGCATGCTGTTGGCCGCCTTGAGCGTTGCCGTCGTTAGCGGCTGCGCTACCTATCCGAGCGGCAACCAGCAGCAGGTGCAGTACGTGCTTGGTAACGACACCGCCAAGCCGCTGCAAGATGAAAACCTCAACGGCTTTCTTGCACAAGCGCCTGCCGGTGCCGTGCTCAACCTAGTACAAAGCCCCTGGGGCGATAACGTCGAGATCGTGGCCGATGCGCCCTATTTGGCCGCCAGTGGTCGCGAGTGCCGCAAACTGCGGGTCATCGAGCAGGGTAGCGGTGCTGCCCGTACCGCGCTGACCTGCGCGACCCCCAACGGTTGGGTAAATCAGCGCATGCTGCTGCCAGAAAGCCAGCAGGGCGCGATGTCGCTCTCGCCAACGACGCATTCCCCAGGAACTACACAAGGGCGCTATTAATGAGCTTGCAACGCGTAATGAAACGGCTTTCCCTCACGCGCCCGGTAGCGGTGTTATCACTGGCCCTATTGGGCACTGCCGTCAGCAGCGTTAGCTGGGCGCAGAGCATAAGCCTACCCAATACCATCCTGCCGGAAGACCAGGCCAGCCAGCAGCAAGTAGAGCCTCCGGTGAACGACACTCCCCGCGCCGACTGGCGTAGCGGTACCTATGGCCCGGTGGCGAACCAGCCCCAGCAAAACCCCGATGCGCTGCCCCCCTTTGGGGCCAACCTCTTTACCGGTGGCTTTCGTGGGGCGATGGGGGACGGCCTAAATGCCGATTACCAAGTCAAACCCGGCGACCAAATCACCGTGCGTGCCTGGGGGGCGTTCGAGTTCGACCGCGTGCTGCCGGTGGATGCCCAGGGCAACATCTTCATCCCAGGCTCCGGCCCGCTGAATGTAGAAGGCCAAAACAGCCAGCAGGTGGATAGCCGCGTGCGCGGTGCGATTACATCGGTCTACCCCGATAACGTGCAGGTGTACACCAACGTGCAGGGCGTGCAGCCGGTAGCGGTGTTCGTCACCGGCTACGTGGAAAACCCAGGCCGCTACGCGGGCACGCCCAACGACTCCGTACTCTACTTCCTCGATCAAGCGGGCGGTATCGACCAAGACCTCGGCAGCTACCGCCAAATCCGCGTGATGCGTAATAACCAAACCGTGGCCACGGTGGATCTCTACGACTTCCTGATCAACGGCAGCATCGCGCGCCCGCAGTTTCAGGATGGCGACACCATCGTAGTGGAAGAGCGCGGCCCGGCCATTGCCGTGGTGGGTGATGTTCACCGGGAACACCGCTATGAGCTAGTGGGCAACCAGCTAAGCGGTGCCGAGCTGGTAGAGCTTGCCCGTTTAAGAAGCGGCGTGTCTCACGTTCTGCTGCGCGGCGACCGTGCCGACGGCCCCATGGCGCAATACTTCCCGCTGAACGAGTTTTATAGCCAAACCATTCGCAGTGGCGATGAAGTGGCGTTCAGCGCCGACCAGCGCAGCGAAACCATCGTGGTAGAAATCGAAGGCAGCTACTACGGCCCATCCCGCTTTGCGCTACCCCGCGATGCCCGCTTGAGCGAACTGCTGGACGCCATCCCCGTGCCGGAAAACATGACCGCCGTGGAAAGCATTTCACTGCAGCGTGAAAGCGTGAAACAGCAGCAACAGCAATCCATGGAAGACAGCCTGCGCCGCTTGGAAACCACCTACCTCAGTGCCCAGTCCAGCACCAACGAAGAAGCGCAGATTCGTGCCCAAGAAGCCGAGCTGATTCAAAACTTCGTGCAGCGCGCCCGCGAGCTAGAGCCCAGCGGCCGCTTGGTAGTGGCCTATAACGACCGCATTGCGGATATTCGCCTGCAAGATGGCGATGTGATCACCATTCCGGAAATCAGCGACTCCATCCTGATCAGCGGTGAAGTACTGGTGCCCCAAGCGGCGGTCTACCGCCCCGGCATGAGCGTGATCGACTACATCGAAAGCGCTGGCGGCTTCACCCAGCGCGCCGACGACGACCACATCCTGCTGGTTCGCCAAAACGGCGCAGTGGAAAACGCCCGCAACACGCCGCTGCGCCCGGGCGATGAAATCCTCGTGATGCCCGAAGCCCCCACCCACAACCTGCAGCTAGCCGCCACGCTCACGCAAATTCTCTACCAAGTGGCCGTCGCTACCCGCGTTGCAGTGGATCTGTGATGGGTGGTTGGTAAATAGTGAATAGTAAGTGGTGAGTAGTGAAGGCAGTATCTCGTAGCGCGGCGTAACGACTGAGCGACAGCAACGAGCGAAAGAGGCACCGCAGCGGCGGCCCGGCCCGAAGGGCGGCGCGAGCCGCCCTGATCAAGGCAACCTAATCATCATCAGCTCCTTCATTTACGCTCTTTTCAAAAGAAACAGCCTCATGAATGACACACATAGCGCCCCGAAAGGGGCGCGCTCTTCTTGGCAAGTCACCCGCAGCGTGTGGTACGCCATGTTCATGCGGGAAGCCATTTCCCGAACGATGAGCGACCGCATGGGCTGGTTCTGGATGATTTTTGAGCCAGCAGCGTTCATTGCCATTATGGTCGGCATTAGAAGCTTTGTGCGTGGTGATAAACTGATTGCGAATGCTGATTTTATTCCATGGATGATTGCAGGAATGATGGGCTTTTTCTTAGTGCGTGAGGGCATGCTTCGCGGAATGGGAGCTATCGATGCCAATAGCGCACTATTTGCCTATCGTCAGGTGCAGCCAGTCGATCCTGTGCTAGTGCGCAATTTCCTGGAAGGGATGATTCGCACGTTTGTTTTTTTCCTTTTTATTGTGGGTGGCTTAATGCTGGGGTTGGATATGTACCCAGATAACGCCATTCGTGCAGCAGGTGCCTGGTTATCGCTGTGGAGCCTTGGGATAGGCCTTGGATTGGTTACATCGGTGCTAGCGACAATGATTCCTGAAATTGGCAGGATTGTTCGAATGCTATCCCTACCGCTGCTTATTATTTCTGGGGTGATGTTTCCGCTTAACCAACTGCCACACTGGCTGTTGGAATATTTGATGCTAAACCCTATTCCGCACGCATTAGAAACATTACGTTTAGGTTTTTTTGAAAACTACAAAACAATCCACGGCACCAGCATGACGTACTTTTGGCTGGTAACGCTAACCCTGAATGCATTAGGGCTAGTAATGCACCTTCGTTTCGTTAATAGGTTAAAGGCTAAGTAACCCATGCAGCTATCCGTTACCCGTTTTATCAAGCAGTCGCCGCACTGGGCGTTGGCCTTAATCGCTATCCTACTGGTTAGCTTTTATTGGTTTTTAGTGGCTGAGGAACGCTATGTCTCCCGTGCCACTGTAGTATTAGAAAGCCCCCAGGTCGCCACGCCAGAATTTAGCCTTTCATCGTTAATGGGGGGCGGGGCGGGCAATACCGCTGATTTGCTGCTACTGCGTGAACACTTACTCTCGGTAGATATGCTGCGTCTGTTGGATGAACAGCTCGGTATTCGCCAACACTACAGCGAGCACGGTGATTTCTTCGCCAAGCTCCGCGACCCTAACGTACCCATCGAAGACCTACATGAATACTACCTGCGTCGGGTAGAGGTAGAGCTAGATGAGTATGCAGGTGTATTGAATATTTACGTTCAAGGCTACACGCCGGAATTCGCCCACGATATGGCATCGCTGCTGCTGGAAGCTGGCGAAAACCACATGAACGAAATGGGCCACCGCTTAGCCGATGAACAAGTGCATTTCTTGGAACGGCAAATGGTGCGGCTAGAAGAGCGCTTTGAAGAAACCCGCGCCCAACTGCTCGAATTCCAGAACGAATACGGCCTGGTATCGCCCACCGCCACGGTAGAGAGCATCAACCAAGTCGTGGCCACGTTAGAAGGCGACTTAGCCCGTTTGCAGGCCCAGCGCAACGCCCTGGCCAGCTTCCAAAGCTCCCAGTCTGCTGAATTACGCCAAGTAGAGCGCAGCATTGCAGCACTACGCGACCAAATCACCGAACAGCGCGACCGCCTAGCCCAAGCCACCGGTAACTCGCTCAACCGTGTCTCTGCCGAGTACGAAACCCTAGAGCTACAGGCGCAGTTCGCCCAAGAGACCTACTCCAGCGCCCTGGCCGCTCTGGAAAACACCCGCTTAGAGGCTGCCCGCCAGCTCAAGCAGGTCAGCGTGCTACAAAGCCCGCTGATGCCGGAATACCCCACAGAGCCCAACCGCCTCTACAACAGCAGCGTCTTCGCCATCATCACCATCTTCCTAGCGTTCATTCTCAGCATGCTCATCATGATCGTCAAAGACCACCGCGATTAAGATGTTTGGCGAATGGCGAATGGCGAATGGCGAATGGCGAATGATGCCGCCACCGCGTAGCGCGGCGTAACGAAAGAGCGAGAGTAACGAGCGAAAGAGGCACCCGCGGAGGGCGGCGCTAGCCGCCCCGATGGAGCCACGGTGATTCATCAAACCTCGTTGGCATAATCTACACCCCTAGCGGGGTGCTTCGCGGGTGCGCTCCGCTTACACCGCGCTACGAATACATAGCACACAGAAGCGCGGCAAGAACCCCGTAGCGCGGCGTAACGAAAGAGCGAGAGCAACGAGCGAAAGAGGCACCCGCGAAGGCGGCGCCAGCCGCCCCGATTGAGCCACGGTGATCAATCAAACCTCGTTGGCATAATCGGCACCCCTAACGGGATGCTTCGCGGGTGCGCTCCGCTTACACCGCGCTACGAGTACCACACATAGAAGCGTGGCAGGAACCCCGTAGCGCGGCGTAACGAAAGAGCGAGAGCAACGAGCGAAAGAGGCACCCGCAGCGGCGGCCCGGCGCGAAGGCGGCACCAGCCGCCCGATTGAGCCACCGTGATTCATCAAACCTCGTTGGCATATTCGGCACCCCTTGCGGGGTGCTTCGCGGGTGCGCTCCGCTTACACCGCGCTACGAATAAATAGCATACTTAGAAGCGTGGCAGGGACCCCGTAGCGCGGCGTAACGAAAGAGCGAGAGCAACGAGCGAAAGAGGCACCCGCGAAGGGCGGCGCTAGCCGCCCCGATCACGCCACCAAACGCCAAAATGCCATACCGCTAAGAGAAAGCACGAAAAGGAAGTCAATGCTCAACATCACCCACCACGGCGGAGCCAAAGGCGTCACCGGAAGTTGCCACCAGCTCACCCTCGATAGCGAACACTCACTGCTGATCGACTGCGGGCTATTCCAAGGCGAAGACGCAACAGAAGACGCATTCGATCAGCTACAAATCGATTTCGATATCAGCACCGTCAAAGCGCTGGTCATCACCCACGTACACATCGACCACGTAGGCCGCTTGCCTTACCTACTAGCGGCAGGGTTCAAAGGGCCAATCATCTGCTCCATTCCCTCGGCCAAACTGCTGCCCCTGGTGATTGAAGACGCCCTGAAAATTGGCTTCACCCGCAACGCCCAGCTCATCGAGCGTTTCCAGCAACAGCTAGAAAGCCAAATCGTCAGCGTGCCCTACGGTAAATGGCACACCGTGGTCGGAAAATCCGAAGAAGGCAGCACCACCACACGGGTAAAACTCAAGCGGGCAGGGCACATTCTTGGTTCCAGCTACGTAGAAGTTGCCCACCAGTACCCCAACGGTGAAAAGGAGCGGGTCATCTTCAGCGGCGATCTAGGCGCCCCCTACGCTCCGCTACTCCCCGCACCACAATCCCCCTACGGTTGCGAACAGCTAGTACTCGAAAGCACCTACGGCGACCGACATCACCCTGACCGCCGCCAGCGACGTGCCACGCTGAAAAACGCCATCGAGCAGGCACTCACAAACGGCGGCACGGTCATGGTGCCCGCCTTCAGCATAGGCCGCACCCAAGAGCTACTCTACGAGCTAGAAGGCATCATTCATGAAGCCGAGCGCAACGCCAAACGCGGCTTACCCAAAAGCCAGTGGAAAGCGCTAGAAATCATTGTCGATTCACCGCTCGCCGCCCGTTTTACCCAGGTATACCGCCAGCTAAAACCCTACTGGGATAAAGAAGCCCAACGCCGCCTACGCGGCGGCCGACACCCGCTCAACTTCGATAACCTCTACACCGTAGAAAGCCACGAAGCCCACGAGCAAACGGTAGCGTATTTAGCCAACACAGGCCGCCCCGCCGTGGTCATCGCCGCCAGCGGCATGTGTGCAGGTGGGCGCATCATGAACTACCTAAAAGCCATGCTAGGCGATGAACGCCACCAAGTACTGTTCGTAGGCTACCAAGGCGCAGGCACCCCAGGCCGTGCCATACAGCAGTACGGCCCCCAAGGCGGTTGGGTAGAAATAGACGGCCAGCGAATTGATATCAAAGCAGGCGTCACCTCCATCAGCGGCTACTCCGCCCACGCCGACCAAAAAGGGCTGCTCAACTTCGTCAAGCGCATGCGCCGCTGGCCCCATACCATCCATTTAGTACACGGCGAACAAACCGCGCGCAGCACGCTCAAACGTGAGCTGGAAGCGATGTACACCCGTAAAGGAAAGGTGGTGAAACTAGTGAATGGTGAGTAGCACCAACCCTGTTTCGCGACATAACAATCAATCGTGGCAACACCCGAATGACGGCACCAACCCCGTAGCGCGGCGTAACGAAAGAGCGAGAGCAACGAGCGAAAGAGGCACCCGCGGAGGGCGGCGTTAGCCGCCCCGATCACGCCATCGAAGGCTGAAGCGCCACCACAGAACACCATCGGCAACCAAATACCCAATGATCGAAATAAAGAATCTCTACAAGCGCTACCACAACCACCACGGTAGCGACTGGGTGCTCAAAGACATCAACCTCACCATACCCACCGGGGTGAGCGTAGGCCTGATAGGCCGCAACGGTGCCGGTAAATCAACACTATTGCGACTTATTGCAGGTATGGACACCCCAGATAGAGGCGAGGTGATACGCCACAGCCGCGTTTCGTGGCCAGTAGGGCTTGCAGGCGGCATGCAAAACAACATGACTGGCCGCCAAAACGCCAAATTTGTTGCACGTGCTCAAGGGTGTGGGCCAGAAGAAGTCAACCGCGTTATCGAATTCGTTCAGGACTTCGCGGAAATCGGCGAAGCCTTCGATGAACCCGTACGTACCTATTCATCAGGTATGCGCTCGCGCCTTTCGTTTGGCTTATCGCTCTCGTTTGATTTTGACGTTTACATTTCAGATGAAGCCACCGCCGTAGGCGACCGCTCTTTCAAAGCCAAAGCACAAGCGCTTTTTAAAGAGAAAGTGGGCAAAGCATCACTCATTATGGTGTCGCACGGCGAGGGTATTCTGCGAGACCTTTGCCAAGTAGGTATCTACATAAAGGATGGTCAGGCCTATTGGTACGACGATATCAACGAGGCCATTTTGGCGTACCACACCGATGTGGATGAGCAAAAGCAGGCTGGTGTTAGTGGGGGTGAAGAACCCACACACACGTTAGATGGCGATCCGGCAACCTTTAATAAAGCCCAGGTTCAGGAACTGCAAAAACAGCTTAAAGAAGCCAAACAGTACATGAACGGCATTGCGCAGCGTCTTCAACAAGCCAAACGTGAAAAATGGCCTAATGAAGAAGTGCAATTGCTTGGTCATCTGCGGTTAGAAGCCAATGAACGGGTAAAAAAACTTAGCGAGACTATAGATCAAACACCTATTGGTGCTCGGCAATCTGTCAAGGTTCAAGTGAATCAAGCGCAGCTAAGCATCAATGCGTTTACTCAATTGCTCGAAAAAGCGGAAACTGAAAATTGGGAAGCACCGCGTAAAGCGACTATTGAGAAAGCACTTAAAAACGCTCATCTACAAAAAGAGCATGCAGAAACCACATTAGAAGCGATGGATGGCTTGGATTAAACGCCTTTTAATACTACTAACATATAAAGCAGGAGAAGTGAGTCAGTGAATAGAATTGCTATTGTCGGCCATCCATCTTCGGGGTACACGGACGTAGAAGCACTGTTGAAACACTATGGTATGGGAGAGGCAGCCCCTTCCAGAAGGGAAGGCATGAGCGTTCACGATATTGAAGCCGCACTTTTTAAAGCCCATAACGCCGTTAACATCAAACAGGTGCAAACCGAGGCCGAGTTAAGCCAGTTAACGCCCAGTAGTGTATGGCAAGGCCTAGCTCTGGATTTTCTGCTAGGTAATATGCAACAGAAGGGCGTATGGGGCTGGGCCTCATCTAACACACTTCCCTTACTGAATATGTGGCATGAGGTAGATGATCAAACAGCTTTTCTGTTGGTGTACCAGCATCCTGCCATTGCGTTGCAAAATGCACTAGATCGCAAAGAAAGCATATCCCCGACTGAGGTGCTCAATAACTGGGCGGCCTATCATGGTGCATTGTTAGCCTTTTATCTTCGTCATCCTGAGCGCAGCTTTCTGGTTCACACTCAGCAGCTCCTTAGCCAGCCTCAAGAGGTAATTAAAGCACTACCTGGGCTTTCAGCTAAGCCAGCAGAAGGTGCAGTGACAACCACTAAGGCCAGCCGATTAACAGTCGTACTGAACTCTCTGGAAGGCTGTGAGCAGGCCGAGCTCGCATACTTAGAAGCAGAGCCACTAGCACGCCTTCTAAGTGAGCAGATGGTGGAAAAGCATCCAGCACTTTCCCTCTTTGAAGAGTTACAGGCGAGTGCTTCTCTGCCAAATGAAATTAATAGTGAAGTTGCAAGTGAGGATGCTTGGCAACACTTTAGAAAACAGCGAGCTGTATTGCTTAATACGCTAACGAAATTGCAGCAGGCACTGGAAAAAGAAATCTCTAAGAATGCTGCTTTAAAGCGTGAAAACGAGGAGTTGAAAAAAACTCCTCCTACTCCAGCCGTTGCGGCTGTCGATACTACTGAGCTACAGCAAGAAAACAGCATGCTGCTAGAGCAGTTGCATATAGTTCAGGAAGAGTTAGAAAAGCTGTATAGCCAAGCTAGAAAAAAAGCCACAGTAGTTTCTGAAAAAGGGCCTTATTACGGTGCCGACCAGCGTATTAAGCGCCAGCTTACTTATCGGTTAGGGGCAGTGTTAGTGAATAGCTACAGCGTGACAGACTTTATCTGCCTACCTTTAAAGTTAAAGCGTGAATATGATTCCTATAAAAAAGATATGAAGGCGCGTAATGGAGAAAGATTGCCACCTATTTCACAATATGCTGATTTCCATTTGGCAGAACAGGTAAAACGGCACCTCTCTTATCGTTTAGGGAAAGTTTTAATGGATAATGCTGGTTCTCCTATGGGCTGGATGAAACTACCGATGGCATTAAGCCGAGAAACTAAGGCTTTCCATAAAGAACGCCAACATTAATCATCTGCAGAAATCTTGCCAAGAACACTAACATCACAGCGAGCACTCTATGACGGTTGCGCCTAACTCCATTCAAGCTCCTCCTTCGAAGCCCGCGCATGGCCACAATTCGCTTACGCTTATGCAATGGCTAAGCGCTCTTTATGGCATACAGCCACTGTCAAAATTAACGCTGTTAGGGGCAGGCAATGGTTACAGCGAAGTACTTTTCTGGGCAGCAGATCATGCTATCGAAAACGTCAATTTGGTTGAAGCTAACCAGCAGCCATTCCACCAGTTAAGCTCTAAATGGCAGGCCTCTCAGCCTCAGTGGCAGTTGCACAATTTGGTGATGGATGCCGGGTTTAACAAAGCTGATGCGTTTTATGTAGCAAATAATTCTGCTGAAAGCGGCCTTTTGGCACCTGAAGCACTTACCAGCCTGTGGCCGAACATCACTGAGCAAGAGAGTAAGCCGTGTGAGCCATTTACATTGGCTGAATGGGCAAGCACGCATTGGCAAAGTGCAGGACAGTGGCTTTTTATTGACTACTTTTGTAATGCAAGCGTGCTAGCTAAATATGTTTCTGAGTTTGAAAAAGTCGATGTGCTCCGAGTGCGTGTAAGCAAAGAAGAATCAGTACCTAAAGACATCACCGCAAATACTTGGGAGCTTGCTTTGACGCAAGCAGGGTTTCGTGTGATTTTTCGTGAGTGTGAGCGTCACCCGCATATTGAACGCTGGCTATGCTTTAAAAAATTAAAAAGTGAATCTTTAGTCCATGAAGCAGAGCTTGCTCAAGCTAAAGCGGAGCTAGCTCAGGTAAAAGAAACGCTAGAAAATACTCATGCTTGGTCCATAAGTCGAAAGCAGCAGGCACTTGAATGTGAAAAGAAGGCTTTAATGCTAGAAGAATCTTTGAAAGTGACTCAAGAACAGCTAGCCAAAGCTCGACAGCAAAGCACTCAAATTAATTTGTTACATGAGTTAGTCAAACAAATGTCACAGCAGATGGCAGTAGACTTCATTGTTCAAAGTGAACAGCGGCAGCAGGCAACAAATGCTTTGGGAAAACATATCACTCAATTGTTACAGCCTTCCCAAATGCAGCCCCAACATGAGGAAAAGGATAACCTATGAGCGCACATCCTCTCTTGGTAAAGCAGGCCATGCTGGCGTTTCGCCAAGGCAACTATGCGGCCGCTAAAGTGCTTTACCAGAAAGCCGCCCAACAGTATGGCGAGCACTTGTTCAAAGCCAATCTCTACCTGTGTGATAAATATGCTGGCAGCGGTTCAAAAATGCTAGCCGAAACTCCTGAGAGTGCTGCTCAGCTAGCAGGACAAGCCCAACAACAACTACAAGAAACCCAGCAACTTCTTGAGCACTACTACCAGCGCTGCCAAGAACTTGAGTACCAACGATTAGAGCGTTGATTAACAGCTAAGGTAACAGAATGAAAGTATTGACCGTATTTGGCACCCGTCCCGAAGCGATTAAAATGGCACCGCTGGCGCTTCAATTAGCCGCCGATGAGCGTTTTGACGCTAAAGTATGCGTGACGGCACAGCACCGAGAAATGCTGGATCAGGTGTTGTCTTTATTTGAGCTAGTACCCGATTTTGACCTGAACATCATGAAACCGGGCCAAGACCTAAACGATGTCACCTGCGGGATTCTGCAAGGTCTCAAGGGTGTTTTTGAAGAGTTTAAGCCTGATATTGTGCTGGTGCATGGCGACACCGCGACCACCTTTGCCACCACCCTGGCGGCTTACTACCAGCAAATCCCCGTTGGTCACGTAGAAGCAGGGCTGCGTACTGGCAACCTATACTCGCCTTGGCCGGAAGAGGGCAACCGTAAACTCACTGGGGCATTGGCAAAACTGCACTTTGCACCTACCGAAACCTCTCAACAAAACCTGTTGAATGAAGGCATCGCACCAGCGGATATTCACGTAACAGGCAATACAGTGATCGACGCACTGTTGGATGTTGCCCACAAGCTGGATACGAACCAAGCATTGGTTCAAGAGCAGGCCGCACGCTTTCCCATGTTGCAGGCAGGCAAGCGTTTGATACTGGTCACTGGGCACCGCCGCGAAAGCTTTGGCGGCGGTTTTGAGCGTATTTGCCAAGCATTGGCAGATACCGCCAAAGCTCACCCTGATACGCAAATTCTCTACCCGGTTCACTTGAACCCGAATGTACGCGAGCCAGTGAACCGGTTATTGGCAGGTATTGATAACGTCCATCTTATCGAACCTCAAGACTACCTGCCGTTCGTTTACTTGATGAATCGCGCCCACATCATTCTGACGGATTCCGGTGGTATTCAAGAAGAGGCGCCATCTTTAGGTAAGCCCGTGCTGGTAATGCGCGATACCACCGAGCGCCCTGAAGCGGTTTCCGCCGGTACCGTAAAGCTGGTGGGCACCAATGCTTCTACCATCACTGAAGAACTGACCCGCCTGCTAACAGATGAAGCAGCCTACAACGCCATGAGTTATGCCCATAACCCCTACGGCGATGGTACCGCCTGCGAACGTATTCGCAACGTGTTAAGTGAGTGGAAACAGTAATAGGCGAGTATCAAATACTCGTCACTAACTATTCACGACTCACCATTTAATATTCAACATCCACTATTCACGGATAAACACATGAAATTTGAAACCATCTCTATGATTGGCCTTGGCTACATTGGCCTGCCGACTGCAGCGGTATTTGCTTCACGGAAGAAGAAAGTGATTGGTGTTGATGTTAACCAGCACGCCGTAGATACCATTAATAAGGGCGATATTCATATTGTAGAGCCTGAGCTAGATATTGTGGTGAACGCTGCGGTGAAGCAGGGTTACCTGCGTGCAACCACTACCCCTGAACCCGCTGATGCCTTTTTGGTAGCTGTACCCACACCGTTCCATACAGATGAAAACGGTCAGAACCACAAAGCAGATTTAAGTTATATAGAAGCAGCAGCCAAATCCGTGGCAGCGGTATTACAGCCGGGCAACTTGGTGGTTCTAGAATCCACTAGCCCCGTAGGTGCCACCGAGCAGATGGCAGAGTGGCTGGCAGAAGCACGGCCAGATCTAACCTTCCCGCAAACCCACGGTGAAGCATCCGATATTCGTATTGCCCACTGCCCCGAACGTGTATTACCGGGCCATGTAATTCGCGAGCTGGTGGAGAACGACCGCGTTATTGGTGGTATGACCCCGAAATGCGCAGAAGCTGCCTGCGCGCTCTATCAAATCGTGGTGGAAGGAGAGTGTGTTGCTACCACTGCTCGCACTGCCGAAATGGCCAAGCTAACCGAAAATAGCTTCCGTGATGTCAATATTGCTTTCGCAAATGAACTTTCCACTATTTGCCACGAGTTAGATATTAATGTGTGGGAACTGATTGCCTTAGCAAACCGTCATCCGCGAGTGAGTATTTTGACCCCTGGTGCGGGCGTAGGTGGCCACTGTATTGCTGTAGACCCCTGGTTCATCGTAGATGCCTGCCCAGAACAGGCCAAAATCATTCGCGCAGCGCGCGAAGTGAACGATGCCAAGCCGCAGTGGGTGCTAGGCCGTGTGAAAGAAGCGCTTGAGTACTACCACCAGCAGCACCCGGACGTTAAACGTAGCGATTTAACGGTAGCTTGCTTGGGGGTTGCCTTTAAACCGGATATTGATGACCTGCGTGAAAGTCCCGCCCTGGGGATTGCCAAAGAAATCGGCAAGCTGGGCTGCAAACTACAAGTGGTCGAACCCAATATTGAAACACTGCCTAAAGGCCTAGAAGGCGATAACGTAACACTGGCGACCTTCGATGAAGCCATGGCACAAGCCGATGTGGTATGTGTGTTAGTGAAGCACAAGCCGTTTATTGTTCATAAAAAGGCCGTGAGCGGTAAGGAAACCGTCATCGACGCCGTGGGCCTACTGAGTTAAATATCCACCCATAATTATCGCTAAACCATGTGAGTGGTAAAGGCAAGGCTGTTCCACAGCCCAAAGCGCCACTCACCATTCACCATTCACCTTTTATCTCTCACGGAAACCCATGGACGAGCTTCTTCAACACGCCACGCATTTAGCGAATCAGACCAGCCATGCACTTTCAATGCCTATCAAAGGCCGTGTGGCTTATGTGGTTAGTCATGGTCAAAGTTATGCGAGCAACGGCTATGCGATTCGCACACAAGGTGTGGCTAAAGCCCTTAATCAACATGGCTTTGAAACTCTATGTTTTGTTCGGCCGGGTAGACCGTGGGAGTTAAAGCAAAATAGCCAACCTACTCCTCCTGAAGTTATCCTACAGGGGGTGCGTTATATTCATAGCCGCTGGCCTAATGATGTTGCGCCGACCAACGAGCGCGAGCACTTAGAAGCGAGCGTTCAGCAATTCATGACGCTGTTCAGCGTTTACCGCCCAGAAGTGGTGCTAGCTGCCTCTAATTGGATAGTCGGCTTACCCGCCTGGGTGGCGGCGAAGCGACTAGGTTTGCCGTTTTATAATGAAGTACGCGGTTTCTGGGAGCTATCACGCGCTGCACAAGATCCCGCTTTTGAAAGTAGCAAAACCTGCCAAATTGAAGCAGAGCGCGATACTTTTGTGGCAAAGCAGGGTGTTACCACCTTCACTTTAAATTCTTCTATGCAAGCAGAGCTGGTAAAGCGTGGTGTCAAGCCAGAAAACATGAAGCTTGTCCCTAATGGAATAAGTGAACTACCACAATTCATGCCTGCTGATTTAGATTTGAAATCTAAGTTAGGTATTAGTGAAAATGATACTGTAATTGGCTATGTAGGTAGTTTTAATAGCTATGAAGGTTTAGACTTACTTGTTAAGTCATGTAAAAAGCTAGTAGCTTCTGGGTTTAATATAAAACTACTGTTGGTAGGTGATGAGAAACCACATGTCAGCGACTTAGTATCTGTTTTAAAAAGTGAAAAAGAATCATTTGTCATATGTTCTGGAAGAGTAAACCATAATGAAATTTGTCGGTTCTACAGCTTGATAGATGTGGTTGTTATTCCTAGAAAGGCGTTGCCAGTGTCTCATCTAGTTCCACCAATGAAGATTGTGGAAGCGTTGGCATACAATAAACCTGTAGTTGTTTCAGATATTGCGCCATTAGCAGAGTATTCAAAAAAATACACAAATGTGTCAGTTTTTCAGTCAGATAAAATTGAAAGTTTAATTGAAACATTAAAAAATTCAATAAGCATCAAAAGTGAAAGAAGTGATAGTTTTTCAAGTTTGATTTTGAGTGTTGACAATATTGTAGAATCTTTTATACATTTAATGCCTACAAGTAATAATGTTAACGCAAATTTTACTCTGGTAGCTCCTAATAGCAAGGTTCGTAAAACCCCATGGTCTCATATAAAAGTCGATGGGTTGAAAAAAATATCTATACATGCCCAGTCTGAAACTCCAGTTCCCAATAAGAAAATTGCACTAGCACTACGATTTTTTAATGAAAATGGCAACGAAGTAAATCCACCTGAGGGTGTTGCATATTACTCGGATGTATATCGCTGGTTTAGATATGTGACTGTTTTCAAAAAAGGTGTAGATAATACGGAAAGTTCAGTTAATATATCAGTCCCGGATTATGTAAAAAGCATTGGGATGTGCTTTTTAGACCTAGGGAGTGTTGGTTTGGATAAAATCAGCATCTCTTTGTTTAAAGAGACAGCTGGCAATGGAGTTCTAGTAAACAATGAAAAAAATTTCAATTTAAAGGAAGCTTACGAGAATGTTTTTAATTTTATAAATTCTGATTTTTCAGGAAAAGCTTTAGTAGCTAAAACCATTATATATGGTGACGTCAGCCCTAATGTCTTAGATGGGTCATCGGTTTGGTTGACTTCAGTAGCAAACATAGTGTCTGCTACTAGGCCAACAATTTTATTGCTTAAAGATAACATTAAAAATAATAAAGTGGTTTCTAATATTATCAAGCATAGTGATTTGGTTATATTGGAGCCTAAGAGTATAGGTTTTCAAGCTCCGATGAGTCTTGAAAATGTTACAGAAGCTCTTACCCTACTGCATGCACATTGCCCTGAAATAACTTCTATTATAACAAGGGGAGTTGATATTAGTTATGAAGTGCAAAAAAGAAAAGAATTTACTGGGATTCACTTTCCCTACATAACAGATTTTTATGAAATTAAGCCTGATGGTTTTTGTTTGGTGGGAAGTAAAGTTAGTAAATTAAAAGAGATAATGTTGAATGCCCGATCACTATTGTATCAGACAGAAGCTATACGCAGTAAAGTTGAGGAAGTAGTTGGCTTTAGTTTTGATAGTATTCATCTTCCACCATCAATTCCTGAAGAAGTGATTAATCAGGAGGTGGTGTCTAATGCTGAATCTGATGTTCTTCATATTGGTTATGCTGGTAAGGTTCAACCAAATTGGGGCGTCATAGAGCTAATTGAAGAAGTTCAACGACAGATATCACTTGGTAAACTAATAAAACTGCACATTGCAACTGGTAAAATTTATGGTAAAGGGTCTGAAGGACAAGCATTTGTAAAAAAGGTAAAAAGCTTATTAGATAGTTCGTTTATAGAGCTTTATGATAGTCTTTCTCGTGAAGATGCTATATCCTTAATGTCTAAAATGGATTTGGTCTGGTGTTATAGAGATCCTAATCTTGAAAATAACACTTTAGAACTTTCGACCAAACTTGTTGAGACAGCTGCACTAGGCAAGCCATGTATTATATATCGCTCAAAAATAAATGAAGAGTTCTTAGGCCAAAGCTATCCTTTTTTCATCAACGATCTTTCTGAATTCGAAGAAAAATTGCGTAATTTCGATTCTCTAGTTGACCACTCTAAAAAATACTTAAGCGACTTGTCGGAGAATGTCCAGAAAAATTATACTTTTAAATCACTTAAACAAAAGCTATCGATTAAGTTAGATGAAGATAATGCGCGTACATTTTCTGGAAATCAGATTGTAATCGCAGGCCATGACCTAAAATTCATTTATCCATATATTACTCATTTGCGAAAATCTGGCGCTAAAGTAGCGCTTGATATGTGGGAATGGGGTGAGAGCCTTAACTACAATATTAGTAAATATTACTCTAACTGGGGCGGAACTATACTTTGTGAGTGGGGGCTTGCGAATGCAGTCTGGTATAGTAAAAATAAAAAGAAAAATGCTAACCTCGTAGTCAGAATTCATGCTCAAGAGGTGAGAAAAAAAGCTCAGAAATTTGGTCATGGGCTTTTAGTTGACAATGTAGATAGAATAATTTTTGTCTCACCTCTAATACGTGAAAAAGCGATGGAGCTTTTCAATTGGCAAGAAAGTAAAACTGTAGTAGTGCCAAACGGAGTACGAAATAATCGTTTTTTTAAACGAGATAAAAAACTAACTCCTAATCTAGGTATGGTTGGAATTGTTCCTACTACTAAGCGCCTAGATCGTGCGCTGGATGTAGTGGAGAGGTTGAATAAAAAAGGAACCAGTGCAAAACTGTTCTGCAAAGGTCATTTGCCTGAAGACTTACCGTTCATGCATGCACCAGGAAGGCGTGATGAACTTGTGTATTACAAAGAGATATATAAAAGAATTGAATCTAGCCCTTATCTGAAAAGTAATGTGATTTTTGATGGTTGGGGGAACGATGTCGAACAGTGGTATCAGAAGGTAGATTTCGTTCTGTCTACAAGTGATAACGAATCATTTCATTATGCTTTAGCAGATGGAGTAATGGCAGGGTGTATTCCTATTGTTTGGCCTTGGGAAGATGCTGATAAAGTCTATGATCCGAGCTGGATAGTAAGAAATGCTGATGAAGCAGTTTATCTTATTGAAAAGCATCTCAATATGGATAGTGATGATGCTAATCATGTGAAAGAAAAAGCCAAAAAATTGATAGATGAGCGATACTCAGAAAAAACCGTATTTGATGATATTGATAAGCTTTTAATTTAGTTTGACTGGAGAGGCAAGAATGAGCATTATTAATGAAATGTTAAAGAAAAAAACCTATAAAGAGCTTGATTTAAATACTCATATTTCTTTGAAAAATGAGTACGTTTTTTTTCAAGTTAGCAAGGTAGCTAGCAGTACAATTAAAAACTTTCTCCAAGAGATTGAAGTTGCCGGAACAAGCCGAAAGGTTATTGATGTTAATAACAGATATGTATCTCCACATGTTTGGCCGACACAGTTAAAAGAAGATAAATTTATATCAATAATTGAGAGCCCATCTTTTAAAAAGATATCCTTTGTAAGAAACCCATACTCAAGGGTGTTATCCTGTTATTTGCACAGAATAATTAAAGACGTTAATTCGCCAAGTAATAAGTCATTGGCTAAGTATACTGGTGGATTATGTGGGCCAAAAATAACTTTCAGTGATTTTGTTAAAGTGATTTCGGAGCAAGAACCTAAGCAGCAGGAAAGTCATTGGCGTATTCAGAGTGAAGAAATATTTTTTGATGTAATTCCAAACTGGGATTTCATTGGAAGATTTGAAAACCTAAAAAATGATCTAAATATCCTGGATTCACTTTTGAAATTAAAAAACAATAACTCTTCTTTTGATGAGAGTGTTAATAAGTCACCTATGGCTACAGGGGCAAACGACAAACTAAAGTCATATTTTGATGATAATACTCAAGAGTTGATTTATAATTCTTATGCTGCTGACTTTATAAATTTTAATTATGGAAAAGAGTTGTAAGGTTAAGGGTCTTATCTATGAAATTTCTTGTTTTTGGTGACTCACATACTACCTATTTTAATATTACAGAGTCCATGAGAGGGGTAGACTCCAACTTACGTGGCGTAAATTCAATAGTAAAGACTATTGGGGGTAGTACAATATCTGGTTTTGGTAAAAGGGAATCAACGCTGAACACATTGCATGCTTATAAAAAGGCTTATGAGTTATATAAGCCTGATTATATTGTTTTTGCATTGGGTCAAGTTGATTTAGAGCTTGGATATTACTATCGTTGGTTTGTTAAACAAGAAAAGCCTGATTTTAATGAGTATATAACTGGATTGGCTTCATCTCTCGTTGCAGAGGTTTCTTCAATCGCAGAAATTTATGATTTGAATTTGAGTCAGCTTTTGTTTAAGGGAGTGAATTTATCGGTTTTAACTTACGATAGAGCTTTAGCTGTTAAATATACTACAGGAATTATTGCTGAAAATTTAGAAAACGTATCTCAGGTTGAGGGCGTTAAAAAAGAAATGTTGTCTTATTTTCCAAGTAATTTGGAAAGACGGAATATGCACTTGCGGTTTAATGACTTGATTAAATCAACGGCCATTAAAGCAGGCATGAAATATTTTGATATTAATGAAGAAATAACAGATGAATCTTCTTTGCATGTTCGTAGGGAGTTTGTACCGGCTAAGTATGATCATCATTTAGTAGACTCTTTAGATGTTAGACTGATTCATGTTCGTAAATTGTTAAATACTATTTACGGCTGTTAAGAGTATATATAGAGGCACTTGTTTTGCAAAAGTCAATAGCAATTACAGATGATTTTTTACGATCAATCTCTCCTTATTTTTCTGTGAAAATTAATGATAGTTCTTATAAAAAAAATCTGTCTTTAGTTAAACAAGGCCTTTTGTTTGGTCATTCTAAAAATAAAATTGATAATTTAATAGTAAAAAATAAAGGTGACTGGATTGCTTTAAATTCGGAAAAGCCCTCAGTACAGTGGCATTTTCATACGATTGGTCGTGGTTGTGGGATATTGTTAGCAAAAATTAGAAGCTTTCCTGAAGCTAAAGATATTCTTTTCTCAGTTGTCCAGTTATGGTTGGAAGCAAATGATCATTCAAGTGGTTTTATAGGTTCCGAACAAGCCTGGGCAGGACATACGGTTGCTCTAAGACTAGATTTTTTAATTGCTTTATATTTATCACTTGATGGAGAGCAAAGTTCTTTTTTATTGACTACAATTAATGAGCATATTGCTTTTTTAGAAAAAGATGAAAACTATGATGGTAATTGGAATCATGGGCTTGATCAAAGTATAGCCCTGCTGAAGGCGTCTTTTATACTTGATAAAAAAACTGGCTTTCAAATTGCTGTAAATAGAATATTAGATAATTTTAAAGAAAGTTTTGATAAAGATGGGGTCAATAATGAACAAGCAGTCATGTATCACAATTATAATATTGAACGTTACTCTTATGCTCAAAAGCTTTTTGAATTATTTGGTGTTGAGGCCCCTTTGTTTCATGAAGTTTTGAATAAAGCTAAGATTTTCTTGCTTCATGCAATTGATCCTAACGGATATTATTCGCTTTTAGGTGATACAATATATTCAAAACCTCTCTTCGAACACAACTCTAAAGAAATTGATGCTTTATTAAGCCAGGCGAGCAAAGAAGATGTTAGTGATACAATAACCTCCTCAAAAAAAGCAATTTACAATGCTGGATATGCTTTTGGTCGTTCATCTTGGAATAACAGAGATAATCCTTCATATTATACATTGAGATTTGGTCCGGCCAGAATTATTCATGGTCATAATGATCATACTAGTATTACCTATTTCTCAAATGGCCATAGCGTTTTTTCTGATGGAGGCTTTAATGGGTATGGCGATGATGAGTATAGATCCTATTTCAGAAATCCAAGTGCACATAATGTTGTTTATTCTCCTGATGATGAGAAGTTTAATTGGGCAGGAGAAACAGTATTAACGTCTTATTCGCACAATGAGCATTTTGATGCTTATGCTTTAGTTGATAAACCTTATTCAAATGTTAATAGAGCTCGTTTGGTTTTTTTTGATTTGAGACATGATTTGTTTGTTGTCTTTGATATAATTAATTCAAAACAAGAAATGCTGTTTTCACAAAGCTGGAATTTATCTCCAGGTTCCCGCATTATAAGTTGTATCAATAACAACGTTTTGTTAGAGGTAGGAGGTTTCAAATATAATCTCCTCCTCGACTCTGCAGCTAAAGTAGAGTGCTTTAAAGCATTTAAGAGTTTCGAAAGCTTAAAAACAAATATAGTTGGTGGTTTCCTTGGTTTAGGTCATAACCATACTGAGGAAAGTTTTTGTATTAGAGCGTCTCAAAAGGGGCAGTCAATAGATTGGCTTACAGTTTTTTCTCCTGATAAATATGATGTCAAAAAAGTTGCGCACAACTTTTATCTGATAGATGGTAAGTTCGGTTTTCAATGTGCTTCAGAAAGTGAGTATATCTATTTTAGAAAATGGGTATTTGATGCCGATGTTGGTTATCGCGCGTTAATGGCTGATGTGTCTTATAAAGATAAATACTCAACTCACGATCTGTCTTTTGAGCTGATAAGTTCTACCGTAGAGAAAAAGTTTTTCAGCATAGACTTATCTTGCTGTGTTCAAGATTTTTCTTCGAGTTTTGCTTTTGTAGATATTGATATCCAGATTCTTGATGGAAATGCTCCAACCTATTATTACTTGTCTGGATTAGACGGTAAGCAAAGGCCTAATACCGGAGCTTTCTTAGATTTGTCTCATGAGAAAGCTGTTCTAAAACTGCCAGTGTCAGGTGTTTCAAAGTTTAAAGTTCGTTTTATTGTAAAGGAAGCTTATACTGTTGAGAGCTTTAAAATTTCTAAGGAGGATATATGTCTATAAATGATGACTCTCTAATGACAAGCTCTTCAGTTTATTATAATGAGCTTGAGTTTTTGGTCAATTCAGTTAGTGACGGTTTAAAGAAAGAGCTTAGAAGTATTCTTTTTAAAGAAATTGATAAAAGCAACTCGATTATTAATTTGAAGCTGGAAAAGATACTCAGGAAAATTAGCACTGAGTCTGGTGAGGGAGTTGAAAGCGTTGGAGTTTTTGACGGTGCTTCATTTTGGTTCTTAAAAGATAATAAACCTCATAAGCATTTGAATGTGCCTTTTTCTAGTTTTAATAGTAATATTGTAAGTATTTTGATCTCCAAAGTTGAAGATTTGCAATGTGAGAATACTTACTTGAAAAAATTGGTTTATGAACTTGAGATGAAGGTAGTGGAAAATGAAACCCCATCTGCAGATTTAAAAAAATATAGTCAAATGGGTTCAAATGCCATCGATATGAAGTTTGATTTTTCTATCCATAAAAGCTGACTATTTTATATTCTATAATTTTTATTAGGTGAGCACATGTGCGGCATTGTTGGCGCGATTAGCGCAAAGGAAAGCACCGATTTTCTACTCGCAGGGCTATCCACCCTGGAGTATCGCGGCTACGATTCGGCAGGCTTGGCGGTACTCAATAATGGGTTGCAGCGCGCCCGTGCCAAAGGGCGTGTGGCGGAGCTAGCCAGCAAAGTGGCGGAAGCAGGTATTAACGGGCATGTGGGCATCGCTCACACACGCTGGGCTACTCATGGCGTTCCCGCCGAGCGCAATGCTCACCCGCACATCTCCTCTGGCTTGGCGGTGGTGCATAACGGCATCATCGAAAACTACGAGTCTCTCCGTGAGCAGCTTCAAGGCCTGGGGTATGTGTTCACATCGGATACCGACACAGAAACCATTGCCCACCTGATTCAAGCCTGTTTTAAGGGCCAAATTGGTGAACCTGCCGAAAACCTATTTTCTGCCGTGCAGTGTGCCGTTGCCCACCTGAAGGGGGCGTTTGCGTTAGCCGTCATTAGTGAGGAAGAGCCGGATTGCTTAGTGGTTGCCCGTGAAGGCTCTCCGCTGATGCTGGGCGTTGCAGAAGATGGCTACTATGCCGCGTCCGATGCCTCTGCGCTGCTCTCTGTTACCAAGCGGATGATGTACCTGGAAAACGGCGATGTAGCCCGTTTGAGCCGCGATGCGGTGGTCGTGGTTGATGGTATTGGCCAGATGGTTGAACGCGCCATTGTCACGTCTAGTTTGAACGCCAACGCGGTCGAGCTTGGCGATTACAGCCACTACATGCAGAAGGAAATCTTCGAGCAGCCCCAGGCGCTTAGCAACACGCTGGAAATGATTAGCGGGGCAGGGCAGTTGCAGCCCGGCATTTTTGGTGCGGAAGCCGCTGAGATCTTCCAGCAGGTAAATTCGGTACTGATTCTAGCGTGTGGTACCTCTAGCTACGCAGGCATGACGGCGAAGTACTGGATTGAGCAAGTGGCGGGCATTCCTTGCAACGTAGAAATTGCCAGCGAGTACCGCTATCGCCATAGCGTGCCTAACCCAAAGCAGTTGGTCGTGGTGATTTCTCAGTCCGGTGAAACCGCGGATACCCTGGCGGCGCTGCACCATGCAAAGGCGCAGGGTCATATCTTCACCCTGGCGATCTGTAACGTTCCGGAATCTGCCATTGTGCGTGAAACCGCGCTGCGCTTTATCACCCGCGCAGGCCCGGAAATTGGTGTGGCCTCTACCAAAGCGTTTACCACTCAGCTTAGTGCACTGTTCTTACTCACGCTGCTGCTTGCCAAGGCGAACCAGCACTTGAGTGATGACGCTGAAAAAGCATATTTAGACGAGCTTCGTCACTTGCCCATTGCCGTGGATAAAGTGCTGGCGTTAGAGCCCAGCATTGAGGCGTGGTCACAGCATTTTGCCAATAAGCACCATGCGCTGTTTTTGGGTCGTGGTCGGCATTACCCCATTGCTTTGGAAGGCGCGCTGAAGCTCAAAGAGATCTCTTACATTCATGCGGAAGCCTACCCAGCAGGTGAGCTGAAGCATGGCCCGCTGGCTCTGGTCGATTCCGACATGCCGGTAGTGGTGGTAGCGCCCAACGATGAAATGTTGGAAAAGCTGAAAGCCAACATGCAGGAAGTGAGTGCCCGTGGCGGCCAGCTTTATGTGTTTGCCGATGGTGGCAGTGAGGTGACGTCGTCTGAGGGTGTGAACGTACTGTTGATGCCTGAGCACTACGGGTTGCTTTCACCGGTGTTGCACGTGGTGGCGCTTCAGTTGCTTTCTTACCATGTGGCGTTGGTGAAAGGCACCGATGTTGATAAGCCGCGTAATTTGGCGAAGAGTGTCACGGTGGAGTGAGGCGGTTTGGTGGGCTGCACCGGGGCGGCTAAGCGCCGCCTATGTGCCGGGCCGCCGCTGCGTGTTCATTGTATGCACCTGTAGCGCGTGATAAGCGGAGCGCACCTGCGAAGCACTCTGATAGGAGTACCAATGATGGCACCGAGGTTTGATGATTCACGGTGGTTTCATCCAGGCGGCTATCCGCCGCCCCCGCGGGTGCCTCTTTCGCTCGTTGCTCTCGCTCTTTCGTTACGCCGCGCTACGGGGTCAGTGCATGCACCTGTAGCGCGCGGTAAGCGGAGCGCACCCGCAAAGCAATGCGTTGGCGGCGCCATTGGGGCGCGGAAGCTGACTTCTGATAAGATGATCAAGAAGGGGCCTTCAGGCCCTTTTTTGTAGGTGGGTGTTCAGGAGTGAACCGCCTGTGGCATTGAGGTTGCCGCATAGACGTGCAGGAAGCGATAAAAAAATAATGCCTGAGTGGGGATGCCATGTCAGATGCACAGGAAACAATCGCAACACTGGAGGCGCGTTTACAAGCGCTGGTGGAACACTATGCGGTAGAGCGTGGTGAAATGGCTGAGCAGCTGAGCCAATTGCTGGAAGAAAATGACCGCTTAAAGCGTCAGGTGAAGCAGTTGGAACACTCTGCGGGTGTACCGTTGGGGCAGTCGCAGGAATCTAACGGCCATGCGCTCACCTTTGATTTTTCATTACCTGATCAGCCCGTAAGCTAGTCAGGTAGGTAGTAATGCAGGAGTAAGGATGCAGGTGTTTAAGGCAGGAAAAGCACGGCTGCGCCAGTGGGTGGGGCAGCACGCGCTGGCCTTGGCGGCGGGTGGTTCATCATTCGCACAATCAGCGGCGGGGGTGTGGTCTTACTATCGCTTGGGAATGTACCAAACAGTGGTGAACCAGCCTGCCTTCCCAGATAACGTGAATGCTCAGTTCGCTAGAGCGGCCTCGTTAACGGCACTGGGAGAAGCACAGCAAGCCGAGGCAGTGGCGCGTTCACTGTTGAAAAGTGGCCAATTAGGCGCCCGTGTGCCTGCGTTCATTCAAGCCATCGCTGCCTTTTCGCCCCCCTTGGCGGAGCGGCTCTGCCATGAAGCGGTGCTACCTGCTTCGTCTTTTCTACCCGTAGGCTTAGCCATGCGGTTGGGGGATTATCCCTTAGCCAAGCAGAGGCTACAGGCTTACCAGCAGGCGGCTAAAAAAACCAATCCTGAAGCGCTACTGGTGGAAAGTAACCTCACCGCCACCACGGCGCTTCAACAGTGCGACTTCATCAATCAGTTTTTGGCCCGCCATGGGCTTTCCGCTGTTAGGCCCGTTGATGAGCACGCCCCGTTGGGCGTCATGAATCTTGCAGCGGTGGATAAGCCCTCCCACGGAGATGATGAAAGCGCGCCTGCAAGCCAAGGGCCGTTGGTCAGTGTACTGATGACGACGTACTGCTCGGGAGAGCGTGCCGTTCGTGCAATTGATTCGTTATTGGCTCAGCAGTACCGTCACCTCGAGGTCATCGTGGTGGATGACGCTAGCCCTGATAACACCTTTGAGCAGCTCTTGGAGTGCGCTAAAAAAGATGCGCGGGTTCGGTGTTATCAGTTGCCGAAAAACGCGGGCACGTACGTTGCTAAAACCTACGGTTACCAGCAGGCGCATGGTGAGTTCATTACCTGCCATGATTCCGATGACTGGTCGCACCCTGAAAAAATTAGCCGCCAACTGGCTCCCATGCTGAAACATCCATCCATCATGGCGACCACGTCTCAGTGGGTTCGCTTAAGTGATGAAGGGACGTTTTTTGTACGCCAGGCAGCACCGTTTACGCGCTTGAACCCGTCTTCGCCACTGTTTCGTCGTGCGGTGATCGAGCGCATGGGCAGTTGGGACTTGGTGCGTACCGGGGCAGACAGTGAGTTCTTGGCACGCATGAAGCTGTATTTTGGTAAGAGTGCCGTAAAACGCTTGATTGAACCGCTTGCGTTTGGCGCGCACCGAGACGATTCATTGATGACCGCTAAAGATACCGGGCATCAAGAAAATGCGGTTTCCCCAGCACGGCTGGCCTACTGGGAAAGCTGGAGCGAGTGGCACCTTCAACGGTTACGCAACGGTGAGCCACTCTGCTTGGCACCGATAAGCGGTCAGCGCGCGTTTCCGGCACCCGATGCCATTGCGGTGCCTGAGGCGGATATCAACACATTGCTAGGTGACGCGCGTTAAGGCGCTCGCCAGCCATTAACATAATACGTTTGGTGGGTTTGGAGAATGCGAAAGTATTTTGGTACCGATGGGGTTCGCGGGTTAGTAGGGGAGTTCCCCATGACCCCCGATTTTGCCATGAAGCTGGGCTGGGCCGCTGGGCAGGTGCTGGGCGCAGAAGGCATTAAAGAGGTCATCATCGGTAAAGATACCCGTGCCAGTGGCTATATGCTGGAGTCGGCGTTAGAGGCGGGCTTTTCAGCGGCAGGCGTGAACGTGGCGTTGGTTGGGCCGTTGCCTACTCCGGCGGTGTCGTATTTAACCTCCACCTTCCGTGCGGATGCCGGGGTGGTGATCAGTGCCTCGCATAACCCGTTTCACGATAACGGCATCAAGATTTTTGGTCAGGGTGGTTTTAAACTGACTGATGTACAAGAGCAAGAGATCGAACGTTTGCTGCACACCGCCATCGAAGGCGGCATGACGTGTGTGAGTTCGGAGCTGTTGGGTAAAGCCCGCCGAGTGGACGATGCCGCTGGGCGTTATATCGAATACTGCAAAGCGAACCTGCCCGGCCACTTGAGCTTGAGCGGCCTGAAGGTGGTGGTAGATAGCGCCAACGGCGCTGCCTATAAAGTGGCCCCGGCCGTGTACCGCGAGCTGGGGGCCACCGTGGTGAGTATTCACGACCAGCCCAACGGTGTGAACATCAACGCGGGCTGCGGTGCCACGGCGATGGAAAGCCTACGGGCGGCCGTGCTGCAGCATGACGCCGACCTGGGAATTGCGCTGGATGGCGATGCCGACCGCCTGATGATGGTGGATCACACCGGTGCGGTGGTAGATGGCGATGAGCTGCTGTTCCTGCTGGCGAAAGATGCCAAAGCATCGGGTTATACCGGCGGCGTCGTGGGGACGCAAATGAGCAACCTGGGCCTGGAGCAAGCGCTAGCAGCCATGGATGTGCCCTTTAAGCGTGCCAAAGTAGGCGACCGCTACGTAATGGAGCAACTCAAGGCTACCGGCTGGCGCTTGGGCGGCGAGGGTTCCGGCCACTTATTGAGCCTAGACCACGCCTCTACAGGCGATGCCATCATTGCCTCACTGCGCGTACTCACCTGCTTATTGCAGCAAGAGGCAACGCTGTTTGTGGCGAAGCAGGGCATGCACAAGCTACCGCAAACGTTGATTAACGTTCGCTACACTGCCGTAGAAGGCATCGACCCGCTAGAAAGCGAGCAGGTGAAAGCGGCGGTCGCCAACGTAGAAATGGAGCTTGGTGATAGTGGCCGTGTGCTGTTGCGTAAATCAGGCACCGAGCCGCTGATTCGTGTGATGGTTGAGGCAGTGGATGCCGAGCAGGCGACGTCTTGCGCAGAGAAAATCGCCGCATCGCTGGCGTAATCCGGCCGTGACTATGTACAAAAGCCAGCCAGCCTTTCGGCTGGCTTTTTTGTGGCACTTTTTTGTGGCTAGGTAACAGGTCAATGATTCTAAAAGAGAAGCTGTTTCTGGCTAATTGCGATTCTGTGCGCCAGTTAAGCCCAGATGAAGTGCGCGCTCGTTTTATGGCGGGCGTGCTGTTTGCTGATGGCGTGGTGCTTTCGCCTAATTTACTGATCGATAACCCGGCGATTATTTCGTTACTGGTATCCCAGCATGTTCAGCGTTGGTTCAAGCGCGATGAGCATAATGAGAGCAAGCTGATGATTCGCGGCTTCGGCCTGGAGAATGGCTTTTCCCTGGTCGACTATTTTGAACACTTAGATACCAACTATGTGGTGTCTCAGCTGGGCGGCGTGCGTAAGGGGGAGCTGACGGCTGCGCAGGCTAGCCAGCTCAAAAAGCAGTTAGAAACAGCCAGCGACATTTTAACTTGCTATCAGCCCTCTATCGTGTCGCTTGAGAAGAAACCCGGGGCATTGAGCGAGCAAATACGCTTGCGGTTAGCAGGGGCTGCTACTTCCAGTACTGAGGTTGCTGTAGAGGCGGAACAGCAGCGCAGCGTTCACCAACAAACACTGGCGCTGGTCGAGCAAAGCGGCAAGCCGCTGGGGTCGCGTTCTGATTGGTATTCGGCGCTGGGCACGCTGGAAATACCCGCTCTTCAGCGTGACCAGTTCCGCTTGGAAGTCGTAGATGCAAGTTATAACGGCCTGTTCGTGGGGGAAGGGGAGGCGTTCGTGATGGATCGCATCCAGGTGCTTTCTCGTTTGCCGCTGTGGCTGTTGGATACGGGAATTTCGATAGGTAGCCGACGGGAAGAGTTGGCCACGCTAAAAGCAGGCTATGATCTGTTTAGCTTTATCTCTACCTTGGGCAGCGAAGAGCTGGCGAGCATTCTGGCCGACAAAGCTTTGGAGTACGCGGAAGAGAAAGCCAAGGCGCACGGGGTTTCCTGGTGTGAGCGGCGCAACTGGTTTGGCCTTTACCCTAAGCTAACGCGCTTTATGGGCGTGGAGTTGAAATAGTGCCTACCCACTCCTCAGATGAGCATATCGAGTATCAGAACCCTTGGTTTCGCGTGGTGCGAGAGGGTGCCTATCACTATGTCGATGAGCCGGGGGCGCAGGCTGGGGCGGCGGTGCTGCCGCTGGTGGGTGACACGGTGTGGCTGCTAGAGATGCGCAGACCCGCCCAACAGGGGGCAGTCACGTGGGAAATTCCGCGTGGCTACGGGGAAGCTCACGAAACCTCGCAGCAGTGCGCGCTGCGAGAACTGCGTGAGGAAACGGGGCTACTCGCAGCGCCAGCACAGCTTACCTGGCTGGGAAAAGTACGCCCTAATACGGCCATACTGACTTCCTGTATCGATATTTATTTGGCGAAATTGCCTTCTAATCACCCACTACATAGGCGGGATCGAGAAGCAGAGCGCATTGTTAAAATACCCATAAAGGCTTTGCCAAGTGAGTTAGCGCAGGGCAAGTTAGAAGATAGTTTTACACTGGCAGCGTTGAGTTTTTATTGGGCAACTTTACGCTAAGGGTATGCTAGCCTTGGCGTTTTGCTTATTACTATCATCGTCATATTTATAGTGTGCGCGGCGGGAGTCGCAGTGCGTGTGGCGAATTTAGCAAGGAGATGCACATGGAAGCCATCGTAGCGGCATTTTTTGATCAGACACCCGATGCCAGCATTGCGAGCGAGCGGGTGGCCTTCGGCACGTCAGGCCACCGAGGCCGAGCTACCGAGCGCACGTTTAACGAAGCGCACATTATCGCCATTACCCAAGCAGTGGTGGATTACCGCCAAGCGGAAGATTACCAAGGGCCGCTGTTTTTAGGTGTGGACACCCATGCGCTTTCACGCCCCGCCTGGGAGTGTGCACTGCGGGTGCTGGCAGCCAATAACGTGCCGGTGATGGTGGAAAAAGGCCACGGTTACACGGCAACCCCGTTGGTCAGCCATGCGATTTTGCAGCACAACGCGCAGCAGCGCCATGCCATGCCTGCGGCGAAAGCCGATGGTTTGATCATCACCCCTAGCCATAACCCGCCGGAAGATGGCGGTATCAAGTACAACCCTTATCACGGTGGCCCTGCCGATACCGAAGCGACGCAGTGGATCGAGCTGCGTGCCAATGCGTACCTGCTGCGTCAGTTAAGTGACATTACGTTGGTATCGTTGGAAGAGGCGTTAGCCCACGCCCAGGAGTATGACTACACCGCACATTACGTGGCCCATTTAGGCAGCGTGGTGGACATGGCCGCCATCCAGAACGCCAACCTAAGGCTGGGCGCAGACCCAATGGGCGGCACGGCGCTGCCCGTGTGGCAGGCGGTTGGTGAGCATTTTGGCCTGCACCTGGACGTCGTGAACACTACCATTGATGCCAGCTTCGGGTTCATGCCCCCCGATCACGACGGCAAGATCCGCATGGATTGCTCTAGTGCGGATGCCATGGCGAACCTGCTCAAGATCAAAGAATGCTTCGATATCGCTTTTGGCAACGACCCGGACGCCGACCGCCACGGCATTGTCGATGCCAACGGGTTGATGAACCCGAACCACTTCCTGGCGGTCTGCGTGGATTACCTGATCAGCCATCGCCCCCAATGGCGCGATTCGCTGAAAATCGGTAAAACGCTGGTCTCTTCTTCGATGATCGACCGCGTCGTGGCTTCTCACAACCGTGAGCTGTTTGAAGTGCCGGTCGGTTTCAAGTGGTTCGTGGATGGCTTGCACGAAGGCTGGTTAGCCTTTGGGGGTGAAGAGAGCGCTGGCGCAAGCCTGCTCACCCAAGCAGGCGAGGCGTGGTCCACCGATAAAGACGGCATCGTGCTGTGTTTGCTGGCTGCTGAGATTATGGCCGTTACTGGCAAAACGCCCAGTGAGTATTATAAAACTCTCACCGAGCGCTTTGGCGAGCCGTTCTATAAACGGGTCGATACCGCCTGCAGCGCAGAAGAGAAAGCCGCGTTCAAAAAACTCACCGCCGATAGCATCACCGACACCACGTTGGCAGGCGACCCCATCACCGCCGTTTTGGTCAAAGCACCGGGTAACCAAGCCGCCATCGGTGGTTTGAAAGTCACCACCGAAAACGGTTGGTTCGCCGCCCGCCCCAGCGGCACGGAATCGCTCTACAAAGTGTACGCAGAAAGCTTCAAAGGGCCGCAGCATCTCGACGAGCTGATTGAAAGTGCCACCTCGCTGTTATCTGGCGTGTTGAAAGGGTAAGTCATTCACGTAGCGTGCGGTAAACGGAGCGCACCCGCGACGCACTTCGTCAGGAGTGCCGATTTTGGTACTGAGGTGTGATCCTTCACGGTGGCCTTATCCAGGCGGCTATCGCCGCTTTCGCGGGTGCCTCCTTCGCTCGTTGCTCTCGCTCTTTCGTTACGCCGCGCTACGGGGCGGTGCAGATACTCGTAGCGCGTGGTAAGCGATAGCGCACCCGCGAAGCACTCCGCTAGGAGTTCCGATGCAGGCACCGAGGTTTGATGATTCACCGTGGCATCATCCAGGCGGCATCGCCGCCTTCGCGGGTGCCTCTTTCGCTCGTTGCTCTCGCTCTTTCGTTACGCCGCGCTACGGGGCGGTGCAGATACTCGTAGCGCGTGGTAAGCGTTAGTGCACCCGCGAAGCACTCCGCTAGGAGTGCCGAAGGTGGTACTAGGCTCGCTCCGGTAGAGGCGTTCCTGCTATATTGTTCGGCATGTCTATTGCATATCGTTTGGCGTGGTTCGATGTTTATGACTTCTCGTGGAAGGCACGCTCAATAAAAGGACGTTAATGATGACTCAAGTACGCAAAGCGATCATTCCGGTGGCTGGATTCGGTACCCGCCTGCTGCCGATCAGCAAGGCGATTCCTAAAGAGATGGTGCCGGTGGTGGATCGCCCCCTTATCCAGCACGTGGTGGAAGAAGCGCTGGCGGCGGGTATCAACGAAATCATTTTGGTCACGCGTGCCGGAAAATCGGCCATTGAAGACCACTTCGATGCGCATTTTGAACTCGAACACTCGCTGGCCAGCAAGGGTAAAAATGCGCTGTTGGAAACGCTCTCGGCCATTTCCCCTAAAAAGCTGAAAGTGACTAGCGTTCGTCAGCCCAATGCGAAAGGACTGGGGCACGCCATTTACTGCGCTTCTCACTTGTTAGACAAAGACGAGCCCTTTGCGGTGATTCTGCCGGACGTACTGGTCAAACCCCAGGTAGGCAGCAACGCGTGTGACTTGGGCAGCATGGTCGAGCGCTGGGAAGCTTCGGATGCGTCGCAGATCATGGTAGAAGCGGTGCCGCAAGAAGACGTTTACCGTTACGGCATTGTCGACTGCGATGAGCCAGCAGCGGGGGAGAGCGCCACCATGCGTGGCGTGGTGGAAAAGCCCAAGCCGGAAGACGCGCCGTCGCGTCTTTCTGTCATTGGCCGCTATGTGCTGCCGTACCGCATTATGGAGCTGCTGCGCGATCAGCCGCCGGGTGCGGGTAATGAAATCCAGCTAACCGATGCCATCGACCGCTTGATGCAAGAAGGTCAAACCGTGCAGGCGTTCCGCATGCATGGCCGCACTTTCGATTGCGGACACATCGAAGGCTGGCTGCAAGCCAACACTATGCTCGCCCGGGAAGCGGGCTACGACGTATAACGGCATCCCCAAGCATCACAAAAGCCGCTCAGCTCTCGCTGCAGCGGCTTTTTTTATAAGAATCCAGGCACCACTCAAAACGGAAAGACGAGCGGCGTCATTAGCAGCACTGCTGCTGAGTAGGTGAGGCTAACGGGCAAACCGATCTTGAAGAAGTCGGTGATTTTGTAGCGCCCAGGTGAATACACCATCAAATGTGTTTGATAACCAAACGGTATCAAGAAACAGGCACTAGCACCGTACGCCACGGCCATGACGAAAGGCAGTGGGTCGGCCCCAAACGCGTGTGCCGTGCTCCAGGCAATGGGAAAGGCTAGCGCAGCAGCGGCGTTGTTGGTGACCGTTTCCGTGAGGACTAACGTCAATAAGTAGCAGCCGATAAAGGCGGCATAAATGCCATAACCGCTGAATACGGCCTGCATGCCATCGGCGAGCAATGCCGCCGCGCCGGAGTTTTCCAGTGCCTGTGCAATGGCCAGGGCAGAGCCAATAATGAGCCATAGCTCGAAAGGAAAACGCCTGCGCAGTTCGGCCATGCTGATCACTTTCAGCAGTAATAGTGCGCCGAGCAAAATCAGTAAACCGTGAAATAGCGGCAGCCAGTTAGCCGCTGCCAAAGAAATGACGGTCGCAAAACCACCTAGGGTGATCAGGCTCTCTTTGCGGTTGAGTTGTGGGCGCGTAAAGCTGCCGCTTAGCAAATGGAAGTTGCGATCTAGGTTGCGGTGCTGACGAAAATCGGCGCTGACGGCCAATAGTAAACAATCGCCTACCCGTAGGGGGATTTTACCTAATTGCCCCTCTAAGCGTTTGTCTCCTCGACGAATGCCCACCACACCTGCGCTAAACATGCTGCGAAAATCGACGTCTTGTAGTGTCTTACCCGCTAACTCCGACTCATGCGAGATCACCACCTCGACCAGATTAGTGGCGAGCAGGTTGTCGGCTTGATGCCCAAACAGGTTGAGACCGGGAAAGCGCTGCAGTGCCTGTACTTTGCTCACTTCGCCGGTGAACACCAGCGTGTCGTCAGCCTGTAGCTGTTCATCGGGAGCCACGGGGCTGATCAGCCTCCCTTGACGCTCTATCTCCAGTAGGTAAAGGCCATCCAGGCTGCGTAACCCGTTCTGCTCGATGCTTTTGCCAATCATGGGGGATTCGGCTTCCACATCGGCGGCCAAAAAATACGAAAGCTTTTCTTCCGTGTCCTCTGGGCGGTGGTGGGGGAGCGCGTTAGCACGCCATAGCAGAACGGCCAGGGTGATCAAGGCAACTGGGATGCCCACCAGGCTAAACTGAAACATGCCAAGCTCGCTGCCGCTGGCGTTCAGGTTGAAAGAGTTCACCACGAGGTTCGTTGAAGTGCCTACCAGCGTCGTAATGCCGCCAAGGATCGATGCGTAGGAAAGTGGGATCAGTAGGCGTGAAGGGGCAATGCCTTGCTGGCGCGTAATGGCCCCTAGAAAGGCGGCAACGACGGCGGTGTTGTTCAAAAAAGCTGATAGTACGGCAGTACTGCCCATCAGCCGCGCCGTCGCCAATTTTGGGTGGCCCTTGAGTAAGTGCTGAGACAGCCAGTCAAGCAGCGGCGAGCGCTCCAGCGCCAGCGATACCAGCAAGAGCAGCAGCAGCGTAGCCAGTGCTGGATTGGTGTACTGTACGAGTAGTGTGCTCGTATCGATGAATCCCACCAGCAGGTAACCAGCCGCCAGTGACACAAACGCGATGGCAGGTTTGACCTTTCCGCTAATCAATAAAACTAATAATAAGGTAATGGATAATAGTACGGCCCAGGGGGTCATGTGGATTCCTTAGCAATCGTGAAGCCAACCGCGTGCTTGCTGGATTTTACGCAGGCTTTTATGATGGTGTCTAATCATTGCCATGATTCGCGATAAGTTTTCTTTTTTTTACTTTAAAACATAAGGTTATGGCATTAATTGAGCGCTAAACATTTGTCGCCTGAAGCTCTTAATGAGCAGCGTAAAAAAGCGGTCCGGCTACGTTTGGATGGCCATACGGTAGCGGTGGTCAGCCAACGTACGGGGTTGTCTGCGCCTACGGTGTCGGCGGCGTGGAAGGCCTTTCGCGAAGGGGGATGGGCTGCCGTACCCGTGAAGCCGCGTGGGCGGACGAAGGGGCAGGGCAATACGTTGGGCGCTGCCGCGCAGACCGTACTTTGGGAGGCGCTTTATGGTGCACCACCTCAAGGTATGCCGGGCTGGAGTAGCGCCGCGCTAGCCGACTTGGTGAATGCGCGTTTAGGGCTAAAGCTCACCCAGCGTGCCATCGAGCACTGGTGGGAAACCGAAGGGTTGCAGCATGACCCCTGGGAGCTGAATGCGCTAGCCAAAAAGCGCACCCGTGCAGGGCGGTGGTTCGAGAAAACGGTCGCCCCGACGTTCTCTCTCTACCCGGGCGCCGAGCAGCGCTGGCAGGGCGGCGTACGACGTGTGGCGCATGCGCAGCGGGCGCTCTATCAAGTGTACCTGCACGGGGCACGCGGAAAGCTCTACATGCGCTGTTACGAGCGTCCGCCGGCCGCGTTCGATTATCAGGCGGTATGGGCATCGCTGCCTCGGCCTGCCGCCGTGGTATTTCACGGCGCGCTGTTCTCGGCGAGCCAAACGCTCACCGAGTGGCTCGACCGCCAAACGACGTTAACGGTCGTGGCGGTACCGGCAGATATCGGTTTGGAACACCGCTAAGGCTTTTTATCCATAGGTTTTTAAGGCAGTGCCGCGAGCGGCCACTTGAAAACGGTTTTTTCACACAACGTTGGGAAAGATGATGACATCACTCACCCATTTACAGCGGCTGGAAGCGGAAAGCATCCAGATCATGCGCGAAGTGGTCGCCGAGACCGAAAACCCGGTGATGCTCTACTCCGTCGGTAAGGATTCAGCGGTGATGCTGCATCTGGCGCGTAAGGCCTTTGCCCCCTCGCCGCCTCCTTTCCCGCTGCTGCACGTCGATACCCGCTGGAAATTCCAAGCGATGTACGAATTCCGCGACAAGATGGCCGAAGAGATCGGCATGGAATTGATCGTGCATATCAATCCGGAAGGGGTGGAGAAAGACATCAACCCCTTCACTCACGGTTCGGCCATTCATACCGATGTGATGAAAACCGAAGGCTTGAAGCAAGCACTGGACAAGTATGGCTTCGATGCGGCATTTGGCGGGGCACGGCGCGATGAAGAGAAGTCCCGTGCCAAAGAACGCGTGTTCTCTTTTCGCACCGCACAGCACCGCTGGGATCCGAAAAATCAGCGGCCGGAACTGTGGAAGCTTTACAACACGCGCAAGCACCCTAAAGAGTCCATTCGCGTCTTCCCGCTTTCGAACTGGACCGAGCTGGATATTTGGCAGTACATCCACCTGCAGAACATTCCCATCGTTCCGCTTTATTACGCTGCCGAGCGTCCGGTGGTGGAGCGTGATGGCGCGCTGATCATGGTCGATGATGACCGCATGCCGTTGGAACCGGGTGAAGTGCCCATGATGCGCAAGGTACGTTTCCGTACCTTAGGCTGCTACCCGCTGACCGGTGCCGTGGAGTCGGAAGCCGACACGCTACCCGCGATCATTCAAGAGATGCTGTTGACCAAAACATCCGAGCGCCAGGGCCGTGTGATCGACCATGACAGCGCGGCGTCCATGGAGAAGAAGAAGCAAGAGGGGTACTTCTAATGTCGCACTCATCCGATCTGATTGCTGAAGATATCGAGGGCTACCTGAAGTCCCACGAGCATAAAGGTTTGTTGCGCTTCATCACTTGTGGAAGCGTGGACGATGGCAAAAGTACCCTGATTGGCCGTTTGTTGTTCGAATCCAAGCTGCTGTTCGAAGACCAGCTGGCTGCCATCGAAGCCGATTCCAAGAAGTACGGAACGCAAGGCGGTGAGATGGATTTCGCGCTGCTGGTAGATGGCTTGGCCGCCGAGCGCGAACAGGGTATTACCATCGATGTGGCGTACCGCTTCTTCTCCACCGAGAAACGCAAATTCATCGTCGCGGATACGCCAGGGCACGAGCAGTACACCCGCAACATGGTGACCGGGGCGTCTACGGCCGATGCGGCGATTCTGATGGTGGATGCTCGCCACGGCATTCTGACCCAAACCCGCCGTCATAGCTTTTTGATGTCGCTGATGGGCATGCGCCACATCATTGTGGCTATCAATAAGATGGACTTGGTGGATTACTCGAAAGCGCGTTACGACCAAATCGTCGAGGAGTACCGCGCGTTCGCCAAGCAGTTGGGGCTCGAAAACATTACCTTCATTCCGATGTCGGCATTGAAGGGCGATAACGTCATCGAGCACAGCGCGAAGATGCCGTGGTATCACGGCACCACGCTGATGGGCTACCTGGAGACCGTCGAAGTAGATGACGAGCGCCTGCAGCGTTCACCGTTCCGAATGCCCGTGCAGTGGGTCAACCGCCCGAATCTCGATTTCCGGGGCTTTACCGGTATGATCGCAAGCGGCATCGTTCGCCCTGGTGATCCTATTCGTGTTCAGCCCTCGGGTAAAACCAGCACCGTCTCGCGCATCTATACATTCGATGGCGATTTGGAGGAAGCGGTCGCCGGGCAGTCCATCACGCTGCTGCTCGATGACGAGATCGATATTTCCCGTGGGGACATCATTTCTGGCGTCGACCAGCCGGCACACACGGCCGACCAGTTCGAAACCACGCTGGTATGGATGCATGAGGCGCCGCTGCTGCCGGGCCGTCCTTACTTGATGAAACTGGGTACGCAAACGGTCACCGCTACCGTGACCGATATCAAGTATCAGGTAAACGTCAATACGCTTGAGCACACGGCGGGTAAGCAGCTGGACTTGAATGGGATTGGCGTGTGTACGATTAGCTTGAACCGCGCCGTCGCGTTCGATGCGTATAAAGAGAACCAGGGTACCGGTGGCTTCATCCTCATCGACCGTATGACGAACAATACGGTCGGCGCTGGCATGCTGCACTTTGCGCTGCGCCGTAGCCAGAACATCCATATGCAGCATGTGGATATCGACAAGCAAGCACGCGCCCTAGCCAAAGGGCAAAAGCCTGCTGTGCTTTGGTTCACGGGTTTGTCTGGCGCGGGTAAGTCGACCATTGCCAACTTGGTGGAGAAAAAGCTATTTGGTAACGGCCAGCATACTTACTTGTTGGATGGCGACAACGTCCGCCACGGCTTGAACCGTGACCTGGGGTTCACCGATGCTGACCGGGTCGAGAACGTGCGCCGGGTGGCGGAAACCGCCAAGCTGATGGTCGATGCGGGCCTGATCGTTATGTCGGCCTTCATTTCACCGTTTCGCAGCGAGCGGCAGTTGGCCCGCGATTTGTTGGAAGAGGGTGAATTCATCGAGATTTATGTGGATGCACCGTTGGACGTGGTGGAAGCGCGTGATCCAAAAGGCCTCTACAAAAAGGCGCGCCGAGGTGAGTTGAAAAACTTTACCGGCATCGATTCCGCTTATGAAGCGCCTCAAGCACCGGACGTTCACCTGAAAACGGCCGAGATGAACGCTGAAGAAGCTGCCGATGCGGTGATCGAGGCGCTACGTGAGCGCGGCTTGATCAGCTAACGACACGCAGTTGACGTCGCGATAGGGGGAGTCAGTCTCTGTCGTCACACCGCCAACGACTTAGCATCTTTGGGTTGTTGGCGGTTTTTTAATGTCGAATGTAAAGGATGGATACGATGATCGATCAAACATTGCTGGAGGCAGTAGAGCGCATCGCACGCGAGGCGGGCGATGCCATCATGAAAATTTATGCTCGTGACTTCAGCGTCGAAGAAAAAGAGGACAAAAGCCCTCTGACCGAGGCGGATCAAGCGGCTCATCACGTTATCGTGCGTGGCCTTCAGTCGCTGCCGGTTCGACTACCGGTTCTCTCCGAAGAGGACATGGAAGGGTTTGCGGGCGTGGATGCCGACGGACGCTATTGGCTAGTCGACCCCTTGGATGGCACCAAAGAGTTCATCAAGCGTAACGGAGAGTTCACCGTCAATATTGCGCTGATCGAAAACGGTGTGCCCGTGCTCGGCGTGGTGACTGCCCCGGCGCTAGGGACGGCTTATGTGGCGGCTGAAGGCGTAGGTGCGTTTAAGGTTGAGAAAGACGGCCAACGTCATGCCATCCAAGTGGCTGGACAGCCTGCTGAAGGTTCAACTTGGCGCGTTGTAGGCAGTCGCTCTCACCCCAGCCCAGATTTAGCGGCTTGGCTGGATAAATTAGGCGAACACGAAATGCTTCCCATGGGTAGCTCACTCAAGCTTTGCCTGATTGCCGAAGGCAAAGCCGATGCGTACCCACGCTTAGGCCCCACCTGCCTTTGGGACACTGGCGCCGCTCATGCGGTTGTACGCTATGCAGGCGGACGCGTCGATACCTTGGAAGGCGAGCCGCTCAGTTACGCTAATCCTGCTGAGACCTTGAACCCCTCCTTTGTTGTATGGGGATATTCGTAGCGCGGCGCAAGCGGAGCGCACCCGCGAAGCACTCCGGTAGGAGTGCCGATTTTGGTACTGAGATGTGATCATTCACGGTGTCTTCATCCAGGCGGCTATCGCCGCCTTCGCGGGTGCCTCTTTCGCTCGTTACTCTCGCTCTTTCGTTACGCCGCGCTACGGGGCGGGGCATACATTCGTAGCGCGTGATAAGCGATAGCGCACTCGCGAAGCACTCCGGTAGGAGGGCCAGGTATTCTACTCCCAGTCCATATCGGCGACGTCCGGGATGTCTTGCGTGCCCCAGTCTGGCTCGTACCATCCCTTCTTGACGCATCGGTTGAAGCTGGACCACTGCCATTCGCGAGGGGCGTTGGCCCAGCCGTGCTTCACTGGGTTGTAATGGATGTAATCCATGTGGCGCTGCCAATCGTTCTCATCGCGGATGACGTGCTCCCAAAATCCACGCTGCCAAGCATGTTGACTACCGAGGGGAAGCAAGAATTCTTGAGAGGCATATTTTTTGACGTCTCTCCATCGGGAAGCGTAATCCGCATCGCCTTCGGGGAGGGTCCAGAGACAGTGCAGGTGGTCGGGTAGAAGAACGAACGCATCCATGAGAAAGGGACGTTCGTCGCGCACTCGACGAAAAGCTCGACCGAGGGCGTCTATGTTCAAGCGATCCGATAACAGCGGTTGGCGGCCATACGTCACCACGGTGAAAAAGTAGGTGCCGCCGGGTAGGTGAGCGCGTCGGTAGGTGGCCATGGCTGCTTCCTTGCAGTGATGAATACCCATAGCCTACCGTCGTCGAGAAGACGATGCATCTTTACAGCCGTAATGCCAATGCTGAGTAGCCAGGCTGGCGTAGGTTAGGGGACAATATGAACTACTTTTTCCCCCACCTTAACGAGCCCTATTGATTCAAGGAGCAGACGTGTGAGCATTGAGCCGTTTGGTGTTTTTGTACTGACCATGAGAGATGAGACAAGGATGGCCTCTATCGAGCGTCAACTGTCTCGGCTTGATATCTCGTTTGAGTACATCGATGCCACGGTCCTGGAAAGGATCGAGCATGCCGATCTTCCCATCGAACGTGAGGCTATTCAAGCGCGGTATGGCCGGATGCTTACTCAAGGCGAAGTGAGCTGTTTTTTAAGCCATCGAAGAATCTGGCAGCAGGTGGTGGAGGCTGGAAAGCCAGGTGTCATTTTTGAAGACGATGCGCTCATTGAAGATGAGCTTTGTCAATTCTTAGACCGCCTGAACGGTGCCTCCGCTCGGTTCGACGTGGTGTTGCTAGGTCACTCTAAAAAAGATCACCGCCGGAAAACGCTATACCACTTTCTTGAGCCGTTAAAGCGTTGGACGCCCATGGGGCTCTTTAAACTTGGCAGAGGTTTTAAAACATGGCCCTCCGGAGCGGTAGGGTATGTCGTGACTCCAGCGGGCGCGGCTAAATTGTTAGCGGCTACGACAGCGATCCAGTGTGTGCTGGATGACTGGCCTTATTTTGAAACGAAGGGCGTTAAGGTCCAAGAAGTAAGACCGTTATTGGTGTGGGAGGATTTCATCAAACTGGATAGCTCACTAGAAGGTGAGCGCCAAACACCGGCGAGGCGAAAACTCTTTTCGATTGCGCGAGTGATAAGAGGATGTGTTCGTCAGCTTCAATCTAGAAAGGACGATGGTTCATGACCCTTCGTCGTTCATTGGAAAGGCTGTTGCCTTTTATTACGGCTGCCGTTCCTGGTGGCTTTCGTATTTTTGTGTTGGGGATTGCGGGATTCTTTCTTGCCCCAGACAGCATGGTGTTTTTTTCTACTCAGTACACCCTGGCGGCCTTTTTCGTCATGGTGTCAGGGGTTGGTTTTGCGACGATCTTAATGAAGCGTATGGCCGAGGATGAGCGCTTGGCGATACTGCTGCGCTATGGGGCATCGTGTGTGGTGGTCGGTGGGGGTGTGTCAGCAGTCGCGCTGCTTGTCGCCTCGTTGGCCGTTCCCGTTCCACATGGGTGGGAAGTGTTCTGTCTGATTTTGATGACTTCTCTGTATCAGGTTTTTCGCAATTATCTTGTTTTTAAACGGCAGTTTTGGACGCTGTTTTTTTATGATGGCGTGATTGGGCTTCTTTTTCTTCTCATGATGCTGGCGTTATACGTCATGGTGGGGCGGCTCGATGCAGGGCAGTTGTTGAACGTGTTGTCCCTCTCATACGCCTTCGCTTTCGTAACATTCGTAGGTGTATTGATTGCCAGCGAGAGCGATCCTCATTTTTATCGTCATGTCGCTTTTCTGTCGCCCAAGGACTTGGTGTCGAGTTTGGTCGTGGGTTTTTCCAACGCGGCCAGTAGTGGCGTTGGTTTTATTTTGCCCTCTCTATTTATCGCGCTCGGTGGTAGTGACGTGGCTATCGTGGCCTCGCTCTGCGCGGCGGTGTTTAGCGCAATGTCAGCCTTGCCTAGAGGGTTGATCAATAATAGTGCCGCTGCGCTTTCCAAGATGGTCATGGTGCGGGATTATGCGCGTTCGGTGGTGGTGCCGCTTCGTAAAAAAATCTATACCTTGGTGGCTGTTTTGGTACCTGCGTTATCGCTGACGATCATCGCGTATTTTTATTTTTCAGGCGCGGTCAATGATGTGGGGCTGGTGCTGTTTTTCGTGGCGGCGTTTGCGTTTAACGTGGCGAGCGGGCAACTTGGTGTGATTGAGTCGGTGTTGATTAATTTTTGCGGCTACGAGCGGTTGTCATTGATATTCAACATGGTGGTGTTTTTACTCGTATTGCTCGTGTTTAGCATCGTGCGTTTAATGCCCCAAGCACAGGAGTGGGTCTTCATTATTTATGCCGTGCCTTTCGTGCTGGGTGTGATCAACATTTTACGGCTTTTTTGGTATCGAAAGATGGTGCAGCGCTATTTTGCGACCGCCCGCTAGCCTTGCCTAGACGTTATTCCGGAACTCAGTATTCGTTTCGCGTCGCTTGTCACCGCTTTTCCAGGCTTTCAACCGGTAGTTCTACGTGTTGCGGGCGTTGAAGAACGTTGAGCAATACGATGGCGCGTTCTTCGCCTTTGCAGCGGGTGAAGATGGCTTCTAGGTCTTTGAAGGGGCCGTCGGTGATGGTGACTTTTTCGCCAGCGGTGAAGTAACTGTGGCTGCCTTCTTGGCGATGGGGCTGGGCACGCAGGGTGTCGACGAGGGCGTCGGGTACGGCGATGGGCGTGTTGCCAAAGGTGAGCAGGCGCAGGACGCCACGCGTAGAGCGGATGGGCCGCCAGTTGCTGACGACCTGGTCTAAACGGATGAATAGATAGTAGGGAAACAGCGGCTCGGTGACGGTAGTGAGCTTGCCTTGCCGTTTGCGTTTGACATCGAGGACCGGGTGGAACACCTCATAGCCTTGATTGACGAGGTGTTCGGCGGCGCGGAAGGATTCGCTGCCTTTGCATTGAATGACGTACCAGTGGGCAGTGCTGGTCTCTGTTACTTCTACTGCCATGTTACTACCTTCCTATTGCCCAGGTGGTTCTTCAGGTTAACGTGCCACCTTCCAGGCGGCTATCGCCGCCCCCGCGGGTGCCTCTATCGCTCGTTGCTCTCGCTCTTTCGTTACGCCGCGCTACGGTGCTGGCTCACCATTCACCATTCACCATTCACCATTCACCATTCACCATTCACCATTCACCATTCACCATTCACCATTCACCATTCACCACTCACCACTCACCACTCACCACTCACCACTCACCACTCACCGTTCACCATTCACCACCACTCACATCCCTTCGGCTAACAGCTTCTCCAGTACCTCTAGCGTCTCGTCGATGTGCGCTTGGGTGTGTTCGCATGAGAGGAAGAAGCGCAGGCGGGCGCTTTTTTCCGGCACGGCGGGGTACAGGATGGGCTGTACGTTGATGTCTCGCGCGAGCAGTGCGTTGGAGAGGTGCGCTGCCAGTGGCGAGCTGCCAACGATGACGGGAACCACGGCGGAGCCGATGCTGTGGCCGGTATCCATGCCTCGGGCTTGGGCTTGCTCGAGGAAGTAGCGAGAGATGGCCTGCAGTTTGGCGACGCGCTCGGGTTCTTGGGGCATCAGCTCCAACACTTTGAGCGAAGGTGCGGCCACTTGGGCGGGCATACCGACGCTGTACAAAAAGCCCGGTGCGAAGTAGCGCAGCGTCTCGACTAACGCGATGCTACCCGCAATGTAGCCACCGCAGCCGGAGAGCGTTTTGCTCATGGTGCCCATCCAGATATCGACATCGGTGGGGTCGATGGCAAAGTGTTCACGCAGGCCCAAGCCGGTTTTGCCCATCACGCCGAAGGAGTGGGCTTCATCCACCATGAGCCAGGCTTGATGGCGCTGTTTGAGGGCAATAAAGCGCGGCAGGTCGGGTATGTCGCCGTCCATGCTGTAAAGCCCTTCGATCACGACCAGGACGCGCTCGAACTGATGGCGGTGTTGGACAAGCAATGCCTCCAAAGCGTCCGGGTCGTTGTGGCTAAACGACATGCGTTTGGCGCCCGAGAGCTGCGCGCCCACCAACGAGCTATTGTGGATGTACTCGTCGTGTAGGATGAGGTCTTTTGGGCCGAGCAGATAGCCCAACGTGGAGACGTTGGTCGCGTGGCCGCTGACGAACGCGACGGCGTCTTCAACGGCGTAAGCGCTGGCAATGGCGCGTTCGAGCTCGCCGTGGATAGGGCGTTCCCCAGAAACGACGCGGCTCGCCGAGACGGACGTCCCGTAATGAGCGGCTGCCTCGCTAGCGGCTTGCACCACACGGGGGTCGCCGGAGTAACCCAAGTAGTTGTAGCTGGCAAAGTTGATGCAGGTGCGGCCATCCATCACGCTCGTGGCCCCCGCCAGGCCCTCATGTACCTTGAAGAAGGGCACCTCCAGGCCGAGCTGCTCAGCGCCTTGGCGCATCATCATGAGCTGCTGATAGCCTGGGTGCGCATCGAAGCGCGTAAAGCGCTCGGGCACGGAACGGGTTGCCCCCGCGCCTTGGGCGCTGGGGGCAGAGGGAGCGGCGGCTCTGGCGGTGGGGCGCTGGCGCGCTTTTTCCAGAAGCTGGCGTTTTAACTCAGAACGCTTGGCGGTCATGGTGTCTCGGTCGCAGGGGAGGATGCGGGCTCGCTGTTGATGCCATCCGCACCGTGGCGGGCGGCCAGAGAGGCTAACGCATCTTGTGGCGACTCTTCAACATCCTCATCGTGCTGGTGCAGTTTCTGAATCAGCACGCCTGCAAGCTTATCCAGCGTCGAGGCTTCGCTGAGCACCATCACCGGTACTTGGACGCCTAAACGGTTCTCGATGGCCGTCATTAACTCGACCCCCATGAGCGAATCGAAGCCCATGTCGTAGACCGAGCGATTCACGTCGATTTTTTCTTCATCGATGAGCAGAATGCTGGCCAGTTCGGCGCGCAGCAGCTCGGTGATCGTGCTGTGCAGCTCTTCGGGCGAGAGATCTGCCAGCAGGGCACTGATGTCGTCGTCGCTATCCAGGCTACCGTCGTCGTCGCTGGCCCGCGCAATCTCATCGAAGCGCGGCACGCTGGAGGTGGGCAGGAAGCGCGCCAGCGCACCCCACTCGAGCTCTAACACACCCAGGCTTGGCCCAGGCGTCAGCAGCATTTGTTCGAGCACCTTGAGGGCGTCGTCTGAGCGTAGTGCCGAGCCGCCCAGGCGCTCTTGCAGTGCGTCGCGGGTGCGGGTGTTGCGCGCCAAGAAGCCAACGTCGTCGATGGCGCCCCAACGCACGCAGGTGGCCGGTAGACCTTGGGCGCGACGGCGGGCCGCGAACGCTTCGAGCCAGTGGTTCGCAGCCACATAGTTGGCTTGGCCAGGGTTGCCGAACAGGGTGGTGGCCGATGAGTAGAGCACGAAGAAGTCGAGGGTGTCGTTGGCCGTCAGCGCCTCTAAGTGCTTGGCACCGTCGATCTTCGGTGACAGCACGTTTTGAATCCGCTCGGCATCCAGGTTGCGAATCAGGCCGTCATCGATGACCGTGGCGGCATGCACGATACCGCGCAGCGGACTGAGCTCACGTTTGGCGCGCTCGAACACCTGTGCCAGGGCATCGCGGTCGGTAATGTCGCACGCCGCCGCCAGCACGTTCACACCTTGCGCTTCGAAGTCAGCCACGGCTGCTTGCGCTTCTTCACTGGCCGGGCCGCTGCGGCTGAGTAGAATCAGCTCGCGTGCGCCCTTATCGACCAGCCATTGTGCGGTTTTTAGGCCAAAGCCACCCAGGCCGCCGGTCACCAGGTAGCTGGCATCGCTGGGTAGCTGCATGCTGGCGGTGCCTAGCTGCTCCTGGCGCGGTGGGGCAATGGGCTGCTCGTAGGTGACGACGACCTTGCCGATCTGGCGCGCCTGCTGCATGTAGCGGAAGGCATCGATGACCTGGCTGTGGCTGAAGGCGGTAAACGGCAGCGGGCTCAGCGTGCCGTCGTTGAACAGTGCCATCATTTCGCCGAACAGGCGCTGAGTGAGGGCCGGCTGCACTTTCATCAGCTGGTCGGAGTCGATGCCGAAGTAGCTCAGATTGTTGCGGAACGGCCGTAGACCGATGTGTGTATTTTCGTAGAAGTCGCGCTTGCCAAGCTCCAGGAAGCGCCCGAACGGGCGTAAAGCGCGCAGGTTCTGGTTGATGGCCTCACCGGCCAGGGAGTTGAGGACGACATCGACGCCCTCACCCTGGGTATCTTCGAGGATCTCTTCTGCGAAGGTGAGCGAGCGGGAGTCGTACAGGCGCTCTTCGCCCATTAGGCGGAGGAAATCACGCTTCTCTTCCGAGCCCACCGTGGCGTAAATCTCGGCCCCCATCCACTGGGCGATTTGTAGCGCGGCAATGCCCACACCGCCTGCAGCGCCGTGAATCAGCACTTTTTCGCCGGGTTCTAAACGTGCCAAGTGTTTTAGCGCGTAGTACACGGTAAAGAAGGTCGTCGGGATGGTGGCGGCAGCGGCGTAGCTGACGCCTTCCGGCAGGGGCGCCACGGCGTGCTGGCTGGCCATCAGGCGGTCGCTGAAGCTGGCGGGACCAAACCCTACGACGCCTTGGCCGGGTGTTAGGTGGTGAACGTTGCTGCCCACGGCCACCACTTCACCGGAAAACTCGAGGCCGAGGGTGGGGCCAGCAAAGCCGTTTTCGATGGCTTCATCCGACAGCAAGCCCAGGGTATACATGACATCGCGGAAGTTGAGGCCGGTCGCTTTGACGCGTACCTCGACGTCGTCAGCGCCAAGCTCGGGCAACTGGCGAGGCCGCCACTGTAGCTGGCGCAATTGGCCGGGCAGGGCGAAGCCGAGCGTCATGGCTTGGCGAGGTGCGGGGTTGCTGGCGGTATGCGGGTGCGGCGCGGGCAGGGTACGCAGGCGCGTGGCAAAGCGGGTGCCTTCTTGCGTCAGCACCAGCTCGTTTTCGCTATCCGGTTCCGCGATAGAGGCCGCGAAGGTGGCGAGCGCAGACGCACTGGGGGCATCTGGCAAGTCAACGAGGGTGACGCTGTGGCCCACGGCCTCGTTGGCCAGCGAGCGGCCAAAGCCCCATAGCGCGGCGTCGTCGGCACGCTGGTAGCCTTGAGTGGTCAGCCATAAGGTCACCTGGCAGCCTTGCGCGTCCAGGCCGCTCGCTTCCAGCGCCAACGACCACTGCTGCGCGGCGAAACAGCGCTGCGTTTGAGCCTCGGTGGACGTGCTGCCTAGCTCACGCAGATCGAGCACGTTCAGTGCCGTCGGTGTGTCGGTGAGGTCGGCCAGCGCTTCATTGAGTAGCGTTTGCGGCGCTGCGTCGCTGATCCGACGCCATACGCGGTGGCCCGTGTGGTGGCTTAGATGCTCCGCCAGCTCTGCAGCAAGCGCTTCTCGTGATGCATCGGCTATCAATAGGGTCTGCGCGCTGGCTACCTGCGCGTCGGTGTCACCAAGCTCTGGGTGTTGCGCATGCAGCAAGTAAGCGCCCGCTTCCTCTAGTTCGATAGGCACGGAAACGCTCAGCCCCTGGTGGCTCAGCCACTCGATCAGCGTGCTCTGTTCGAGCGCCGCTTGGTCGATGCCCGGCGTTGCCAGCAGGTCGTCCAGCCAACGGCTCGGATGAAGGCCAATCACCATGATCTGCGCGCCGGGCGCCAATTGCGCGGGCAGGGCGTCGATCAGTTGGCGTGTGCGTTCGGGCTGGGTGATATCTGCGCTGACGAACGCAAGCTGTGCCTTTTGCGCGGCTGTCAGCGCCGGTAGCGCCTCGTCTAATGGCTGAATGTCCATCAGCGGGTAGCGCTCTTGCAGCTGTTCCGCCTGGTGGCGCGCCGTGTCGCTCGTGGTGAGCGCGCGGTAGCGATAACGGTCGTTCGTACCTGGGGCGCCGTGGGCAAGCTGTTCCAGCAAGCGCTGGCCCAGCGCGGGCGCGCAGGGGCCTGCTTCCAGTAGATTGAGGCGTTGGCCATCTGGCAGGGTGGCCAGAGAGGCCTCCATCAGCGCACCTAGCTCATGGGCCAGAACTTGCCAACCGCTTTCACCCACCAGGACACGATTGATGCCGGCCAAATGCTCGGCAGTGATGCCCAGGCTTTCCAGCGTATCACGGCCATTGAGTAGCGGTTCACGGTGCAGGCCCAAGCGGCCGACGAGGTGAATGGGCGCGAAGTAGTCGGGATACTCCTGCACCAAGAGCTGCCAAATGGTCTCTGGCGCTGGGGATGCGTCGTCATCGCCGCCATCGCCGCCATTAGCCTGCTGGACGAAGGCCTCGCTAAGGCTATCGAGCAGGAGGGCAACTTCTTGCGCATAGCGCTGGCCAGTGCTGGCGGTGTAAGCATCGCTCAAGCCCATCAGGCGCGTCAGCGCGTCTGCGGGAAGCGGTAGCGCGGCGGCTTTCAGCGGAGCGGGCGTGAGCTCCACGTCTAAATAGCTAAAGTGTTGGTGGTGCGCACGGTTGAGGCGAATGGCTTTGAAGCGTGTTTGGCTCAGCACCGCCACGGCGCGCCCTTGGGCATCGTAAAGCTCGAAGTCCGCCGTGAAAGAGTGCGGAGCGCGTTTGCCCATGACCGCACGCGCCAACACGGGCGCGCCTGCCTCGGCATTGACTTGGATACGACCGACGCGCACCGGTACGAAGGCGAGTTGGGCGGCGAATTCACTGTGCTGTGCCAGCAGCGGAATGAACATTTGGAAAGCGCTATCCAGAATTCCCGGATGCACGTGTAGCGTGTTTAACTGAGCCGTCACCGCCTCTGAGAGGGCGATTTCTCCAATGACGCTATCGCCCTCGATCCAGCCGCGTTGAATCGCCTGAAACGCTGGGCCATAGTGCAGGCCAATGCGTTCGGCCATGTGCAGATGCTCGTCCAGGGTGTAGTCTGCATCGCGTTTGGGTAGCGCTGGCGCCCTGCGGTTGAGCAGGAAACCGCGGCTTTCGCGCATCCGGCGTGCCACGGCATTGAGCTGCCACTCGCTTCCCGTGGCGGGCTCTCGGGAGTGGATGGCCAGACGTCCATCATCGGGGTCGAGGGTGAGACGCATGGTACGGCCATTGGGCCCGTCCAGCAGCAGCGGTGCGCGAATTTCCAGCTCTTCGATATCGAGAACCGGCGTCTCTTTCTGCTGTAGCGCGGCGGCCAGCGCCAGCTCGACGAAGCCCGCGCCGGGGAAGACGGCCCCTTCACCCACCACATGGTCGGCCAGCCAAGGCTCTCGCTTGGTGTCTAATTGGCTCTCCCAAGTGTGCTCTTGCTGGGCCAGCGGGTAGCCAAGCAACGGGTGCTGGTAATAGCGCGCCAGCAGGCCTTGCCCATCGTGGGTGCCCTGGACCCAGAGCTGGGTGCGCTGCCATGCATAACGTGGCAGCAGCACGCGTTGACCTTCCACGGGGAAAAAGTGCTGGCTGTCGAGGCTCAAGCCACTGAGCAGCAGTTGGCTGGTGGTGCGGTTTAAGCCCTCTAACCCTGGCTTGTGGCGCTCGATGGTGCCGAAGACCAAGCCGCTGCGCTCTTGCTGGCGCAGCGATTCGTTGAGATAGCGGCGTAAGATCGGGTGCGCCCCGACTTCGACGAAGACGTTGTAACCCTGCTCGATGAGGGCGGTCGCGGCGTTATCGAAGAGCACTGGCTCGCGGATGTTGAGCCACCAGTAGTGGGCATCTAGTTGTGTGCCTTCCCTGACCGCCCCGGTCACGGTAGAGACGTAGGGGATCTGGGTGGCTTGGGGCTCGATGTCCGCCAGCGCGTCGACCACACCCGACTGGATGCTATCCATGGCAGGGCTGTGGAAGGCGTAATCCAGCGGCAGGCGCTTGGCAAAGGTGCCTTCGGCACTCAGCGCAGCTTCCAGCTCGCCGAGCTGGTCGCGATCGCCCGCCAGGGTAATGCCTTTGGGACTATTGATGCCCGCCAGACTGATCTTGTCGAATTCGGGCTTGGCGAGCCAAGGAGTGATCTCATCGGCACTCATCGCCACCGCCGTCATTTCCCCTAGGCCGCGAGTTTTGCCCTGATAGTCACTGCGGTAATAAATCACTTTGACCGCGTCTTCCAGGCTCAGTGCGCCAGATGCCCACGCGGCCGCTACCTCGCCTACGCTGTGACCAAACACGGCGGCTGGCGTGATGCCTTGCGCTTTTAGCCACTCGGTCAGCGCTACCTGCAGGGCAAACAGTGCGGGCTGGGCGATTTCGGTGCGTACGAAGCGGCTCTCTTCGCCTTCTGATCGGTTGCGGCCTGCTAATTCGTCACGCAGAGAGAAGCGACCGTAGCGCTGGAACAGAGCGTCGACACGGTCGATGGCGGCCGTGAAGTCGGCGTCGGTATCCAGCAGGTCATGGCCCATGGTTTCCCACTGGCAGCCGTTACCGTCGTAGACGAACACCGGGCCTCGGGCATTGGCGAGGCGCTCTAGCGTCATGACGGGGCTGGCCTCTCCTTCGGCAAACTGGCGCAGTGCCGTGGCGGCTTCGTCAGCGCTGCTGGCAAAGCAGAGCGCGCCGTGGCTGTGCTGCTCACGGTGGTGATAAAGCGTATGGGCTATATCGTAAAAATCCTGCCCGGATACCTGCAGGTGCTTGGCCAGCGCCAGCGCGTTGTCGGTCAGGGCCGCTTCACTGCGGGCGCTAAGGCGAATGGGCAGCGGGGTAGCGGGTGTTTGGCGAGGCGTTTCCGCTTTTTCCGTTGCGCTCTCCAAAATGACGTGGGCGTTGGCGCCACCAAAGCCAAACGAGTTGATGCCAATCACCAAACGGCCTTTGGGTTTCAGCGGTTGGGCTTTGGTGACCACGCTCAAGTTCCATTCGTCGAACTTGATGCGTGGATTCAGCTTGCGAATGCCAATGGTAGCGGGCACCTCGCGGTGCTGCAGGCTATAAAGCGCTTTGGCAAGCCCCGCCACGCCCGAGGCGGTTTCCAAGTGGCCGACATTACTTTTTACCGAACCAATCGGCAGCGGCGTTTGCCGATGCTTGCCAATGGCCTCGCCAATGGCGCGGGTTTCGATGGGGTCGCCAACGGCGGTGCCGGTGCCGTGGGCTTCTAAATAGTCGATCTCATCGGGGGAGATGCCCGCTTGCTCGTAGGCGCGACGCATCAAGTCGGTTTGAGCGCTGGGGTTGGGTACCGTCAGGCCGGATTTATGACCGTCGGTATTCACGGCTGACCCGGCGACCACGGCCAGTATGTTGTCACCGTCGGCGACGGCTAAGTCGTAATCTTTGAGCAGGAAAAGTCCTGCGCCTTCGGAGCGTACGTAGCCATTACCCGCTTCGTCGAACACCTGACAGCGTCCGGTGGGCGACAGCATGCTGGCTTTGGAAAAGATGATGAAGCCGTAGGGGTGCAAGTGCAGACTGATACCGCCCGCCAGCGCCATCGTGGTTTCACCGCTACGGATGGATTGGCAAGCTTGGTGAAACGCCACCATCGAGGACGAGCACGCGGTATCCAGCGACATGCTGGGGCCGTGCAGGTCGAATACGTAAGAGAGACGGTTGGAGGCGATGCTCGAGGTGTTACCCGTGGCGGTAGAGGCATCGATGGCGGCCATGTCATCCGCCAAGCGGTAAGAGTAGTCCAGGCTGGCGACACCCACGAAGACACCACACTCGCTGCCACGCAGCGTGCTGGGTACGATGCCGGCACTTTCCATGGTTTCCCAGGCGAGCTCTAGCAGCATGCGCTGCTGCGGGTCCATGTTGGCGGCTTCGCGGGGAGAAATGCCGAAAAACGCTGCGTCGAACCCGCTAATATCGCCCAGGCTGCCCGCTGCGAAGGTGACGCTGGTACCGGGGTGGCGTTTGTCTGGGTGCCAGAAGGCGTCGTGGCTCCAGCGATCTGGGGCCACTTGGGTGACGAGGTCTTTTTCGGCTTGCAGGTCTTGCCAGAACGTTTCAGGGGTGGTGCCGGGGAAACGATGGGCGGCGCCGATGATGGCCACACGTTTAGTCATTCTTGCTCCTGAGGTTCTGGTTCTGCCTTGATCACATCGTTACTTATATCGTGTCCAAACACTTGTTTAAATAGCCGAAGGCCAAGTTCGTTGGCGGCTATGTCCTGCGGCGGCTGCTTGGCAGGCGTTTGGTCGGGCGGCGTTGGTTGCGTCGACCATATCATGTATGGGGTGCTGCCCGTAGGGGGCATGAAGTGCCCGTATGCATCTGGCAGTATAGGCACATGGTCGCCATACCAGCCCAGTATGCCAGGCCTAATGCGCTCGTTTAGCGCTGTTTTAACGTTCGCCAACATTTGATCAGCTTCACCTAAGTGGTGCAAATAGACGGCGAGTTCACGCAGGTGGTCTGCAAGCGGCCAAGTCGCGTTGGGTAGAGTCGCCGCCAAGCGTGCCTGCGTAGGCGCCTCCAAATGCAGCGGGCCGTGGTTTTCCATGGTGATCACGAAAATAAACAGCGGCCTATTATCGTCATCTTTCAGCAGGCGTCCAACCTTTCGTGCCACGGCCTGGTCACCGATGTATTGCCCGTGTTTGTCGCTACTGTCAAACGCGCTGATATCGATGAACGAATCGAAACCCAACTGCGGCATGACGTTATCGCGCATGTAGAAGGTAGCGGGGTAGGGGTGCACGCAAATAGTGCGGTATCCCTGCGCGCGAAAAGCGCTCGCCACGCTGGGTAGCGGGTGACGGCTTAGCGTGCGGTAGGGGTTGAACTGGCGGGCTCCCCAGGCGCTGGGTGCCAACCCCGTGAGCACGGCGCATTCGGTGCGTACGGTATTGGCCCCCCAGGCCGGCACGCTCAGTTCGCCCTTTTCGACGGCCTCGGTAAAGGTGGCATCGAAATGTTGCAGTAGCGTCGGCGCAACCTCTGGACACCATGGGCGCGGATCGAAAAAGGATTCACTCTGGACCAGGACGACATTGGGTCGCTCGGCGCTATCTGGTGAAGCGACGGCACTGGGCTGGCTGGCAGCCGCGTAGGGGGATGCCGAAGGGGCAGGCGGTGACGAGCGCATCAATGCTACCCCATAGGCCCAAAGGCTGGCATATAGCCCCACGCGATGTAGGTCCTCGACCGGTTGCAGGGACATGGCGCCGAGTGAGCGTAAACCAACGGCTACCAGCACCGCCCCGAGCCCGGCCAGCAGTCCGGTGCTTTGTAAAAAGAGCACGGTGCTCCACTGGCTAACCAGCGACGGCTCCACATAGAGAAAGCTGCCAATGGCGATGGCCCCCGCGCTGCTGGCCGCGATGGCGAGGCCAATGCCAAAAAACGGGATATAAAGCCGTGGGTGCAGGATGGCGTCCCAGAAGTACTCGAAGTCGTGGCAGATGAACGGTTCGTTGAGCGTTTTGGACTTGGTATTGCTCGACTGGACCACCACGAGCTGGAGTGACAGCACGAAGACCACGGCAAACCAGGGACGCTGGAGCAGCAGCGTGAAAAGCCCAAATAGCAGTAGCCAACTGCCAAGATGGATCACATTGGCTGCCATCGGGCGCTGCCAGAGAGGAGCAGGCCGTGGAGACAGCAGCGCTTCGAACGCAAGGCTGAACACTAGCCCGATGAAGAGCGGCAGGCTAAGCGATAGGAGCAGGTGGTCAAGCATCTTACCGGCCTCCTACATGATCGAAACCCAGTCGTTTGATGAGCCACTGCGACACGCCTGCTGGCAAGACGGCCAGCCACCAAGTGCCGAAGTTGAGCGGAAACGGGAAGCTGACTCGCGCACGGTTGGCGCGAATGCCACGAATGATCACTTTGGCGGCTCGTTCGGGTGGCCACTCAAAGGGCTTGGGGCCAGGCATGGCATTGCACATGGGGGAGGTGACGTAGCCGGGCATGACGACCGTTACCCCGATGCCGCAGGGGGCGAGCAAGCCGCGCAAGGCTTCGCCATACGCTTTGATGCCCGCTTTGCTGGCACTGTACGTGGGCGTGCTGGGTAGTCCATGCCAACCTGCCAGTGAGCTAATGAATACCAGTTGGCCACTACCCCGTGCGCGCATGGCGGGTACCAAGTGCTGCGCCATGGCAATGGGGGTGGTGAGGTTGATGTTCAGCAAGGCTTGAACATCGGCCCAGGGCTCGAGCTCGCCCAACTGCTCAGGATGTGTGTTCTTGCCTGCGTTGGCGATCACGATATCCGGCAACTGCTCGGCACTGAGCGTAGTGAGCCACTGCGCTAGTGCCTCATCATCGGTGAGGTCGATGGAGGAGAGCGACACGTCAGCCCCTTTTTCGCGACAGGCGTTAGCCACGTGCTCTAAGGCGCTGACGTTGCGTCCATGCAGAATCAGATGCGTTTGGGGAGACGCATACGCCTTGGCGAGCGCTCCGCCGATGGCCCCTGTGGCGCCGGTGATCAGCACGCGGCGTGTGCGTGGTGTCTTCGTCGAGTACGTTGCATCAACACTCACAGCAGCTTCTCCAGAGGGGATGGGCAGGCTTCTAATATGTGCGCAGCATTATTGACTGCGAGATCGATACTGGGCTGGCAGTAAAAACCGCCGTTTACCTGGGCGGTATGCATCACGGTATTGCGAAAATAGCCGAACAATTCGGCACTGGGCGGTGGTGGCTGGTGCCAAAACTCCTCCAGCGAGCCTTCATAGGTAAGGCCTGCCAGATTATAAATGGGGTCGCTGAGCGCAAAGGTGGGGCAGTGTGATTCCAGTGAGACGATGCCTACGGTACTGTTCACCGTGACGGTGCCCACTGCATGCTTGATCAGCGCATTCAGATCGCCGGACTCGAGGTACACGATGCGCCCATCCAAGCCGTAAAAGTCTGAGAGACGTTGAATGATGGAGGGGTAATCCACGAGTCCCATATCGAGCGGGTGGTTCTTGATGCACAGCAAGGCATCGCTTGGTGCATGCTCGGCAAACGAGCCCATCACGTGGTCCATGACCTCTTCCATGTTGGCGTAGGGAGAGTGGTCACGAATTTGCGCATCGGTATTTAGCTGCAACGGCAGCATGAAGTAGGGCTTGCCGCTTCCGATCAATCGTTTAATCCGTGCTGCGTCGCGTTTTTTCCACTGTTTGAGCAGCGTGAAGCGCTTTAGGTAGCCCGCATACTCCACCGGTGCGGTAATGGGCGCGTGGTTGCGATAGCGCGGTGCGACCAGGGGGTTCGCCAGCCCGGCGACATGGTACGCCACATCGTGCATGGCGCGGATTTTAAACGATGAGCGAAAGCGTACCGGAGAGGGAAGCTCAGGTAACGCTTTGCCCGTTTCATAAAACCAGGTGGGATCGCGAGGCAGCAGCGAGTGGCCGTTGACTCCCTCACGTTCCAGCGTGATCCAGAAGGGGCGGAAGTAGCCCTCTTCAAACACGTGGGTGCGAATGCCTGCGGCCGGGGCTTGGTCGACCGCTGGGCGGTGCACGGGACGCCGGTCGCCGAACAGGACCTGGTCGGTAATGCCGTAGCGTTGCCATAGTGAGGTGACGAAGGCGGGCAGCTCGCTCAGAGGGCCGCGAAACAAGTGGCTATGACTGTGCGTGCGCTGCCAATAGAGGAGATCGCCCGCGTTGAAGTTAACTTTCACCACGCGGTGGCCGTCGTCGGTGAGGCGTCGGGCTAAGCGTTGGTAAAAGGGCGAGCAAACGCCTTGTAAGAATAAGAATGCGCGCTTCTGCTTCAACTCAATGGCTTCCAATCAACAAGTTACGATAGCAGCGATAAAGGCGCTGCTTCCATGTAAGTAGCGGTGTTTGTGCACTAGATTGTTGTAACTTTGCCCGCTCCAATAGGCTGACGACGGTCTCGGCATTGCAAAGCTGACCAGAGGTGGGGTCGACGTAATTGGGGTACAGCAATAGCGTGCCAGCAACGAGGGCATCCAGGGTGAGCGTCCGGTTGCGCCGTGGGCAACGCAGGGCGTCTTGCGTTAGCCCCCAACCCGCATAAAAAGGCAGGCCATAGGTCGTCACTTGACGATGACGCAACAGAGCTTCAAAACCGGTCAGCGAGCTCATTGTATGCACGGCATCCACGCGCTCTAGCAAAGCGGTGATGTCGACGTGGCTGGCGTCCAAATCATACAGACGTTTGGCATCAGTATCGAGTTTGCCCACTCGAGCCCCGCTGATCACATCAGGGTGTGCTTTGTAGATGATGAAAGCGTTCGGCTGAGATTGGCGCACGGCTTTTAGCAGTGCGCTATTGGTGCGGATCTCCGGTGAGCCGGTGGCGATGGACGCATCGCTCTCGACTTGTCCCGGCACTAAAATGACCGTTCGATGATCGGGTAAGGCAACGTCAGCCGCCCCAGGGACGTTATATTTCGATAGCTTCAGGGTGACGAGGCGCTGGCGCAATTCGGCGGCCCTGGCCAGTAAGTCATCGCTAAATTCATGCTCGTTGAGCAGCGTTTCCAGGTCGCTTGGCTGACTGGGGTCGTAATAAATACCGTGTCGATCTATCACTAGTGACAGGGGTTGAGTGAGGTCGACACCCAGGCCTACCGAGCGGATAAAACCGTCTTCCATGCGCCAAAGATGAGGCAACAGTTCGCTGTGCTGCGTTTTGAAGGTGCCGTCGATACGGCTCGACCATACCAGCAGCCGTTGAGACTCGACGGCTTGCTTGGGGAGGCTCTTTTGGTAACGAACGCGGGCAGCAGGACCCAGAAAATCGCTGATGAAACGTCGCTTCCAAGAGGAGAAGCCGCAAGCGAGCCATGCGCCTCTCAACCGCTCTTGCTGACGCTTTTGGTCAGCGATGAGGTATATCGTCTCTTCCAGCGTGGATGGCTGGCCCGTGTAGGGGTTGGCGTAACGGCAATAGCGAAGATAGGCCGCCGCGAACATTTCTGGCAGTGTACGAGAACGCGTGCGCCGGGGGCAGGGGAGTTGGTCTTGGGTCAGGCCCCAGCCAGCATAGAAAGGAGTGCCAAAGCAGTGGACACGTTTGCCCGCCATGAGCGCTTCGAAGCCAAGCTGGCTAGTCACCACATAGACATCGTCGACTTGGTCGAACAGGGCCCAGGGGTTGATATCTTCGCTGATCACCTGGCAGCGCGGGTGTTGAAGAGCGCTGGTAAGGTGCCCTTGCTTTTTACCCGCAATCACATCGGGATGAATTTTGACCAGCACTTTGGCCTGGGGGTGATAGGCCAGTGCGTGCTCCAGCATGGCTGAAAAGCTGGCGGCGCTCGCGCCACCATACTCGATGGATGCATCCCCCGCCGTTTGGTCGACCACTAACACGCTGGCGCCACTAGCGCTCAAAGGTTTGTCCGGCGCATGGTTATATTTCGATAAGCGATAATGCTTTAGTAAGGCGATGCAGTGTTCGGCCCTAGATACTTCTTCCGTCGAAAAGTCGGCGGTCGCTAGCCACTGCTCTAGGTCGCTGGGTCGTGAAGCGTCGTAATAAATGCCGCTGTAATCCACTACGAGACTATGCGGTTGGTAACCGGCACTACTAAGCCCTAAAGAGCGTAAAAAACCATCTTCCAGGGCGACGTAGGGAAGACGGCGCTTGTCGGCATAGCGCCTCGCTCGGCGGCTGGTAGGTTTCAACCCCCATCCAATGACGGCGTCTGGCTGGGCACTGAGGGGACGAAGCGGGGTGACATCGTCGAATTCTCTTAAAAATGCGGCGAGTGGTGTGATGCTGCCAATGCCTTTAGAGGTGTAACCCGCCGTACGTTTTGCCATGGAGTGTGCCGAAATGTTTTGTCGGGTGGTTTGCGAGATAGGCGGCGAACATACGTGAAATAAGCGTGGTTATCAATTCGCACGCGCTTGGCTTAGAGTTAAGGCGCTTTCGTTACGGAAAGAAACGGTTTAGAAAAAAATAGCTAAGTTGATTTGTCTCAACGCGCACATTTCAGTTGTTTTTGATAAGTTATTTCTTTCGAGCCATGATAGCGTCTGAACTCGCGAACCCCATTCAAGGAAAGTTAACGAAATAGGGATTTCTGGTGCGCCTAGCCCCCCTGATCCATCGACTGATTACGTTTCGTTCGCTAAAAAGCCGGCTGCTGCTGGGGCTTTCCTGTGCGCTGGCCATCTTGGCGGGGGCCGTGCTGGGCATGGCGTGGCAGGTCGGCAAAATCATGGTGCACGAGACCAATATCGCCCACCTGCGCTATGAAGCCGATTTGCTGGCCGATGAGATTACCCAACAGATCAACCAGCGCATCAACGCGCTACAGCGGTTGAACGGGGCCATTGGGCTGTCAGACGATCCCACCTGGTTGAATTACGAGCTGCAAAAGAACGACTCCCTGCTGGCTTGGTTCGAAGGTTTGGTGGTCAGCGATGAGAACGGCGTGATTTTGAGCGACTGGCCGAGCGTGGTGGGGCGAGTGGGCCTCGAGACCAAAGACCTCGAGTATTTCAAAATGGTGCGCGGTATTCGCCGCCCCTACGTGAGCGAGCCCTTCGTGGGCCGGGCTAGCGGTATGCCGCTGGTGCTCATCAGCATTCCTCGTTTGGATGAAAACGGGCGTTTTGCGGGCTTTGTCGGGGGCATCGTCAGCCTCAAGAGCAGCGGACTCTTCAATCGTTTGAGCACCATTCGTTTGGGTGACAGTGGCTATGCGGCCGTTTCGACCGCTTCTGGCAAAATTCTTTACCATCCTGATCACGAGTTGGTGAACGCCGAGATCAGCAACGTCCAATTGAACCCGATGTTAGAGCTTGCGCTGGCGGGTTGGAGAGGGGAAGGGGTTGCCGAACTGTCGAGTGGTCGCGTAGCGCTGCAAGCGTATGCCCAAGTGTGGCCAGCCGATTGGATAGTAGGCCTGTTTTTGCCCACCACTCAAGCACAGTTACCGCTCTCGGGGTTCATTTATAAGCTGCTGGGCATTTGGTTCGTCCTGGCGTTACTCATGATGCCGCTCTTATGGTGGCTGCTGGCGCGCATTCTCAAGCCATTGGACCATCTTGAATCGCAAATTGGTGAAGTAGGTAAGGGCGAGCGCGCGAGTCTCGATCTCGCCACCAGCATGCAGGAGTTGCAGCAAGTCGCGATGACTTTCAACCGCGTAGAGCATGAGCGCCAGCAGTTGGTCGGCCATTTGCAAGAGCGCCAGGCGTTTTTGGATTCCGTATTGAGCGCTACACCCCAGGGCATGTTCGTTGCCAATTTTGGCGGCAAGATCACTTATATGAACCCGGCACTGCTGGAGATGCTGGATATCCCTCCCGATACGCCCATGGAGGCGTGGATGGAGCAGGTGCACCCTGACGACCGAGAAGGGGCGAGGGACATGTGGGTTCACAGCTTGAAAACCGGTAGCGATTTCGTGCGCCAACTACGATTCGTGCGCAGCGACCATGAAACGCTGTGGCTGGACATTCATGCACGGGTGGTCATGTTGTCTCAAGGGGGGCACTCGCTGGGCTTGGTCGGGGTCGTGAAGGACATTACCGAGCGTCGCCAGCAAGAGGCGTTGCAGCGCTGGGAGGCAGAGCACGACCCGTTGACGGGGCTACTCAATCGACGTGGATTCGAGCGCCGGTTGGAAGAGGCATTCGCCGACTTCCAGAAGACCAGCACGCCCTCTGCGCTGCTTCTCTTCGATCTGGACCATTTCAAGCCTATCAACGACGAGGGCGGCCACGCGCTGGGAGACGAGATGCTCCGCCGTATCGCTCAAATCGTGGCCTGGGAAGTACGTCGCAGTGACCATGTGGCGCGCCAAGGGGGAGATGAGTTTGCCGTGCTGCTACCCAGCTGTACGCTGGGACAGGCCGAGCGTATCGCAGAGTCGTTGCGTCAGTCGGTGAGCGAGGTGACCGTGACCCATGAGGGCAAAGAGTACAGCGTGACGCTCAGCATCGGCGTGACGACCTTCGATGAAAGCGACGAAACGGTCGATGTGGCGATTTCCCGGGCAGATGCGGCCAGTTATGAAGCCAAAGGGGAGGGGCGAGACGCCGTGGTCGTCAAATTGCCCGAACAGTTCGACCCCATAGAGCTGTTCGATTAAGACGCGTCTGGGAAACCTTCCCGCTGCCAAGTGATCAGCCACTGGGGGAGCGCTTCGGCGGGCATGGGGCGCGCAATACCGTAGCCCTGGGCCAAGTAGCAGCCCAGCGACAGCAGCGCTTGAGCGTGTGCCAGGGTCTCGACGCCCTCTGCTAGCACGGGGCGCGCGAACTTCTTGGCCAAGAAGACGATACTCTCTACGATCGCACGATCATCTTCGCTCGCCAGCATATCGCGAACGAAGTCTCTATCGACTTTGATCAACTGCACCGGCAGGCGGCGAAAGTACGCCAGCGACGAGTAGCCGGTGCCGAAATCGTCCAGCGCCACGTCGATCCCCAGCCGTTGACAGTTTTCGAGCACATGCAGCGCCGCTTGCATGTCATCCAGCGTGGCGGACTCCAAAATTTCGATGGCCAGCAGCTTGGTGGGCACATCGGCATAGCGAGCTAATAACTTTTCCAGCTGAGGCAAAAATCCTTGGTGCAGCAGGTGCTGCGGGCTGACATTGACGCTGACCTGCAGCGAAATACCGACGCGTTGCCACTGCTGAAGCTGTTTCAGAGCGGCTTCGATGACCCACTCGCCCAGTAGAAACTCCAGTTCGCTGCCTTCGATGAGGGGTAAAAACTCACCTGGAGCGCAAATCCCCCGCGTAGGATGCTGCCAGCGGATCAGCGCTTCGGCACCTACCACCTCTTTCGATTGCAAATCGACTTGAGGTTGATAGAAAAGCTGGAACTCGCCGTGACTCAATCCATGCTGAATGGCGGTGCGCTCTTGCTGACGTAGCCGGGAAAGGTACTCTTCATCGGTGCTGTAGCGAACGCACTGGGAGACGCCTTGGGTTTTGGCTTTATACAGCGCTTGGTAAGCGTGTCGAAAGAGCGTGTCAGGGTCTACTTCGTCCTCTGGGAAACACGTCATCCCAATGCACGTCGTTAGCTTCAAGCTATGCCCATGTACCTTCATGGGTTGCTGGATGGCGCTTTGCAGCGCTGCGCTGTTGAAGTGCTGGGTGGGGGCGACCACCACGAACTCATCGCCGCTAAGCCGTGCGGCAATGCCTTGCCCGCGCAACGGTTTGATCGACGCCTGCAGGCGTTTCGCTATGCGCGTTAGAATACGATTACCCACGGGGTAGCCGAACATGTCGTTAAGGCGTTTGAAATCATCGATGTTGAGGACGTAGACCGTCAACGGTTCGCGCTGCTGGATGAGCGCCTCTAATTGCGTGCGGGCTAAGCGTTGATTGGGTAGTCCCGTCAATTCATCGATGTTCGCAGCTTTATACAGCGCTTCTTCGTGACGCTTCGTGTCGGTAATATCCGACTGAATGGCAATGAAGCCTCCACCTGACTGCTCGCTATCGGGAAGTGGGTTGCAGCTAATGTGTACCCAATAAGGCGTGCCGTCTTTACGGTAGTTGAGCAGCTCTTCTTCGAACCGCTGCCTGTCGCGCAGCGCATGCGCAATACGCCGCACGGTGGCTTTATCGGTGGCGCTTCCCTGGACTAGCTTGCCAGGTTTTTTACCCACGGCTTCTTCGAAGGTATAGCCGCTTAGTCGTGTAAAGCCGTCGTTGATCCACTCGATATTGCCCTTGGCATCGGTGATGACGACACCGTTACTGGTATTTTTGGCCACCATCGACAGGCGAGCAATGGCCTGCTGGTCTTGGCGCTGCTGACGGTGATTGCGAAGGTTATTGATGAACTGCCCTATGCTACCTAGTAGCGGTGCCAAAAATTCGACCAGGGCGTCGTCATAGCCGTTAGGGCGGTTAGCGAGGCCAATCATCCCGATACAGTGGCCGTTAGAGTGAATCGGCACGCCCAAGAAGGCATTCAGCGGCGGATGCCCTGGCGGTAACCCGCCTCGTCGGTTATCGAGGGCGGGCGTATTGGAGATCACCACCTGTTGATGGCGCATTACATGACCAAAAAGGGTGTCGAGATTGCTGAACACCATTCCATCGGGAGCATTCTGATCATAAAACAGCTTGGAGGCTCGATCCCACGTGATGTCGGTGATTGCGTGGGCGACGAGGTAGGGGACCTGGCTCTCGTTATATAGCACCTCGCCAATGAAGCCATATTCGCTGCTGGTCAATGCCAATAGATCTTCGAGCAGCGGGTCGAGCGCTTTGGCATTGCCTTGGCCATCGATGAAGCTCGCCTGAGCACGCATGATGGCTTGCTCCAATGCCTGCTGGCGCAGTAATTGGGTTTCGATCTGTTTACGCGGAGTGACATCCAGCATCGTACCGATGAGCTGCACCACGTGGCCGTTGACCACTAGCGGGTTGCCGGTGATTCTGACCCAGCGCGGCTCGCCACTGACCGTGATCAATTGAAACGTGTCGTTAAACGCAAGGCCTTGCTCGATAGCCGAGTCGATGGCGTCCATCAGGCGCTGGCGGTCCTCGGGGGTATAAGCCTCCATGCGCTGCTCGAAGGTGCGAGCATCACGCTTGTCTACGTCGTAGAGCTCGTTGACGACATCGTTCCAGTGCGTAGCGCGACTGGGCACGTCCATTTCCCAGAGACCAATCGCTGCGTTGCCAATGGCATCGTAGGCACGTTGAGATACATAGTGCTCGAACTGCAGGACCGCGCTACTGGCCAGTTGCTGAAGTAGCGCGCTTTGTACGCTGGAGAGCCGACGGGGCTGGGTGTCCATGACGCAGAGCGTGCCGATGACGCTGCCATTGTCTGCGATCAGAGGCGCTCCGGCATAGAATACGATGTGCGGAGGCGAACTCACCAGGGGTAATTGCTTTAGCGAGGCGTCCTGACGGGCATCTTGTACTTCGAATAGCGCTCGTTTTTCGATGGCGATGCCGCAGAATGAGTGTTCTCGCAGCATCCGCTGCGTGGATTGGCCCACGCTACTCTTGACCCACACATGGGTGTCATCGACGAGCGTCATTAGCGCAATGGGCGTATCGCAGTAGGCAGCAGCCAGTTGAGTGATACGGTCGAAGTGGTCGTCAGCCGACAAGTCCCCTAGCGTATAACGCTTGAGCGTGAGAAGGCGCTGCTCTTCGTTTTCATGGTTGAGGGGCAAAACCATAAGTGACCTATCAGTGACGGTGCGCGTTTGTGCTTACTTTCCCTTATGGTGACGAGACTGTCTAGCGAGTCGACAAATCTCAGTCAACGGTAGAGTATAAGAGGATGCTGATTCGACTGAGAGCGCCTTCGTGGACTTACTTGAACTCTTTACACGCACCTTAGACGTGACCCTGCCTGTTTTTGCCATGGTGTTCATCGGGATTGCCTTGAAGCGCCTGGGCTGGATCGATAGCGCCTTCATTTCGACCGCCTCGTCTCTCGTGTTCAAAGCCACACTGCCCACGCTGATCTTTCTCAGCCTAGTCAAAGCTGACTTGAGCGTTGCTCTAGATGTGCCGTTACTGCTCTTTTTTGCCCTCGCCACGTTGGGCCAGTTTTTGCTGAGTTGGGGTTGGGCGCACCTGCGCGTGCCAAGAGCCGACCGGGGCATTTATGTTCAAGGAGCGTTTCGCGGAAATTGTGGGGTCGTAGGCTTGGCCTTGGCGGCGGGCATGTACGGCAATTATGGGTTATCCGCCGGTAGTTTGCTGCTGGGGGTGGTGATCGTGATGTATAACGCGCTCTCCGTTGTTGCCTTGGCGGCCTATCAGCCCGGCCAAGCGACCGATTGGCGGAGTTTGATGGGTCATATCATCAAAAATCCGCTGATTCTTTCGGTGTTCGCTGCGCTACCTTTTACCGCTTTCTCGGTGTCGCTGCCCAGCTGGGTAATGACCTCGGGTAATTACTTTGCCTCGCTGACGCTACCGCTCGCGTTGATATGCATCGGCGCAACGCTATCGGTATCCAGCATGCGAGAGGGAAGCCAAGTGGCGCTCAGCGCCAGCAGTATGAAAATGGTGGTTTTACCCGTGCTTTCCACATTGGCTGCGTGGCTGATGGGGTTTTCGGGGAATCAGCTCGGCCTACTGTTTCTTTTCTTTGCCAGCCCCACCGCTGCCGCCAGTTTCGTGATGGTCAAAGCGATCAATGGGAACGTGGCCTTGGCCGCCAATATCATCGCCATGACCACGCTCATGGCCAGCGTGACCGTGACACTGGGTATCTTCGCTCTTCGCCTGCTCGGTTGGATATGACCTCTGCCGATGCAAAACCGCGGTTGGCCGGGGCGGATCAAACCGCTATACTATGCGCCCCGTTAGTCCCTGTAGCTCAGTAGGATAGAGCAGCCGCCTCCTAAGCGGCAGGTCGCAGGTTCGACTCCTGCCAGGGACGCCAGTTAAATCAATACTTTGGCTTCATTCCTCCCTTAGTGTATTGGCCGTATTTTCGTTTCGCCCCCACAGGCGCCCCCACAGAAAATGCTCGCTACAGCATTGCATCAGCACCACATCAGTCGCCTATTCCCAGCACATCAGCCACCTATTAGCGCCAGCCAGACAAACGAAAGCAGCGCCATCACGGGCGCTGTAATCCTTGGGGTAATCTTAGGGTAGGGGTAAGGCTTAGGCGCGTTCAATATGCCATGGTGGGCAATGCTGGCATGAAGGTTTTTCCAGCATCAGTACGCACAAAGTGACCTCAGAAAAATCATCGAAGCGCCTGTTATTCACCTGCTTAACAGGCCACGCGCGCGTAAACATGTCTGAAAATCATCAAAGAGACTCTTTTTAAGGGGTATGAAAATCATCAGACTGGCAGCGTGATAGCTCCCTTTCAATCGCGCGTCTAACGAACTCGGCACGGTTGCGGTGGGTATGCTGGCGGCCTTGCTTCATCAGTTGGTCAATACTGGCCACAGTGTCAGCCTCTACGGAAACGATAAGGCGAACGGGACGGGTGAAGCGGCGCGGGTTGTGGCTCATTTTCGGTTTCCTGTGCTAGCCCGGATTTCTCACAGGGTATAAAAGAAAGCGGCTGAAAGTGCTATGATTTCAAGAACCTAACCAATCCATCAAGCACCAACAGCCGCTTCCAAAATGGTACCTGAAAAGCTGACCTTCTCGCCACT